>JBKHHU010000219.1:0-5313 GCA_046539045.1 Phycisphaerae bacterium
CGGCCGGGTCGGGAGTTTCGGTTATTCTGCCCGTCGGAAGGGGCGGATGCAAGACGGCAGAAATTTCCTTCCCGGCCGGGGGTTGGTCTCCTAACGCAGGCGGAGGGGCGTTGTCTAACATATCGGCGTCAGAAGCACGGCAAAAGCCGATTGTTGCGTTTCGTCAACGCGTAGCCTTAGTGCAACATGCACCCTATTGCCACGCACCACGGTAGTTACAGGTTTTCGACCGGCTCGCCCTGAATGGCCCCGGCGATATGTTGCCGGCACGCAACACGCCTGCACACTCGGAACAACTTACGCGGGTTAACATGAGGCTTTTGCGACGCTAAAGATGTTATTTGCAGAGGTTTACAACCCGTCGTCGGCAGGGCAGGCAGAGAACGGCTTTGGCACCGCGATTGCTTCAGGTAAATTCCAAGGTCCCAGGAGGACCTTGTGCGTATACTTAATCAAGTTGTGACCATGAGGGAGGCTGCCATGAAAGAGGCGGTAATCACAGAACGGCTTCTGGAACTGTCGGAGGAACTGAACAACCATCCTGCGTTCGGCCAGAAGAAGGATAACGCAACCTCCGCCAGTGACGGAGTTTACACCTCGCACCCCACAGGACGCACCGCGACGCTCAACGAGGCGTTCGACCAGCTTCAGCTGCACCTGAAGTACCTGCTGTTCGATCTGGAAGCGACCCGCCGGGAGAACCGGTATCTGCGGCAGATGCTCGAGAACCGCTACCGCCCGGATAAGGGCGACGACAAATAGATGTAAGCCGCTTTCACAGAGGGCTTTATCACGCACTGTGTTTGTCAGGCACAACCGGGTCTTTGGTCCGTTGAGAAACGGCCATCGGCCCGGTTCTTCATGCGCCGGTGCAGGCCAGGACGGACTGAACCCGAGGCTGCTTCCGCCGGGCTACATACCTAACTATGCTTCTGTGCATTACTTGCAACAAGGCCCGGCCATTGGCCGCGTCGCGATTCCGGCTTGCCATTGCCGTTCACTGGATATTTTGTGGAAAACCTGTGAATAATGGTGTAGCGGAGCCGCGGATCTGGCCGATGACATCGAATGCAACAGGTTGCGCTCTGCGCGAGCCATTACCCCAGATGTGGGGCTCCCGCCCGACCGGCTGGGGGGCGGTGGGCGACGGGACGAGTTCGAGCAGGGCCCCGCCTAACAGAAACCGAAGAAAAAGACTGATGCCGTCCTTGACGTTTGGACGATGTTAGGATAGGCTGCAATCCGAACAAAGCCCGAATACCTTCGGGCCAGGTTCCGCAGCAGCCTGAGCACCAGAGGTTCACGGATGGAACCGCCCTGCCGACAAGGACTTACGGCGGGCGATGGAAAGGCTGTCAGGATGAGCAATATACCGTTATGTCAGTTCGGGCCCGGTGGCGAATACGTTCGTACCTACCCCGCCGACGCCCAGCCGCTACCGGAAGAAGCTCCCGAGCCCTCGCCGGCAGAGACCGCCCGGAAGCTGAAACTCGAGGCGCCCCTGGTCAGTACCGGCCCGCAAGGCATCCAGTGGAGCAAGCCGTCGACGTCGCTGCTGAAGGCGGCGGTGACCATGATGCTGCAGAAACTCCGCGCCGGCAAACGCAATCGCACCGCCTCTGCCCGGGCCGCGGGGACGGCCGCATCGGATCGGCCGCATAGCCGGGTGGCCACAACTCCGGAGCGGTCCAGAGGTTACGCTATTGCCGCTTCGCCGAAACGCAAGGAGAGCGAAGATGCACACCGTCACACCGAGACAACTGGAAATTCTGCAGTACATTCGAGACTACCGAAACCGGCAAGGTTATTCCCCGACGATGCAGGAGATCGGGGATCATCTCGGCCTGACAAAGGTCACGGTATTCGAACACGTCGGCGCTCTGGAAAGAAAAGGCCTGCTTCAGCGGGGAGCCAAGCACAGGGCTCGCTCTTTGAGAGTATCACCTGAGTTCCAGTTCCCGGATGACAAGCCGTCCCGCCTGCCGCTGGTCGGCAGAATCGCCGCCGGTTCGCCGATCGAAGCCATCGAAGACTCCGAATCGCTCGACCTGGAGACGATGTTCGCCCAGGGGGACGGCAACTTCGTCCTGCGCGTCAACGGCGTAAGTATGATCGACGACCATATTTGCGACGGCGACTACGTCGTCTGCGAACGCCGCAATACCTGCCGTAACGGCGAAACCGTCGTCGCCCTCCTCCCCGACGGCGAGGCCACCCTCAAACGCCTCTACCGCGAAAAGGGCCGCATCCGCCTCCAGCCGGCAAACCCGAACTTCGAACCCATCATCGTCGACCAGGTCGACATCCAAGGCGTAGTCATCGGCGTCATCCGCGAGATGTAGCGGGGAGTTACGCTGGTAGACGTTCCCGGCCGTAAATAGACGCGTCGCCAAGTAGTTGCCAAAGGGGAACCGTGACAGTATGGGGTTTCGACGAAGCAGAAAATAGCCTTGGCGAGCGTCGTGGGACGGTGCATCTCCTGCGGCCCGGATTGCCTTTCCAAAATTGGGAGGTGGCGGTACACTGGCCGTCATGAATCCATTTGCCAAAGCCACCGGACTGTCGGACCCGCATGCTCGGGTGTTTAACGATCGCGTGTATCTTTACACGGGGCATGACGGGGATCCCGACGATCGTGACTGGGTGATGCGGGACTGGCGCATTTTCTCATCGGACGATCTGGTCCACTGGCGTGCCGAGGGCCTGATCTCGCCGGCGGACAATTACATGGGCGCCGGTAGCACCGACTGCTGGGCCGGCGACGCTGCCGAGCGCGACGGCCGATACTACTGGTACTTCTCCGACCGCACGCGGGGGATCGGCGTGATGACGGCCGACCGTCCGGAAGGACCGTTTCGCGACCCGCTGGGCGAGCCGCTGGTTGCCCCCATGCACGACCCGACGATCCTGATCGATGACGACCCGTCCCGCACGCCATGGATGCTCTACGGCGAGAAGAGTCGCGGCTATCACCTGATCCGGCTCAACGAGGACATGATCTCCCCGGCCGACCAGCCGCGACCGATCGAAATCCGCGGTAAGGCATGGGAGGACGCCCCGGGATGGATGGATAAGAACTATCTGTTCAAGCGGAACGGGGTGTACTTTCTCAATTGGGGCAAGGACTACGCCGTCTCCGACCGGATCGAGGGGCCTTACGCGTGTCGCGGATCGGTGGGCGAAGGCGAAGGGCTGAGTCGCTATGCTCATGGCAGCTTCTTCCAGTGGGCCGGGCGGGACTATCACATCTGGTGCCGCTATATCCGCGGCGGCTACAAATTCCGCGAGTTGGTGATCCGCCCCTGCCGCATCGATGGTGATCGGATTGAGACGCTGGTGGACGAGCGGATCCCGGGGCTGGAGGGGACATAAGCCACAGTCTCTCCGGACAGACGACAAACCGCTCAGGAACCTTCCTTCCACAAGCGGCTTCCGTATACCGCCACGGACGCACTACGACGGTGCCACTTGATGTCTGTGCTGCCGGATTGGTCGAATTCGTGCAGAAGATGGGCATCGAACCGGTCAGCCGCTTCGGGATTGTCAGCGGGCACGATCGCCAGACACCGGTCAGCCCGTCACTGACGGCAGTGACTATTCCGGAGCGGGAATGGGGTGAGCAGGCGGCCGAGCTGGTGGTCGCGATGGTCCGGGCGGGCATCAGGCAGACCGACGACGTGCTGCTGCGTCCGCGGGGAATCGTCGAGCGGGAGTCCACGGCAGGGGTCGCTGCTGAGGATTCGTTCCTCCAGGACGCGGTCGCCTACATTCGCGACCATGCCGATCACCCGCTCAGTGTGGAGGATGTATGCGGGGCGATTCCGCTGGGGCGTCGGGCTCTGGAGCGACGATTCCGTGACGAGCTGGACAGAACGATCCTACAGGAGATCCACCGGGCCCATGTCGAACGGGCGAAGATGCTTCTGATCGACACCGACTACGCGATGCAGCGAGTGGCTGTGGAGTCCGGTTTCAGCGGCGTGCACCACCTGATGCGCCTGTTCAAGAAGCACGAGCAGACAACTCCAGGCGCCTACCGCAAGCAGTTTCGCCAGACCTGAACACCCTTTCCTGACCCGCGAAGGCGTGATATCCTGGCCGCTCTGGAACAGAATATGGGAGCACCATCATGGAATCGACACGGCCGGTTAAGCAGCTTTCGAGAGGCGAGGGAGCCTCCGTACACCGATACTACGACGTACCGGTCGAATCGCCGGATTCGACGCGGGTGCTCTATTTCGAATTCGACGGCGGGATCCCGGGCAGCGGGTCGGTGATCGTCGCCGGTGCCGATGGGTCCGGTCCGAAGGTGGTCGGGCGCTGCGAGCAGGGCGCGATCGGGCACGTCGGGGCGCTGCAGATGTGGCTGGACGACCGGACGATCTGCTTCCGGCCTCACGGGCACGCGAGCGACATCACGCGAATCCTCTCGCTGGTCGACGGTTCTTACCAGGACGTCGCCGGTGACTTCCGCTCCTTCAGCGAGATCACCGCGAAGGCAGCGATGTTCCGCAACCCATACGAAGGCGAGGACGAATTCCTGCGTTATCAGCGACCGCTTCTGGGCATTTACGATCCCGCCGACGACAGTTTCCGCGACTTGATCACGCTGCAGCAGGCAGCCGACGCGCACCCGGCCGATATCGACCTGTCCCGCATGAACATGATGAACGCGAAGTTCAGCCCGGGCGGAAAGAGCCTGTTCGTGGTGTTCACCGACGAGATCTACTGCCGCCGGCCCGGTGAGCAGCGGAGCATCAAATCGCTCATCCATGCCGACATCGACAGCGGCGAAATCCGCTACCTTGGAGAGTTCAGCCACCATCCGATGTGGGCACCGGACGGGCTGTCGGTGATCGCCCATGTCGTCCACGACAATGGGCAGGACCTGATGCGGTACTCGCCGACGGGGGCGGGCGAGCCGGAGGTGATGATCCGCAACTTCGTGGGCGTCCACACCAGCCTCAACCGTGCCCAGACCTACGTGGTAACCGACGCGTTCGAGACGCCGACAGAGCACGAAGCGTCCATCCTGCTGTACGCCCTGAGCACCGGCAAACCGGAAACACTCGCCCACGGCCGGCATGAGCGCCACGACCACAAGGGCGGCTGTCATTCGCATCCGCAGTGGTCGCGAGATGAATCGCGGATCTTCTTCAACCTGTCCGACACGGGCACTCCGCAACTGTACGCTACGGAAATGCATTAGAGCGAGTGACAAAACTCTTTTCCGGTTCAGCCGGCTGCAAACGTGCCTCCCGGCGTCCGGCTGCTTCGCCAATGCTACGGCATTGCCTGCACCTGCCTGCCGGC
>JBKHHU010000003.1:0-48126 GCA_046539045.1 Phycisphaerae bacterium
CACCTTGCCGGTCGCCTGGTTGCGGACCGGCTGGTTGCTGCCGCGATGGCCGAATTTCAGCTTGTAGGTCTCGGCGCCCACCGCGTGAGCGAGCAGCTGATGCCCGAGGCAGATGCCGAAGATCGGCACGCGTCCGACCAGTTTCCGCAGAGATTCGATCGTGTACTTCACCGCGGCAGGGTCTCCAGGCCCGTTGGACACGAACAGGCCGTCGGGATTGTGGTTCAGAACCTCCTCCGCCGTCACCGTCGCCGGGACCACCGTAACATCACAGCCGCATTCCACGAGGTTTCGCAGAATGTTCGTCTTCGCTCCGCAGTCCATGGCGACGACTTTGAAGACCTTCTCGCCGTGTTCACGGTGCCCTTGGGCGAACGTGCTGTTGTAGCCTTCGGCCCACTGGTAGCTATCGTTTGGCGTGACGACCTTGACGTAATCGGCACCCTTCATGCTGGGCAGTCCGGCGGCGCGGCGAACCAGTTCGACGTCGTCGAGAATCTCGGTGCTGATCACGCCGTTCATCGCGCCGTCCAGCCGGATGTGACGCGTCAAAGCCCGGGTGTCCACACCGGCGATGCCCATGATCTCTTCGCGCTTGAGATAGTCGTTGAGTTCTTCACTGGCCCGGAAGTTGCTGACGACCGGCGAAAGCTCCTTGATGACGAAACCGCGAACCTGAACCTTTTTGCTGTAAGATTCGATGTCCTCGACGTTCACGCCGTAGTTCCCGATCAGCGGATAGGTCATCGTCACGATCTGCCCGGCGTAGGAAGGGTCGGTCAACACCTCCTGATAGCCGGTCATCCCGGTGTTGAATACGACTTCGCCCTCGGTCGTGCCTTCCGCACCGAAACTCGTGCCCGTGAAAACCAGTCCGTCTTCCAGTGCCAGCTTGCAGGTTTTGCCTTCAGCCATGAAAAATCCTCGTTGGGTTCGGTGTTAGCCTTCGTATGTGCTCCAGCGGACGCGGCCAAATTCGCAATGTTGTACAGGATTCACCTTTGCCATACAACCCAAACCGATGGACAGGACGGCTGTGGGCAAACTTCCGGATAGCCACCGGTGGCTTTAAGCCTCTTTCCCGCAACACTTTTTGAATTTCCTGCCGGATCCACACGGGCAGGGATCGTTTCTACCCGGCTCCCTCTCGGCCTTGATCGGGTCGACCTTCGGGGTGTTGGCGAGAATTTCATCCTCCTCGTCCAGCACCTCCGGCGGAAGATTTTCGCGAGCCCGCTCACGCATGTCGCTCTTCTGCTTTTTCTTCAGAAATCTGCTGAGAAAACGATCCTTTGCCATGGTTTCGTTCCTGCATTAAGGAGAAAACGGTGAGGGCATACCGGGAAACCGGTTGTCTTTTCCGGCTGACAAGCAATCCATTTGCTGCATCTGCCGGCCGCTATATGTCTTTTCCACAGCACTTCTTGAACTTCTTGCCGGATCCGCATGGGCAGGGATCATTCCTGCCGACCTTCGGCATATCGCGTTTGATCGTCTGTACCTTGGTCTGTTCGGTCGACTGGGCCTGCTCCTCCATCGACTGGGAGAGGTGGTCATAGCCCTGCAACTGCTCGTGAACGGTACTGGTCACTTCGTAGACACTGGAAACCTGCGTCTCGGGGGCCAGCTTGACCTTGAAGATCATGTCGGTGACCTTGTCCCGGATACCTTCCATCATCTCGTGGAACAATCGCGAGCCTTCGCGTTTGTAGGCCACCTTCGGATCCTGTTCGGCATAGCCCCGCAGGCCGATGCCGCCCTTGAGGTGGTCCATGCTCAACAGGTGATCCTTCCAGCTGCTGTCGAAGATCTGCAGCAGAACATACCGCTCCAGTTCGGTCATCTCCCGACGGAAGAACTTTCTGCCGGCGGCTACGAGCGTCTCGAACGGCTCATCGTCCGTCTCTTCAGCATCGAGTTCGGTATCGAACCGCTCTGCCGCAAATTCCACGGCTTTCTCGGTAGAAACGTCCTGGCCGACTACATCCTGCAGGTATTTCTCCAGATAACCGTCGCCCTGCCACTTCTCGGACTCCGCCAGCAGCAACTGCTGGATCTGCTTGGGACGCATGGTCTGGAACTGTTCGGTTGACGTGTCGAGTCCATACTTGCGGTTGGCCCAACTTGACAGCATTTCCAGAGCGTAGACGTTCTCCGGGCCGTGAGCGCCCATCGTCATTTCCAGTGCGTGCTCGACCGGGTATTCGATCTCTCGCTGCCGGTAAAGGTTTTCCACGGCATCGACCAGCTTCCTCTCGATCTCCGCCGGCTCGCCCTTGAGTTCCTCTGTCTTCACTGCCAGGCCGAACTTCGCCATCGCCCAATCGGCAAGCGATGCCGCGGGGAACTCCTCGGCCAGGTACCGGCTCAATCCGGGCAGTTGGATTTCATCGATCTTCTCCAGAGCCCGCTCGGTCAGCTCCTGCTCGATTTCTTCCGGCTCCATTTTTCGGAGCTGGTTCTGCGAGATGTTGACACTGAAGCGGCTCATGGCCCAGCTGCTGAGCCCGCGCAGGTCCCAGTTCTTGCGGTCCACCTCGGGATCCATGTACTCGCCAAGAGTGATGGTGATGGTGGCAGCCGCGTCGTCTTTGGCCCGGTTCTTGAGCGACCTCTCCAGCGACTCCACATCGTCCGGGCTGGTTCCGCGGATCTGCCGCGGGTCGACCGATACCTGCAACGCCTGACGCGCATACTCGGCGATGCTGCTGCGGCGATACTCGGGGTTCAGGTACGTCTCGATCGCATCGCCGACCGAGTCATGCACCAGTTCGCGGACGACCGTTTCCAGTCCCTCACCGTCCAGGATGATCTGCCGCTGGGAATAGAACGCCCGGCGCTGATAGTCCATGACTTCGTCATATTCCAGCAGGTTCTTTCGGGTCTCGAAGTTGCGTTCCTCGACCTTCCGCTGGGCCCTTTCGACGCCCTTGCTGATGCGTTTGTCTTCGATGGCCTGGTCGCCCTGCAGCCCCAGCCAGCCGAGCACCTTGAGCGTCCACTGCCCGGCAAACATCGCCATCAGCTCGTCGCGCAACGACAGGAAGAAGCGGCTGGATCCGGGGTCACCCTGTCGGCCCGACCGACCTCGGAGCTGGTTGTCGATTCGTCGGGCCTCATGGCGTTCGGTCCCGACCACGTGCAGACCACACGGTACGTCGTCCGGGCATTCGTTGCGTCCGCGCTGGGGGAAATCCGAATCGATCTTGGGTTTAAAGCAGTGGCTGCAATTGGTCGACGGGTCGTACTGCTCGCAGTTCATGCAGCACTTGTTGACGCCCGCCGGGTACAGCGGGTCCGGTTCCAGGCCCAGTTCGCGAATTTTCTCGTCCGATGGGACCTTGCAGTTGCCGAAGACCACGCCCTCGCCGAGCTTGATGTCCGTACCGCGTCCGGCCATGTTGGTGGCGATAGTTACCACGCCGACCATCTCCTTGGAATCCTTCTTCCGCGGATGTTGCTGCCCGGCGTTGAGGACGATCTCGCTTTCGCGGACGGCATTTTCCAGCCGGCCGTTGAGCACCTGGTGGTCCACGCCGTAGCGGCGTGTCAGCATGTTGGAAATTTTCTCGGATTTTTCGATGCTCGTCGTACCCACCAGCACAGGGCGACCCTTCTTGGACTCCCGGTTGATCTCCTCGACGATCGAGTTGTATTTTCCGTCCACTTCCGCATAGATGCGGTCGTCGTGATCGATGCGATTGACCGGGCGGTGCGTGGGCACGGCCACCACGTCCAGCCCGTAAATCTTCATGAATTCAGTGGCTTCGGTCAGGGCGGTACCGGTCATACCGGCCAGCTTCCTGTACATCTTGAAATAATTCTGGAGGGTGACCGTCGCCAGGGTCTGGGTCTCTTCCTTGACCTTGACGTTTTCCTTGGCTTCGACAGCCTGGTGGAGTCCGTCGGACCACTGCCTGCCCTCGAGCAATCGGCCGGTGAATTCGTCGACGATGACGATCCTGCCGTCCTGGACGACGTATTCTTTGTCCTTCTCGAACACGAGGTGGGCCCGCATCGCCTGCTCCATCAGGTGCGGCCATTCCATGTTCGCCCCGACGTAGAAGCTGCCCACGCCGGCAATTTCCTGCGCGGCGCCGATGCCCTCGTGGGTCAGATGTACGCTCTTCTTGTCCAGTTCGATCTCATAGTATTTGGGCAGTTTGTCCCGCGCTTCCTCGGCCCGGACAAGCTGGTCTTCAACGTCTTCCAGCTCCTTCTGCAGCTTCTGTTTCTTCTCGCCGGACGCGTTGGACACCTCTCCCTGCAAGGCCTTCCACTGGCGTTCCAGCGTCTGCACCTTCTCCTGGGCCTGGTCGTAGTTCCTGTTCCGCCGGACGAGTTCTCGGGCGATGGAATCGGCTTTGCGGTACAGATCGGTCTGGGAGTGGGCCGGCCCGGAGATGATCAGCGGGGTCCGCGCTTCGTCGATGAGGATGGAGTCGACTTCGTCGATGATCGCGAATCCGAGCTCGCCCTGCACCTGGTCGACGGCGGAGCTTTTCATGTTGTCGCGGAGGAAGTCGAATCCGAACTCGCTGTTCATGCCGTACGTGACGTCGCAGGCATAGGCCCGTCGCCGGATTTCCGCCTCCGCGCCATAGGCGGGCATGTCGGAGGTGATGTACCCGACGGTCAGGCCCAGCAGTTCGAAGATCGGCTGGGCAAACTCCGCACCGACTTTGACAAGGTAATCGTTGGTCGTCACGACGTGGGTGTGCATGCCCTGCAGAGCAGCCATGTAGATCGCCGGGTAACAGGCGATGGTTTTGCCCTCACCGGTGGCTTCCTCGGCAATGACGCCCTCGTCCAGCACCATTCCCGCCACCAGCTGGACGTCGAAGTGCCGGTGCTTGCGGGCGCGACGGGATGCCTCGCGGACGGCGGCAAACGCCTCGGCCCGCACTGACGCGGGGGACTGGCCCTGGTCCAGTCGCTCGCGAAGACGCTCGGTGATTTTCGGAAATTCCTCGTCCGGCAGGCCGCGCATCTTCTCCTCGAGAGGATTGACGCGTTCACGGATGTATTTCAGCTTCGCGCGGACGAGCCGGTCGTTCCGGGATCCGCCGATGAGTTTAAGAAACAGCTTACTGGCAAAATTGAGCATGGAATCCACTTCCGGGTCGATACTATGATTTCAGTGTGCCGCGTGGGTGTCGGAATGGTACTCGCTCAACGGCTCCATTCCAGGCGCCGCTCACCACGCAGCGTCACGGGTTCCTTAGTATCGCAGGTACGGGCCCCGCCCGTCAAGCCAACCGCTTGACCTAGACAAGAAAGAAACTTACGTTTTCATGGGGGCCGGAAAGACTTTCAGTAAAAGGAGTATCTCATGGCAGACGTCAGGCCGCTCGGTTTCGGACTCATCGGCTGTGGTGCCTTCGCTGAATTCACCATGCAGGCGTTCCAGCAGATTCCCGGCGTCAAACTGGTCGCCGTGGCCGACACATTTCACATGGCCGTCAAGCGGTTCCAGGAAAAGTACGATGTACCCGGCCACTATGACGGAGGCGAACTCATCCAGCGCGACGATGTGGACGTGGTGCATATCGCCACCCCACCTTCGAGTCACTACGAACTGGTCATGCAGGCCGTGCGGGCGGGCAAACATGTCCTTTGCGAGAAACCGTTGGCAATGAACATGCAGCAGGCCAACGCGATGCTCAAGGCTGCGGCAGAGAAGAACCTGATCGTGCCGGTCAACTTTGTACTCCGCTACAACGAGGTGACCGAAGCGGTCAAGCAGGTTATCGATTCCGGCGTGCTGGGAAAGGTGCTCAGCGCCCGACTCACGAACTGCGCAGGCGACAGCAAACTCGGACCCGAGCATTGGTTCTGGGACCCAGCCGTCGCCGGCGGGATCTTCATCGAACACGGCGTGCATTTCTTCGATCTGTACTCGTACTGGTTGGGAGAGGGCAAGGTCATCCACTCCCACACGGAAACGCGGGAAGGAACAACGCAGGAAGACCGCGTAACATGCGAGTTGCGATACCGCAACGGCGCCGTCGTCAGCCACTATCACGGATTCGACCAGGTTTCGCTGATGGACCGCACCGACCACCGAATGGTCTGTGAGTTGGGCGATATTCGAGTGGACGGCTGGATTCCGCTGACGATGACCGTCGATGCCGTCGTCGACGATGCGGGGCTCGCAAAACTGCAGGAATGCTGTCCCGATGCGCAGATCGAGACGCTCGAGAAGTATGACGAGGGGACCGGAAGCGTTTCAGGTCGCGGAAAACAGCGGAAAGCTACCGCAAAAGTCCGCCTGACCTATACGCCGACACCGGATAAGCAGGAAGCATATTCGAACTCCGCGGTTCATCTGCTCAGGGATCAGCTGGAATTCCTCGCCGATCCCTCGCACCAGCGGAAGGTGAACGAGGAGAACGGCCGGCGGGCTGTGGCGCTGGCGGAGGCGGCGGCGAAAATGGCCCGAAAGCGGTAAAAACCGACTCTGCCGGCTGGGATGTGTCGACGCGATGCGTCGATCCCAGCCGGCAGAGACGGTATCTTACTTCCACTCCACCGAGAACTGCAGCGTCATAGTGCGCTCGAGGGTTTCTGGGGTGAACACCAGCCGTCGGATGATGTCGCCAGTCCGCGATTCGGCAATGCTTTCCTCGCGTCGCTCGTCAATGCTGAATGTTCCCGCCTGCTCGGCCCGCAACAGGCACGTGCCGTCGCTCTCGGACCGGATGGCCACGGCCGATGCGCCGTCATGCAACTCCGGCGACTCGCAGGTGATGAACACATCTTCCAGCGCCGACGGTACGTCGGAGAACTCGAATCGATCAGTGATCCGAACGGTCCCGTCGTTGCGGTCTGCAGAGAGTTCGCGTCTCAACGACGACAGCGCGGGCAGGAAATACGCGCCCGTCAGGTCCAGCGTGATCTTCGGGTGCGGATCGTCGTTGAGCCCCTGAACCTGCATGACCCCGGAGAATTCCTGCCCTTCGGTCTGCCCCGTCCCGCAGACGACCGGCACGCTGTGGCCGAGGGAATTGCAGTAGATGCTTTCATACCGCCGTTTGCTGAACGTCTTCTTGCTGTATACCGGTCCGCCGGGGTCGGTTATGAAAAACGTCTTTCCGCGGTGGACGATGAACGAGCCGATGTCATTGTGGTTGTGGTGTTCGGCGTTGTGCCCGGCCTTGGCAGCCAGCGTAACCTCGCCCGCCCGGATCTTGACTACCTGCAGGTCGGGCAGCCAATAGTCGCTCGCATCCTCGACCGGCTCGGGTTGAGACTCTTCTGCCGCCAGCAACGCTTCCAGATAGCTGTGGATACGCGGATTGCCGTCGAGCGAGCAGAGCCCGTAGAGTTCTGGAAGGTCGTAGAACCGGTTGATGATCTGAACCGTGAGCGGCTCCTGATAGCCCTCTGCCGACGCGTCGGCAAAGCACAGGTCCTGGCCCCGCCGAACGTTGACCGCCAGCGGATAGCGGCAGATCCGCTTGATCTTCTCCCCCTGCATCAGGTTGATCTGCCCATTTGTGAAGTCGTACAGAGCCCCGGCCAGGCGCACATACCAGCCGAAACCGAACCGCCAATACCCGGGGCCTTCGGTGCAGCCCCCGTCGTCGGTAAAGCCGTCGATGAACAGTCCGATGCTGCCCAGGATATCGGCGATGATCTCCGCCAGGCGATGCGGATTGCTTTCCATCAGCATCGCGGCTACCCCGACTGCCCCGTTGCAGACGGCATTCCAGTTGTTGGTCGTGCCCTTCCACCAGAACGTATAGCGGCTGTCAATGAACGGGGTTAGGACCCGTCGGTCGATCTCCTTCCTGATCCGATCGACCACTTCGGGCTCCAGTCGATCGCCCAGCAGCTTCACCAGCACGGCCAGGCGGCAGGCCATCATCGCACTGAACAGGTCGATCGGGCCTTCGGCGGGCTCGCCGTTGCCAGCGGGGCCGGCTTCATGGGCGGGCAGAATCCACCAGGTACTCTCGCACTCGGCCCAGATCAGATCCTGCAGGTAGTCCCATTTGTCCCGGCCGAGCAGGCACGCGATGGACGCATACTCCATCTGCATGCGACGGTCGAACAGCTTGCTCTCGTAGTTCTTGCGGTCGCCTATGCGGCGGAACTGTCGAAAGCCGCTGTACGGCAAGACCGGAATCGGCTGATCGTCTGCCAGTTCGACATCGATACGCTCCATCAGCCCGCATTCAAACGCCACTGAAATGCAACGCTGCAGGGCCTCGGGGCTGCGATTGACCCACGGAAGCGGGTCGCTGCCAGAACTGTCGAGAATCACACTACGAACGCGGTCCGGAGGGAGGTCCAAAATCACGGAAAGCTCCTGAAAAACGAGGCTGTCTGCGACAATGAAAACGACACAGTCACCCATGCTAACCGCCAGCGGCGACTTGGCAATAACCAGGATGCCATTTCGGGTCTGGTTAATTCGCTCTCCACAACGCGCCTGACTCTGCTATCATAAAGAAGATCACTTCTCGACCCTCATCGAGGACTCAATCATAATTCGCAGGGGTTTTACTTTAATCGAGTTGCTCGTCGTAATCGCCATTCTGGGGCTTCTGGTGACCATGCTGGTACCGTCGCTCGGACAGGTCATGGACCTGGCCCGAATGACCAAGTGCAGCAGCAACCTCCACGCGATCGGCAGAGCGTCTTACATCTACTCGACGGAAAATGACGGCTTCATGGATGGCCACGCCGAGTCCAGACAGATGACTCCGAAAGATCTGCCGACGAGACTGCTGGATCCGGAAATGGACTGAAGTTGTACCCCGACTGGGACGATGCGAGAGCTTTCTGTTGCACCCCGTCGCCGCTGCACGCACAATACCTCCGCACTCGAAGAATCGACTGTGAGAGGAAGAATATGCTGGAGCAAATGAAGCGGGATGTCTGCCGGGCCAACCTGCGACTGGTGCGGGAAGGCCTGGTAATCCTGACGTGGGGCAATGTCAGCGGCATCGACCGCGAGAGCGGACACATCGTCATCAAACCCTCGGGCGTTTCCTATGAGAACATGCAGCCGGAACAGATGGTCGTGGTTTCGCTGAAGTCGGGCGAGCCGGTCGAAGGGGACCTCCGGCCTAGCAGCGACACCGAGACGCACCTGACGCTGTATCGGGCCTTTCCGGAAATTGGTGGGATCGTACACACCCACAGCCTGCACGCGACGGCCTGGGCCCAGGCCCGCCAGGAGATACCCGCGCTGGGCACTACCCACGCCGACAGTTTCTACGGTTCGATACCCTGTACGCGGCAACTCACGCCCGATGAGATCAGAAACCGGTACGAGGCCAATACCGGAAAGGTCATCGTCGAGCGCTTTGAAGAAATCAGCTCCGAACACTTCCCGGGCGTGCTGGTTGCCAGTCACGGCCCGTTCACCTGGGGCCCGACCGCCGACCAAGCCGTCACCAATGCCGTAATCTTGGAATACCTCGCCCGCCTCAGTACCGAGACGTTCCACATCGCTGACGACACTGCCGTAATGCAACAGGAACTGCTGGACAAGCACTTCCTCCGCAAGCACGGCCCGGACGCCTACTACGGGCAGAAGTAGAAGCCCGACTGAAGCCCCCCTGCCGGTGAGCCGGTCAGGGCCAGCGGCGTTTCCACTGGCAAAGCGCCGCCCAATCCCTACAATAACGTCGTAATTACTGGAGTTTGGAAGACATGGCAGGACTGGGCGTCAACATCGACCACGTGGCCACGATTCGCGAGGCACGCAAGACCAACGAGCCGGACCCGGTGTGGGCTGCGGCAGAGGCGGAACTCGCCGGCGCGGATTGCATCACGTTCCATCTTCGCAAGGACCGCCGACACATTCAGGACCGCGACGCGAGTCTCCTCAAGGAGACCGTCAAGTGCAAGCTGAATATGGAGATGTCCATGGACGAAGAGATCGTGCAGATCGCCCTGGATCTCAAGCCCGAGCAGGCCACGCTGGTCCCTGAGAATCGTCAGGAAGTCACTACCGAGGGCGGGCTGGACTGCATCGCCACCGGTGAGCGGTTCAGTGAGGTGACCCGGATGCTGACCGATGCAGGCATCATCGTCTCGGCCTTCATCGATCCGGTCGAGAAGCAGATCGACGCCGCAAAAGAGGCCGGGTGCGAAGCTGTTGAGATTCACACCGGCGCCTATGCCAACGCCACTGATCCCGAGCAGATCCAGCGCGAACTGGAGATGATCGAAAACGCCCTGGAGTACGGCATCAGGACCGGACTGGTCGTGCACGGCGGACACGGTCTGACCTACAATAACATTGCTCCTGTGGCAGCGATGGACGAGTTCGACGAGTTCAACATCGGCCACTCCATCATCAGCCGGGCGGTGTTCACCGGTCTTCGGGAAGCCGTCAGCGAAATGAAAACGCTCATCATCGCAGCCGGTTGACTATCGCCCGACGCAACGGCCCGGGCCCATCTGTTCCAGGCTCCAATCGGAACAAACAGTAGTAGAAATTCCAGAAACACGAGGTACTTTTACGATGCCTGATCTCAACCTTCACGGTGCCATGGTCGCGATCGTTACTCCGTTCAATGAGAGCGGAATCGACTGGGACGCCTTTGCCCATCTGATCGACTTCCAGTTGGAGAACGGCAATCAGGGGCTGATCCCCTGCGGGACCACCGGCGAGAGCCCGACGCTCAATTACGAAGAACATGACAAGGTGATCGAATTCACCGTCAAGCGTGCCGAGGGCAAGGTGCCGGTCATCGCCGGGACCGGAAGCAATTCCACCAGCGAGGCCGTCAGCACCACCCAGCACGCCAAAGATGCCGGTGCCGATGCGTGCCTCGTGGTCAATGCCTACTACAACAAGCCCACCCAGCACGGTATGGTCGAGCACATCGGCAAGGTCAATGAAATCGGCCTGCCGATCGTCCTGTACAACATTCCCGGCAGGACCGGCATCGAACTGAGCGTCGAGACCATCGTCAGAATGTACAACGAGTTCGACCAGGTCATCGCCGTCAAGCACGCGACCGGAAACGTAGAGGGTGCTTCGGCATTGGCAGCAGAGTGCGATATTACCATTCTTTCCGGTGACGACGCGCTGACGCTGCCTATGGGTGCCGTCGGCGGCAAAGGCGTTATCAGCGTGCTGGCCAACATACTTCCCGCTGAGGTCCGGAAACTGACCGACCTGATCGAAGCAGGCGATCTGGACGCTGCCCGCATCCAGCACCTGAAGCTCTTCCCGCTGTTCAAGGGCATGTTCGTGGAGACCAACCCGATTCCGATCAAAGCCGCCCTGGCCATGGCTGGGATGATCGAGAACCGGTTGCGCCTGCCCATGACCCCGCTGAGCGAACAGTACGTCGGAAAGCTCCGCGAACAGCTCTCCAGCTTCGGTGTGGAGATGAAGGCGTAACAGCCGCGAGCAACGGCTTGCCGTGGCGCGATCCGCCCGAGGAGGCGGCAGACCGCGACGGTGGAATGCCCGGAAAGAGAATACATCATCGATGGCGGGTCGCCCGGCCCGCCATCTTTTTGCCCCGGCAAACCAGCCGCGAGGCAACATCCGGCAGACAGCTGCCGCGCGTGTCAATTTCGGGCGGCTAAGCGGCCTGCCCGGGCATTATTCGTCGACCGGCTCCACCGCCTTGGGATCCTCAAATTGGGGGGAGTTCATCTGCTTCGTGACCGGATAGGCCTCGAACTCATCCGCTTCCCATTGCTCGACCAGATCGGCCGCTGCAGCGGCATCCTGCAGCGACACGTCCAGCCATTTCTCCCACTTATCCTTCGGCAGCACGACCGGCATGCGATTGTGCACGGGTTTGACGAGTTCATTGGGTTCCTGGGTGAGAATGGTGCAACTGCGAACGGTCTGATCGGCCTTTTTCCAGGTTTCCCACAGACCCGCCAGCGCGAAAGGCCGGCGGTCTTTTCGACGGAACAGCAGCGGCTGTTTCCCGTCGGCGGACTTCTTCCACTCGAAGAATCCATCGGCGGCGATGAGACAGCGACGATATTTCATCGCTGCTTTGAATGCGTTCTTCTGAGCGGCCCCTTCGATGCGGGCATTGATCAGCCGGTTGCCGATGGCCGGGTCGTCGGCCCAGAAGGGAATGAGCCCCCAGTGGAACAGCCGCAACTGCCGCTTGCGATCCGTATTCTCGATAACGGCGGGGACGTTCTGCGTAGGCGCGATGTTGTAACGCGGAGGGATGTCCTGTTCGGTGGCCTGGTCGACATCGAACAGCTTCTCGACCTGCTCGATCGGCACGGTAAGCGTATATCTGCCGCACATGGTCTTCTCCTTTCGGAGAATTCTAGAGTGAGTGACAGAAGTAATTTCGTGGTTCAGCGTCGGCGAAAGCGTTCCTGACAAGGACGGCGATGCAGGCAATGCCGTAGCATTGCCGAAGCAGCCGGACGCAGGCAGGGGCGTTTGCAGCCGGCTGAACCGGAAAAGAGGCTTGTCACTCGCTCTAGCGCCGCCGGTACTTCGCCGGACGGCGCTACTTGCGGTAGGCCAGCGCCGCAGTCGGGCACGCCTCCACGCACTCGTCGGCCACGCCGGCCAGGGCCTTGCCCAATTCCCGATCGAACGGAACCGCGACCTGCACCTGGAACCCCCTGCCGACAAACGTCAAGCCGAGATCCTGCTTGTGCTCCTCGGTGATCCGGACGCACAGGCCGCAGGCGATGCATTTGCCGGACTCGTAGACCACGTCGGCCGGGGTGTACTGCCGCTCGAAGAGCCGACGCCCGCCGCGATAACGCGACGGTTTGGCATCGTATTCATCCGAGTAGTCACGCAGCTTGCAGTTGTCGGGCTTGAGACATTCGCAGTGCAGACACCGCGCGGATTCGATCTTGGCGGCCTTGTCGGAAAGGCCCCGATCGTCTTCCGGTTGCTGGCGGGAACTCGGGTTCACACCTTCCATGAACCGGGCCATTTCGTCGTCCTGCAGTTTGCCGATGTGCGTAGACATCTTCTTGGGGATGCCGGTCGGTTCGCTTCCACCGAGGTACTGATCGATCGCGGCGGCGATTTCCTTGCCCTGCTGCATGGCACGGACGGACATCTTGCCGCACGGACGGATAGCTTCGCCACCGGCGAAGATATCGTCCTTGCTCGTGCGATAGCTGCCCTGCTCGATATGGACCCCGAATCGGGAGGTCGCCAGCCCGAAGGCATTTGCCTGCTCGGCGGAGGTCTTTCCGGCAGCGTAAACCACCGCATCGTACTCGGATTCCAACTCCGCCAGGGAGACGTCTTCACCGACGGTCACGCCCGTGCGGAACTCGGCCCCCATGTTCTCGATGGCCTTGATCTCGGCGTCCAGCACCTCTCGGGGGAGGGCGTCGGCGTCAACGCTGTATCGGAGTTCGCCACCAAGCTGGCTGCGGGCTTCGAAGACGACCGGCGCGTGTCCGCGGATGAGCAGATAGTACGCAGCCGAGAGCCCGCACGGTCCGGCACCGACGACGGCGACTCTCTTTCCGCTGGAGGAAGCTCGCTTGGGCGTATAGGGAAGAGACTCGGCCATGTCCGCGTCGGCAACGTAGCGTTTGAGGAGCATGATCGAGACGGCCTGGTCCCGCTGGTTGCGGCGGCAGGCTTTCTCGCATGGAGCCGGACAGACCCTGCCCAGCACTCCGGGCAACGGGATATCGGCCTTGACGGTCCGGATGGCGTCATCTAGCTTACCTTCGGCGATCTGCCGGATCATCAGCGGGATGTTCATGTCGGCCGGGCAACCGGTGTGACAGGGCGCGACGCAGTCGCCGGCGTGATCGCTGAGCAGCAGTTCCAACGCTACCCGCCGGGCTTCGCGAACCTCGTCACTCTCGGTGTAGATCCGCATTCCCTCCACGGCCTGGGTAGCACAGGAAGGCGCCAGGTTGTCTCTGCCCGCTACCTTGACCACGCAGACGAAACAGGACGTCTGCGGCTCGAGGCCTTTGCGATAGCACATGGTGGGGATGTCGATCCCCTGCCGGCGGGCGGCCTGCAGAATCGTTGTCCCATCGGGGACGGTTACTTCTTTGTCGTTGATCCAGATCGTCGGCATGTTTGATTGTTCGCTTACTTGCTTTTGGCGGGCTTGGACTTTTCGGCCTTGGTCGGCAGCCCGGAACGGATTTCGATCGCATTGACAGGGCAGATAGTCTTGCACCCGCCACAGCGGACGCACGCTTCATCGTCGATCTCGTGGACTTCCAGCACCCTCGGCTCGATCGCGTCGGCAGGACAGACCTGGGCACACTTCGTGCAGCCGATACATTCGTCGGTGACGACGAAGTGGATCATGTCCTTGCACTTGCCGGTCGGGCATCGGCCGGCGATGTGGGCTTCGTACTCGGAGCGGTAATATCGCAACGTGGAGAGCACCGGGTTGGGCGCACTCTTTCCGAGTCCGCAGAGGCTGTTGTTCTGGACCATCCTGCCGAGATGCTGCAGTTCCTCGATGTCGCCCTTCTTGCCCTCGCCGCGGCAGAGACGCTCAAGGATGTCCAGCATTCGCCGGGTTCCGATACGGCAGAAGGTGCACTTGCCGCAGGACTGGTCCTGCGTGAACTCCAGAAAATACCGTGCGATTTCCACCATGCAGTCGTCCTCGTCCAGCACGACCAGCCCACCGGAACCCATCATCGCCCCGACGTCTTTGAGCGCTTCGAAGTCAATGGGCGTGTCTCCCAGCGTAGCCGGGACGCACCCACCGGACGGCCCGCCAATCTGCACGGCCTTGAACTTCTTACCGTCAGGGATGCCGCCGCCGACTTCGAAGGTCACTTCGTTGATGGTGGTGCCCATGGGCACTTCGATCAGTCCGCCGCGTTCGACCTTCCCCGCCAGCGCGAAGACCTTCGTGCCCTTGCTCCGTTTGGTGCCGACCGCAGCGAACTTCTCCGGACTGTTGCGGAAGATCCACGAGACCATCGAGAGCGTCTCGGCATTGTTGACCAGCGTCGGCTTGCCCCACAGGCCGACCTCCGCCGGATACGGCGGACGCAGACGAGGCATCCCGCGGTTGCCCTCGATCGACGCGATCAGCGCGGTTTCTTCGCCGCAGACAAACGCGCCGGCACCTTCCATCACGCGGACGTTCAGGTTGAAACCGGTGCCGAAGAGGTCCTCGCCCAGGTACCCGCGGTCTTTGCATTTCTCGATCGCGTCATTCATGCGGTCCACGGCGATCGGGTATTCGGCGCGGATGTAGAAGACCACTTCGTCTGCGCCGACGGCATAGGCGGCGATGGCAGCACCTTCGATAATCCGGTACGGCTGGGACTCCAGCAGCATGCGGTCCATGAACGCGCCGGGATCGCCTTCATCGCCGTTGACGACGACATACTTCTTCTTGCTGTCCTGGCCGGCCACGGTGGCCCACTTGACCGCAGTGGGAAAACCTGCTCCACCACGACCCCGCAGACCGGCCTTCTCCACCATCTGGATTACCTCAGCGGGCACGTAATGGCGGAGGCACTGTTCGAAGGCAACGAACCCGTCGTACTTGAGATATTCATCGAGGTCATGCGGAATGGCCTGGCCGCAGTACTCGGTGGCAATGCGGACCTGCCTGCCGGTATAGTCGGCCACCGGACCGGTATGCACGTTCACTGCATATCGGCTCGCCGACCGCCAGCCTCGCTCGTCCAGCAACTGATCCAACGCCTTGTCGCACGCGCAGCGGACTTTCCCACCGACCTTGTCCGGCGAGAAATGGCTCATCACGATCGCCTTGGCATCGCCGGGACGAACATTGGCGTACAGCGCGGGAGCCTTGCCCGGTTCGACTACCTCGACAAGCGGTTCCATGGCGCTGAAACCGGCACAGCCGACCTGCTTGACGACGGCTCGGACCTCTGTTTCGCGGATCGCGTCCAGCAATGCGTCGCGAACGCCCTCGCTGCCGTTTGCGACACAGCAGGTGTCCAGGCTGATGCGAATTTCACCCTTGGCCCCCTCGGGGACCAGGTCTTCACTTGCATCGCCCTTGGACTCGATGTACTCGATGAATTCATCCAGCACACGTCCCACTTCATCCGTGCCGACGTGCCCGAACGTGACATCGTCGATCTGAACCGCCGGTGCCAGCGTGCAACAGCCCAGACAGGCGACCTTCTCGACAGTGAACTTGCCTTCAGGGTCGGTATCCTCGCCCTCCGGCACGTCGAGATACTCGCAGAATGCATCGAAGACCGCGTCGGCATTCTTCACGAAACACGCGGTGCCGATGCAGACCTTGACCATATGTTCGCCGGCGGGCTTGTGTCGGAACTGCGTATAGAAGCTCGAGACACCGGTGATCTGTGCGGGACTGATTTCGGTCACCTCGCACAGGTGCTCCAGGGCTTCGGGAGGCAGGTAATGAAACTCCTCCTGCAGCGCCTGCAGCAGCGGGATGACATTCTCCCTACCGCGCCCGATCCGTTCGACGATCGCGTCAACTTGTGCCAGTTCGGCTGACGTCATTTTTTCTCACCAATGCAATACAGGTGGGTCCCGCCGCGGAGGAACATCTTTCCGGGCGCGAACGCAGGAGACGCGTCGATATATTCGTCAAGCTCGTTGGTGCGAATGACTTTGAAGTCTTTGCCGGTTTGGACGACAATCACCTTCTTCCCGGCGAAGGTGACCAGTTTGTCGCCGACGACCGCCGGCGAGGCATAGGAGGCGCTTCCGGGCATCTCTTTTTCGTACAGCAGCGAACCATCTTTCATGTCGAAGCACAGCAGTGAATCGGTCGCGAAGACATACACAAACTTGCCGTCGCTGACCGGGCTGAGCGTATCCGGAATGGACGCGTATTCGAAATCGTCGCCCCAGTTGGTCCATTTTGTCTCGACGGTGTCCTTCTTGTCCACCGGAATCGCGTGGATACCCGAGTCGGCCATCATGGCGATTACATACCCGCCGGCGAAGATCGGTGAGGGTGCCACATCGCCTTCCAGAATCTCGCACTCCCAGATCATCTTGCCGTTCTCCGGGTCCCAGCCGGAAACCGACGGGGCACCGGAGACGACCACCTGGAACTCCTTGTCCTTCACCTGGGCGAGAATCGGGCTGGCCCATGTCGCGTCCGGCCGGTCCTTCTTCCAGAGCTGTTTGCCCGTGGCTGAGTCGTAGGCGCTGAGGGTGTATTCCCCGCCGTCGAACTGGACCAGCACCTTGTCCTTGTGGACCAGCAGGGATGCGCTGATGCCGTACATGTTGCCTTCCGGATCGGCGATCAGCTTGGCCCAGACGTTCTTGCCGGTGTTGATATCAAATGCAGCCACTTCCCCGTTGGCAAAGTGGGCGTAGACCCGCTTGCCGTCGACCGCACAGGTCGGGGCAGCGTGCATCTGTTTTTCCATCTGCTGGTAGTACGGGTAGTCCTTGGGGGCTTTCGGGTCGGACTTGTACGTACCGGTCCACAGCAGCTTGCCCGTGTCGACACTGAAACAGTAGACCTCCCGCTTTTCCTTGCTTCCGCCACTGAGGAAGACCTTGTCGCCCCAGACAACCGGGCTGCTGAGCCCGGCCAGCGGGACTTTGGTCTTCCAGAGAATGTTCTTGCCGGTCTTCTCGTCGAATTCCAGCGGGATGTCTTTGTGCGGAGAGATCCCCGATCCGCCGAACCCGCGCCAGAACGGCCAGTTCTTCTGGAAGTCGTCGGGCCACTTCACATCGGCAGCGGCTACGGCAGTCTTCGTGCTCGAATCCGAGGTTTTCGCAACGCCCTCCTGCGTGGAGGTGTTGTCTTGAGTGGCGGCCACCTTTTGGGTGGTCTGGACGTTCTTGACCTGTTTGATGACCGGGGCTGCCGAGGCCTTGGACTCCAGATCCTCGAGCATCGCCATGATCGTCGCGCGGTCCGTGACGTCGCCGGCACCGATAGCGCCGACGGCCCATACGGCCGCGGCGATCCCCAGAACCACAGCCGCGGCTCCCACGCCAAGTCGCATCCACAAACCGCCGGGCAGTTCCTGCGCGTCCGGACCCGGGCTCTTCCTGCGGGCGTTGAGCGTCACCCAAAGATGCCCCAGAAGCAGCACCAGGGCCGCTCCCACCACAGCCACAATCGTGCCTCTGCGGCGGAACTCCTGCCGGGCAAAATGTTCCTGTCTGATTCTCTGATCCATCGCCCGGTAAGCTTCCCGGACGTCCGCAGTGCCGGTGGCTTCCACCTGAGCCCGCACTTCATCCAGTTGCGGTGCGTCGAGCGGCTCGTCCCCACCAACGTCGGTCAACTGCATGACCAGAAACCCGACGACGATGACAACGAAAGCAGCGGCCAGCAGCCCCCCTGCTCCGATCGCCAGCGACAGCACCCGCCGTGATTTGGTCTTGGTCTTTTCGTCACTCATGACTTCAAAACTCCGCCAATCTTGTTTCTTCGTTTTTTCTCGACGGGACAGTGCTCAAAGCACCGCCCGCACGCCAGGCACAGCGACCGGTTCGGCTCGTATCCTTCACGGTACCGACGGATGTACGTGCCGATCAGCTTCCCGACAATCATTAAACCCAGAAGGCCGCCCAGAAGGGCCGTGGCAAAGGAAATTGTACTGGTCAGGCTGACGGCATCTTCATAGAGAACCTTCTTGTCTTCACCCTGGGCACGCCAGGCTTCGCTGGGGGTCTGTACGTCGTCGTCTTCCACGGGCTTATCGACCAGTCCGAGGTTCTCCGACCAGACCTGATCTGCCAGGCGGACACGCGGATGCAGTTGCGATACCGGTTCGCCCGCAAGCCAGCCCAGCGCCGCGGCGACGGCGATCACCAGCGGCGAAATCACCAGCAGCCCTGCCACCGCTTTTTTGTCCCGGACAAGGCCCTTGTCTTTCTTCCCGCCGGTCGGCGGGTCAATAGCGTTGAACGGGCAACTGTGTTCGCAGAGACGGCACTGAACACACTCATCCGGGGTGATCTTCGCATGCCAGGCACTGAACCGGGAAGTGACGCGGAAGATGGCTCCCAGCGGACACAGGAACCGGCAGTACGGGCGGGCAATGAATACGCCCACCAACAGAAACACGATGCCCAGCGCCAGCAACAGCATGTCGACGCGGCCGGTGAAGCCCTGCTGGCCGCTGACAGCCCCGGTAACGCCGGCCATGTGCAACCATTGCCCGACCGGCAACAGCCGGAAGAATGAAACGAACGGGTCGTACCGGCAGATCAGGAAGCCTCCGCCCACGCCGGCAAGAATTACAGCCAGACCGAGGTAGACCCACGCCATCATCGACAGCCCGCCCTCGAGCCACCGCGGCACACGGATCGGCTTGATGACGAACAGGTCCTGAATCGCGCCCAGCGGGCAGACGGCTGCACAGAATGTCCGTCCGTGGATCAGCGAGAACAGCACCGGTATGGCGAAAAAGGCAACGATCGCCAGCGGAACATAGTAGCCCGGGTCGCACAGACCTGCAGAGACGTTCTGCACCGCACCGATGGAACAGACGCACCCCAGACGGATGAATCCGAACCACAGAAGCGCACCCACCATCAGCACGGCAATCCATATCCGCTTGCGGACAACCAGCACCAACCAGCCCGCGGCCAGCATGAACAGGACTAGAACGCCCACATCCAGGTATTCCCACAGCGTGTGACGAGCATCCGGAGTTTCCGTCTCCGGGATCTCGTATTCCTCAAACTGCGGAGTCTGACCCGGGACCTGGGCGACTGCAAATGCAGACGGGAGAAGGACCGCCGCCATCAAACAAAGAACTAATAGGTGACGCATTTACTCTTCCTTCTCCGGCTCGGACAGCTTCTTCGACGTCTTCTTAAGCAGGTACGGGTTGCTGGCGGGGACACGAACAAACGCGTCTGCCGGGCATGCAACGGCGATCGCGCACTCGTTGCAGTTCACGCAACGGTCGTGACGGACCTGCATGAACAGCGAGCCGTTGCCGAAAGCGTTGCAGCCCTTGACACACTTGGCACAACCAATGCAACGGTCTTCCAGAATAGTGTACTCGTAGAAGATGTCCTCAGCGATGTTGCGCCGGATCGCATTGGTCGGGCAAAGCTGGTTCTCGGCGGCAGAGTCCGGCACCTTCACACCCGGAATGTGATAGCCCAGGCAGATGCCGCAATACCCGCAGATCTCCTGGGAATGCACGCACTTGACCGCAGAGGGATCCAGAACACAATAGGTCGCGCAGTTGCCGCACTGGGTGCACTTGTACGGGTCGATCTGCCAGACATACTCATCCCTCTGGAGCTTCGAATCGCCGCCAAAGAGCTTATTTCTGGTCAGGCCCAGTAAGACCCCGCCCAGCCCCGCGGTCAATCCTACCTGCCCCGCCGTTTTCAGAACCTTGCGCCGACTTACCGACTTGTTTTCACCAGAATCAGCCATGACGGCGGATCCTTTCCTTCAACTGCCTGTGCGAGACCGCCTGTGGCAGATAGCAGCTATCGCCACGGCTGCAGCTCCTGCAGGCATAGTCGTTGATGCAGGTTTCCTTATCGCGGTCGACGCCTTTGGCATTGATGCTTCGCACACCCAGCGTTCCGGTGATCGCGGCGAGCCCGCCCAAGCCGGCCAGCCTTCCGAATTTCCGAAACGCTTCCCGTCGGCTGATCCGCCGCTGGTGGGCTGCGTCTTGTCTGGTCGATTTATCTTTCATTGGCTTTTCCGTTCCAGGATACGGACAAGGCGTCCGATGGGGTCGAGGACAACGACTCGTCCCTTGGAATCCACCGCCACGTCCAGAGCCTTCTGAATATTGTCACCGGTAAGCACGAGATTCCGCGAACTCCACCGATCGACAACCTGTCGCGGTGAAAGGACCACGCTCTCAAGCTTCCCGGCCTGTCCGGTCCCGTGATCCGGATGAAACACCTTTACTGTGGGCAGGGCGCCCTTCTCGGCTGTGACAATCCCACCGTCGGGAAGCACAGCGATATTGACCGGGTTACAGCATCCTATGAAGTTCTCAATTTCCTGCCCCGGCTTGCCCCAGAAGAAGGACCGCTTCCCGTTGAGGGTGTAGGCGTTGACTTCCAACAACCCGCACTGGGTCACCCGGAGCAGTCCGTCGTTGGCCATCGCCACATCCAGGTGCCCGCTCTTGGCCCGTTTGACTTCGGCGATGGTCATCAGCAGCGAACCATCTTTGCCGAATCGATACACGGCCCGGTTTCCCGCATCGCCGACGAAGATGTTGTCTCCATGAACCGCAATGGACGCCAGTTCGGCCTGGTCATTGATTCGCCAGCCGCTCGGATCGCCCCCGTCCGGAGGCAGGATGTATACTTCCTGCGGCAGGGCCAGCAGGATGGTTCCATCCGTATCGACGGCCACCCCGCGAACAGGCTGCTTCAGCGCCAGTTCCTCGCGAATGGTTCCGTCGTTGGAATAGATTCGCAGGCCCTGGTCACCGGCGACATAAAGGCTGTCGTCCGGGCCGACGGCGATGGCCCGCGGCGTGTTAAAGCCGCTGGAGAAACTGGTCACTTCCGTCCACTTCAGCAGTGCCGGGTCGACCGGTCTCTGGCCTTCGAACTTGTAAATCCAGTTCTCGCTCAGGCCGGACCCGCTCTCGCCGGTGGTGTCATTGAGCAGCACGATCAACACGGTAGCGACAATCCCACCGACGATGACCAGTCCGATCAGGACGTTGGCAAGCACACCGGCAGCGTGCGTTTTGGATTTCCGTAGGCTCTTGGTCATATTGGGGAATGCCTTGGGCTTCTGATTACTCGGATGCTCGCAGGTCCAGGCAGATGAGCGTATCGACGTCGCGGCAGATCAATCGGCCGTCGACCAGCGCCATCGGAGCAAAAGCGTCATGCCCGTGGAGGACTTTTGCTTTGGCCATTTCGCGGTAACCACTGGTGCTCGCCTCGACCAGGCGCAGTTCGCCCCGGTCACCGAGAACAATGATCATCCCGTCGGCGATGATGAACGGGCCGAGACCGAACCGGGCCGACCGGCCGGATGCCCAGACTCTCGATCCATCGTCCGGGTTCAGGCAGACCAGTTGCTCGCTCATTCTGCCGATTTGCTTGGGCAGTATGCCGAACAGGTGCTCCTGGTAGTAGATCGGCGTCTGCTGTTCGGTACCGAAGCCTCTGGGCGGACGCGTCCGCCAAAGCACCTCGTGACTGATTTTTTCTCCGTCCCAGCTGAGCTTGAACATCGCCGCGCCGGTTCCGTACCCGGCAGAGAACATGATCCGGTTGTCGTCGAGGATTGCGGGGCTGGGTGCACTGGCGGTTTTGTAGTCCCAGTCGGATGTCTGCCAGAGCAGCTTGCCCGCGTCGGCAAGCTCTGCGGATACCGCCGCCACCCCGCCGGTAAAGACGCAGGTGTAGATCTTCTTACCGTCGATCGTGGTCGGCATGATCGACGAATGGGTCATCGCCCAACGCTTCTGGTTGGGCGTCTTCCAGGTGATCTCGCCGGTTTTGAGGTCGAAGCCCGCGTACAGGATATCGGTTCCGCCGATGGCGATTACCGCGGTGCCGTTTTCAATGATCGGCCCCTGCCCGGCGTACCATTCGGGGACGATCGCCCCGAACTCCTTGACCAAGTCCTTTTGCCAATAGACGTTCCCGGTCACCGGATCCATGCAGGTCAGGTGCAGTTTGGGCCCCAGCGCGACCAGGTACTTGTCTGTCACGGCAGGGACAATTCGACTCATGCCGTGGTAATCCCGGATGTCGACCGGATAGGAGAAGCTCCAGATGTCCTCGCCGTCGGTCAGGGAGAAACAGCGGATGACGTCCCGCTTCTCGGAGGCATCGTAATCATGCAGGTATGCCCTTCCGTTCCAGACGGCCACCCCGGCGTGCCCGAGACCGACCTCTTTTTCCCAGACCACGGGAGGCTTCCCGCCTTCCCACTTCCGGGCCAGCGGTGTCTGTTGGGTGACAGTATTATCCCTTCCGGGCCCCATGAACTGCGGCCAATTGGCGGTGATCTCTTCCGACGGCTCGCCGCTTCCTGCCGTCAGGATGGGCTTGCCCTCGATATTGCCGGCTGTGCCGACATCGGTGAGGGCTTTTTCCATTCCGGGAACACGCACTTCCACGTCCAGGCGGGGGTCTGCTGAGCGGACGTACTGGATGCCCAGCACGCCGGCGATCAGGATCCCGGTAACCAAAACTATTCCGATTGCAACGCGCATGGGCACTTCCAGATAAAGGCCATTCCTCTACTCTCTACCATAACACATCACCGTGGCAGACGTACCGCAGAACAGGCAAAAAAACCGTCACTCATTCCGCAATGCTCCCAGCAACGAGCCGCGAACCGCGAGCCCGGATGCCAAAAGTGTCCAGACTATACCAGAAACGAAAATACCCACAAGAGTCAGTGTCAGCGAGACGTAAGGCATACCGGCATCCGGTGACCGCAACGCAGGCAGAACCGCAATAATCGCCGAAATTACGCCGATCACCAGCCCGAGCAGCAGGAGCAACCAATGCTCGGCCAGCACCATCCACACCAGTCGAAGCCTGGCGAAACCGACCGCCCGCAGGAGCGCCAGCTCGTCGCGACGTTCCAGGACGTTCCGCAGCACCACAAGTGCCAGACCAATGCTCCCGAGGACCATCCCCAGACCACCGAGAATCTGGAAGATGCTCAGATAGGTGTTCTCGACCTGCTTGAAGTCCTTCAGCCGCTGGACGGTCGGAGTCCATTCCGCGGCGACCGGCTCCATCGCCTGGGTCAGGTTCGCCCGAACCTGGTCCACCTTCTCCGGCGGAGTGTCCATCAGCAGGAGGCTGTATCCGGCCTGGGAGGGGAAACGCCGCTGGAAATCGGCTTCCGAGATGATCAGGCTGCCCTGCAGGACGGAACTTCCGATAATGCCGACGATTTCCACCTGGAAATCCTCTCCATTCTCGCCGGTGTAGGTCATCCGGTCGCCGATGCCTTTGCCCAGTCCCCACTGCAGCGTCGGAGCGTCTCCGATGGCGGGGACGACACCTTCTTCGAGCTGACGGTCGAGCACCAACCATGGATCGTCTGGCGGCGCCTCATCGGATACTTTGACGAATTCGAAAGCGTCCCGCCGAGCCATCGCCTGCGGATCGCCCCCAAGCAGGCGGGGCCGCTGGGCGCGGTTCAGGTTCAGGCAACTGGCATCATCGCCGGGCTGGACCCGCAGATATACCGCGTCGAGATTCTCGACATCCTCCTGCTTGAGCAGGAACTGCCGGCGGCCTTTCTCGGAGGACAGCTTGTGATAGATCGGCAGGGACAGCTCGCCGTAGAGCTGGAATCCGCCGGTCGGAGAGTTCCGCTGGTTGGAGTTGCGCGACGGACTCGGCCTGTTGGCGCCGACGGTGACAATCAGAAAGCTTCCGCACGCCAGCAACGCGATGGTCGCCAGGCTTCTGCCCCGGCGGCGGGATGAGTTACGCAGCCCCACCTCGGCCACGCTCAGCCGGCCGGTGCTGGCCCGTCGGGAGAGCGTCGTCAGCAGCGTCCCAGAGAGCATCAACCCGCCGACCAGCAGCATGGAACCGGCACCAAAGAAGGTTCCGGCAGCGCCCGTGCCTCGACCGGCCTCGGTCATGGCCACCAGCACGATCGCCCCGGCGATCAATGCCAAACCGCCCCAGAGCCCCCAGCGCCTGCCGCCGCGAGGCTTTCCGAGCCTCAATTCGCGGTCCGAACCGGACTGGAGCAATTCGGTGGCTGAGGCCTTCGTCTGCCTGCGGATGGTCAACCAGATCGCGAGGCTCGCCACGGCAGTGCCCGCCAGCACACCGATCACGACAGTGCCCGGGTCCAGGTGGAATTCAAGCGGAGTATCGGCGATCGCCCCGGACCAGACTCCTCGCAGCGCCCCCAGAACCAGCATGGTGTATACGATCCCGCCGACGACGCCCAGCACGCTGCCGGCCAGTGACAGGACAGCCCCCTCCGCCAGCAGCAACCGTCGTACACGCCGGGGCGGGAAACCGATCGCCAGCAGCGTGCCGATTTCTCCGGACCGCTGCTCCACACCGAACACGAACAGCAATGCCGTCAGCAGCACCGCCGCGATGATCAGGAAGAAACTCAGCGAGACAAAGAGCACGCGGAAATCCAATGCCTCGCTCGTGGCGTCCAAGGCCAGTTGCCGCACCGGCTGGAATACCAGCCCGTAATCCTGAGGATCCAGCGACCGGCGCACGCTCTCAGCCACCTGCTGCTCGGTTCGCCCGGCCTTGCTGACGCGGATCGCGGTCAGATTCCCGAAGCGGTTGGCCCACAACTGTCGGGCCTTCTCGAGCGTCACGAAGCCCTTGCTCGTCCCGCCGTAGGTGATCCAGTAGGTATTCAGGTCCTCGCGTTGCTGCTCGGGCAGCGCGTTGATGTCGATGTCGATTCCCGGATCCCATTCATCGCAGCTCTGTTTGCCGTACAGGCCCGGGAATTTCGGGAGCAGCGCCGGGTCCACGGCCGCACCTTCCAGCGGCACGATCTCGCTGACCTGCAGCTCGGCGGACTCTTCCACCAGTTCCCGCGACGGTCCGAAGTCGTAGTACTCCACCGTCAGCGAGTCACCCGGTTTCGCGCCGAGGCGCTTGGCCGTCCAATCGTTCAGCACGATCCCATCGGTCGGCATATCGTCCGGAACAAGGGTCTCCACGGGCGGCAGATCCCCGGCTGGGCTGGTTTGACTTTGCGGGGAAAGCCTGCCCACTCCGCTGACCGTCGCGTAAGGAACGGTCTTCTCGCCGACGATCATCCGGTTTACGAAATACGTAAACACACCGGTCGTCGTCGGCTCGACGCCTGCAATCGACCGTCCCAACTCAGGATCCAGAAACACCCGGTCGCTGCGGATTTCCACAACGTTTCTGCCCTCCAGCGGCCGGTACTCCAGCTCCAGATCGGCGAGTCGGAAGTTCTTTTTCAATGACGAGCGGAGCGTTTCCCGGCTGGGGGAGCCTTCTTTGTCGGCTCCGATGAGCAGCAGATTGGCCTTGCCGGGCTTTTCGAGTAACGTCTGCAGCGTTTCGCGTCGCAGGAATATGTTGCTTGGTGGGATCTGGTTGGCCCGCATGCTGAACTTGCCGTACTGTTCGTCACCGACCACCGCGAACACAACCGCACTGCGGCTGAGCGTGTGGCTGTCTGCCTTGCTGAGGGGCGCATCGCGCGAAATGTCGCTGATTCTCTGCAGACGAATGCGGACGGTGTCGCCCTTGCTCACGCCCAGCCGGTTCGCGAGCCTCTGATTGATCGCGATCTGGATGTTCTGCGTGTCGTCAGGCGCTGCGGCAAGGGGATCCTCTGCGCCCCCAAGCTTCCAGAACCCGCTGCCGACACCATTGATCTGCACTTGGTTGACGCGTGCTTCATCGGTCCCGACCGATCCCTGGACCTGCAACATCGCTTCGACCATGGGCAGGTCTTCGGCCATGTCGTCGGCCAATTCCGTCCGGAAGAAACGGTTCATCGCGGGCAACGCATACTGAACCCTGCCGAGCCGGTCACGCGCGATGTTGTTGAGCGTGTAATGTACTGAATCGCCCACCGTCAGGGCGCCCACGAGCACCGTGGATGCGACAACGGCCCCGAGCAGCACGCCCAGGTTCGTCCGCCAGTAATGTTTCAGGCTCTTGCCGATGAGCTTGAGACTGTTCATGCCGAAGCACCTGCTTCCACGAGTTGTCCGTCACGAAGATGGGCGATTGAGCCCATTTTCTCCGCAAGGTCTGTTGCGTGTGTAACCATCACGACCGTTACGCCTTCCTCTTCATTCAACTCGCTGAGTAACCCGACCAGTTCCGCAGCTCGTGAGTGGTCGAGTGAACCGGTCGGCTCGTCGGCCAGCAGCAGCTTTGGCCGGTTGATCAGCGCTCGCACTACGGCGACTCGCTGGCGTTCCCCGCCGGAGAGCTGCCCCGGCCGGTGCGACAGCCGCTCGGACAGCCCCACGCGGTCCAGAAGACGCTTTGCCCGGTCTTCGGGCTGCTCGGCCGTGTCGGCGGTCGGGCCGGCCAGTGTCGGCACCAAAACGTTCTCCAGCAGCGTGCACTGGGGCAGCAGGTGGTGCAACTGGAAGATGAACCCGATGCTGTTGCGGCGGACTTCCGCGGTCTCCTTGTCGTCCAGGCTCGTGATGTCCCTGCCGTCCAGCAGCACCTTTCCCTCGTTGGGCTTGTCCAGCGTGCCGATGATGTTCAACAACGTGGTCTTGCCGGATCCGCTCGGGCCGACGATCGACAGCGTCTGCCCCTGCTCCAGCGAGAGAGAGACCCCACTGAGTACCTCCGGTCCGGGGCTGCCGCCGGGAGATTCATACCGCCGCGTTACATTCTGCACTTCCAGTAGGTTGCTCATGTCCTCAGTCCGTTGCTTTGGAATCGTCTTGGGTTACACGCTCGTACAGGTTCACCAATTCGTCGGCCTGTCGGCGAACGTCGAACTTCTCGCGGACGGCGCGACTTGCTTCCACACCGATCTGCCGGACCCGGTCCGGATGCTCCAGCATCTCCGCGAGTTTCTCAGCCAGCGAGGCCGGGTCCTCCGGGCGGAACAACATCCCCCCGCCGGTCTGACCGATCAGTTCCGGAAATACCCCCGCCGACGGCTGGACAACCGGCACTCCGCACGCCAGCGACTCCAGCACGTAAGTGCCTGCTGCCTCACCGCGTCGGGCGGGCACGCTCAGTACCGTCAGTCCGCGTAGATACTCGGTCTTTTGATCGCCGAAAAGGTTGCCCAGCAGTTCCACGTCATCGTTGCACCCGCCATCGGCCAGGATCTGGCGAATTTTCTCGATGTATTTCTCGTCGGCGTCGACGTGTCCACCGGCGGCCCGGAGCTTGAGATCCCGGAAGCGCTCGTCCTGTTTGAGCAGAACAAACGCCGAAGCCAGAATGTCCAGGCCCTTTTCCGGGTACATGCGTGAAAGGAAACCGATGGTCGGTTCGGCTGGGGGTTCGGACGCCGGGCAATAGTCTTCCACGTCCAACCCGTTGCGGATTACGTGAATCTTCTCTTTCTCCAGTCCGATGCGCTCGGCCATTTCCTCGGCGAAGTATTCGCTCCCGGAGACAAAGGCAGCTACATCGTCGCTGCCCTTCCGCATCAGTTCGATAACGCGCTGAAGATGCTCGGGGAGCAGGTCGTCCAGAAATTCATCCTCATCCTGCAGCATGCAGATGATCGGCACATCCAGCGACTTCCGGATGCGGTGGGCCAGCCCGACCAGGAGAATGCTTGAAAGCACGACCACGTCCGGTCTCTCCTGTTCCTGCAGAAACCCCACCAGCCGGTTGAGTTCCTTCACCTGCCTGCCCTGCTCACCCCGGAGCATGGAGATGGCGGTCTCACCGAGAATCCGGGGGCTGGTCATCCCGGTCTTCTTGCCGGCCCACCGAAGCAGCGGCATGGCGTCGAACAGCTTGTCCATCCACCGCGGGGTTCTCCGGAAGAGGCTGAATTTCTGCTGGAGGTAGACGTTGACCCCACCGTAGAAAATCGGGGCGGTCTGGCCTTCACCCGGGTTCATGTCCACCGGAGGCAGGTACAACGGGACCATCATTCCATCGTGGCCCTGGCTGCGGATCGCGCGGATCACCGCCTTGTCTCGAAGGCAGTTCTCGCAGTAGAAGTTGTCTCCCGAGCCGGGAGTTATGTGCAGAATCCGCATCGAATCCGTCCTCTCGGATAGTTCACAACACGTCCCACCGCGCCGCGAACAGGCGCCGGGTTAATTCGGGCGGAATGCGTACAAATAGCCGTCCATCGCTCCGACGTAGATGTTTCCGTCCACCACAGCCGGGCTTGACGCACTGTCGCCGATCTCGTACGACCAGATCTTCTTCCCGTCCTTAAGGCTCAGCACGTACAGGTTTCCGTCTCCGGCGCCCACAACGACCTTGTCATGGCAGATCACCGGCGTGGAGCCGATCTTGTCACGCGTGGGAAAACTCCAGAGCTTTTTGCCGTCCTTGCGCGACAGGCAGTAGACGCTGTAATCGTCATTGCCGACCACCACGTGATCCTTTCCGACCGCACCTGCCTGGAAATATTCGCCGTCCGCGTCGAAGAAGTCCCATAGCAACTCGCCGGTTTTCAGGTCCACGGCGCTGAAGGTCATCTCATACGTGCCGATGTAGGCCACTCCATCAGCCACAGCCGGGGCACCGGGGACGTAGGAATCCAGCAGAACGCCTTCCAATTCCTTCCCGTCCTCGATCTGCACCAGGTGCAGCATGGCGTCGCAACCGCCGAAGATGATCTTGCCGTCATGCACGGCAGAACCTTGATTGATCCGGTCGTCCGCTTCGACGCTCCAGACCTTCTTGCCGGTCTCCCCGTCCAGCGCGTAGACCTTATGGTCATAGCTGCTGAGGAAGACCCGCACCTTGTCGGTCGGCGTGGGGGCCGCGTTGACGGCGCCCTTCATGTCGCCGCCGATCTCGGCAGGATGCAGCCGAGCTTCGCCGGTTCCGGCATCCACGATACGGGTCATGTTCTCCGGAACAGCGATGAACTCGCTCCCGCCGGGAGCATGTTGCGTTTTGGGCGATTTTGCGTTTTTCTCAGCCGACGTCTCAGCCGACGTCAATTTCCCGGTCTGACGGTCCAGCACGTACGTCTTGCCGCGCATCCGCCGCGGATAATGCGTCCACTTTGGCTTGCCTGTGTCCGGATCGACGGCCATGACCCGCGTGTCGGAGGAGGCGACATATAGCATGCCTTCGTACAGACATGGCGTGCCCAGGATGGCGTCGCCGACGACCAGTTCCCATGCCTTCTTCCCGGTCTGGCGGTCGATCGCGTAGAGTTTGCCGTCATCGGCACCGGCATAGACGCGCTTGGCATCGACCACAGGGAACGACACCACCGCCCCGCCGGTTTTGAACTTCCACGCTACCGCGAAGTTGGTACCAAGTCTGCCCTCGGCCAGGCCGCGGAAGCTGTGGGAACCACCAAAGCAGGGCCAACTGCCCTGCGAGGTGGTGATCGGTTGCACTACGGGTTGGGTTTCGGGAGACGCGGTCTGCGTCTGCGATGCCGGATCGCTTCCATCCCGTTCGGAATGATCGTCCTGCTGCGACTGCCAGTGGAAATACAGCACTCCGGTGACAGCACCGATCAGGACCACGATGGTTAATATGGACACAGCAATTTTCATGAGCTTCAGATCAACTCGCAGAAACTTTGGTAACATTTCACTTTAGCCCGCTTCGGAGGCGGAAGCAAATCCGCTTGAAGCGCAGGATAACTTCATCTAAGGAACGTCTGAACGGTAGGGTAAGTTCCGCAGAATCATTTACTCGGTCAGCAGGCCGAGCCCGAGCAGCCCGTAGAACGTGAACTCGCAATCGACTTCTCGTTCGCCGCGGTACCCGCGGAAGGCGCCCCGGCCGGTCCACAGTTCATCCATGAAATCCAGGCAGGGCTCGCGGAACGACTCCAGCGATCGCCGGGCCAGCGACAACGCCTGCAGCGTCACGGCCGTGGAGAGCAGGTCCGGCATGGGCGCATCCGGGATCGCCAGAAATCCTCCGGACTCGCAGAACCGCTTCTCCAGCCAGTTCAGCGTTTCCGGGCGGACCTGTCTGTCGAACTGGTGATGGACGACAACCGCGGCGGCGGTGTTGGGCGTTGTGGGCACGGGGAACTCCGCCGAGTTGGTGTAGGCGCCGTCCGGCGTGGCGAGACCCTCAAGGCGATCGAACAGCGCGTCGACGTCGGCAACGGGCATTGCGGTATCTTCACAGACGCCGACGGCGAAAAAGCTGGCGTAAGCGCTGCTGTGAAGCTGGTTGGGCTCTTCGGCGTACCCACCGTCCTCGGCGCGGAACCGGTCGAGTTGTCGGTGGATCCGCTGAGCCGCTTCCGTACCGGCCAGTCCTTCCGGAAGGGCCGCCAGTGCCCGCGCCAGGCAGCCGAGATGGACCAGATCAAGCGTCGCCGGATCGAACCCATTCAGATACTCGCGCACGCCGCTGGGGATCGGTGCTTCGAGGGACGCAAGCGACTGCAGCGCAAAGGCCGAGTAATACAGATCCGAATGCGCCGCCCTTCCGCGAAAGCCTCCGTCTTCGCACTGAAGCGACAGGAGGAAATCGGCCACCAGATCGGCAGACTCACGCAGCGGAATCCGAGCCCGACCGGCTGCCGCCCTCATTTGTCGCGTCATGTTCTTCACAGCAGGTGAAACCCTCGGCCTCTCTGAATACCTTGGCGATCATCTTCCGCAGCAGGCCCTTAAGCGAAAGATTGTCCAGTCGACACAGGGCGCGGATCGCCTCTGCCTTGTAGCCTTCCAGCAGCGACTCGGTCACCGCTCGAACCCGCAGGTCTTTGAAGATCGCCGTCCAGCGCGCCGGGTCGGTATCGAAGCGCTCCCCGCCGCACCACAGTTCCTCAATGAGCTTCCTGTCTTCACCGTCGGCCCGTTCCCACGCAACAGCCAGCACCACGCTGGGGCGATTGGCCATCACGTCCGACGGATCTTCGCTGCCGTAGAAGTCCTGCAGGTCATCGCGGACCTGGTAGGCGATGCCCAGCGCTTCGCTGTAGTGACTCAGCACATCGCGGACCGCATCCGGAGCGTCGGCAAGAATGGCTCCGAGTTGCAGCGCGACCTCGAATGCCGGAGCGGTCTTTCCGCGGAAGATTTCCAGCACATCGGCAACGTGCAGCGGCTGACGCTGGCGCGCCCAACAGAGTTCGGCACCTTGTCCGATGCAGAGTTGGCGGTGCCCATCGGCGGCAACTTGCATCATGTCCGCTCGCTTCGCCGCGGGCAGGCCGGTCTCGGCCAGCAGACGGTATCCGTCGCCCAGCAGCAGGTCGCCGATGTTGATCGCCACGGCCTGCCCGTGCTCGACGTGGAGGGTTTTCTCTCCATAGCGAGTGTCGTCGCCGTCTTCGATGTCGTCGTGAACCAGCGAGGCCTTGTGGAAACATTCCACACCCAGCGCCACCCGCCGCAGATCCTGCTGGTCCAGTTCGTCACCAGCCAGCGCGCGGGCCGTGCAGACCGTCAGCACCGGGCGCCACCGCTTGCCCGCGCGGGCCATCCAGTCCACCGCGATCTTGCCGGTCTTGCCGCTGACCGGCCCCAGCAGTTGCTCCATCGCATCGCGATCGAACCAGCGGATCACCTCCCGCCGGATCGATTCGATATCAAGCATGGAACTGCCCTCTTCGCGAGTCAACTGAATGGCCTCCCACAGCCAGTCCAGATCACACATCGTTTCGTGACATCCGTCGTACAGCAGCGGAATCGCAATGCCCGGAACGGCTGCTGCCTCCATGTATTTATACACGCTTTCGAGCGAATCCAGGCAGCTTACTCCGATTACCGCCTGCACTTTCCCGCTGGCGATCAGGCTGGTGACCACCGGCGAGCCCTCCGCCACCAGCACCACGTAACCCAACCGCTCCGCTTCCGACTTGGCTGCACCGATCATGCACTGGCCGCATTCGCGACAGAGCAGCCCGAGTTCATCGAACCCGGCCGGGCAGGTGGATTTTCGCAGGCACTGCGGGAGTAACAGCAACCGGCGGTCGCAGGGGATTCCGCCAAGGCTGTCCCGCCAGGTCTCGTTATTGATCAGGACCGCCAACCAGTCGCGGGAATCAGCCGCGAGGGCCTCGCTTTCGATCAAGCGATCGGATTCCTTCCGCAACTCTTCCAGGCTTAACGGAGGTACAAGCTTGTGCCGACGTACGTACTCGCTCACCAGGCGCAGCATGCGGTCGCGCTGTGGTTTGTGGGCGGGAACGCCCTTCATTGGCGGCCTGCACGTGAACTTCATTTGCTTCGATAACGAATCAGCCATGGGAGTTCCTCTCGGCCTCCGCCGCCAGTGCCACGGCAGCGCGGTCACAACATTGTTGCGTCGTGCGGCGAATTCTCCGTCGCTCGCGGCGAAAATTTCTGCGCCACCCGGCGACTTCGGTTTTGCCCAGCGTCTGGATCAGGTTGCGTTTGAACCAGGCGACGCCCCCGGCCCGCTGGTTGTCGTAGTAGAGCTTCGGCGCGCGGCGGAAGTTCATCTCGTAGCACCGTTCGTACAGGTCAAGATGATCTTCCCGCATGCGGGACAGGTCGAAACGGGCGTGTCGACGGTCCTGTCGGTACGGCTCGTGGAAGACCGGGAACACCACCGCGCCCATCCTGTCAAATTCGTCCACGAGCGTCTGCGTCGCGGCGACGTCGGCTGGGGTTTCCCCTTCCAGCCCCAGCACCAGGCTGAAGACCGGGAAGAAACCCGTTTCGGTGAGTTTCCAGCCGGCTTCGGTGACCGCCTCGGCCCAGCAATCCGGGTCCAGCCTGCCGAGCTTACCCGGACCGATGGATTTCACCAGCCGTCCGGAGGCGCTCTCGACGCCCAGGTTAACCCAGAGATAATCAGTCCGTGCCGACCAGGTCAGCAGGCGGCGAATTTCGGCCAGCTGTTCCTTCGAGTACTGCAGCACGGAGGTTACGTTGGCGTGGTCGATCTGCATGAACCGCAGTTGGCCGACCTCCCGCATCCGCGTCAGCAGGTCTCGTAAGGCCTCGAAGTTGACCTTCGCTCCGGTCGCGCCGTAGCGGAAGAAGTCTTCGCTGGAATTGACAACCGAGCGAGATCCTGCGCGGTAGTTGGCCTCCAGATCGCTCAGCACGACATCGGCCGGGACGTGCTGCATCGGTCGGTCACTCATCGTGCAGAACTCGCAGCCATACCCGCAGCCGCGAGACAGCTCCAGCACGCCGAGCATGGCCCCGCCGCGGATCGGGCGTAGCCTCTCAATGGCGGTTCCCTTCTCCGCTATATGATCGGCCACCGGCTTGCCCGCCAGGATGTCCTCAATCAGTTGCGGGCCCTGGTTCTCGAAATAGCCTTCGAAGATCGTGTCCACGCCGAGACGTCGGGCTTCATCGCGATCGCCGGTGAATTGCCATGCCCCCGCCCCACCGACGATCACCTTGAAACCAAAGGTCTGCTTTGCGCCTTTCAGCATCAGCAGCGTTTCTTCGGTGAGTACTTCCGTATAAAGCCTGCCGCTCCAGAAAGCGCTGGTGGTGGTGTTGCTCATTCCCCGGCCGAGCGGATCGGATGAACTGAACAAGACCGCCTCGGTCCGGGAGCTCAAAAGACCCGGTAGCGATTCGGGCGTGGCGACGACGACATCCTCCTCGGTCAGATCGGTCTCCGCCAGCAGACTGGCCTCGACGCGACGCACGCCGATGGGCGCCTGGGACGCCCTGCCGTCCGGCGAAACGGGTACCGGTTTGCTCAGGAGGTGCTTCCAGGCGAACCGGGGAACCTTCGTCGTCTGCATCGAGGCGAAGATGCCCTCGAACAGGATCGAGTAATCACCCGCCAGCGTCCGGTCCGCAACCAGGATCACCCGGGGAGAAAGCTGCCGGCGGTCGGAACTCAAGAGCAGCCCTTCCCGTCGCAAGCGCATCGGCCGCCGGTGGAAGGCTCGGCCGGCTCGTCATGGCACGCGCAATCTGGGCCGCAATCGCCAGCCGTCTCATCCGAGTGACAGGCACAATCCGAACCGCAGTCGGTGGAGACGGAGTCTTCCGAAGCAGAATTCGAACAACCGCAGTCGGCAGCCCGGGGCGGCGGGGCCGCGACGGATTTCGCCCGTGCCTGCAGCTGCTCAGCAGAGACTGTCCGGAGCACCTCATCGGGGATATCCAGCGTCTCCTGCAGACTGTCGGCGGTGGAGCAACCGCAGCCGGAGGCGAGGTCCTCCGCCGGGGCGAAACGCCGTCTGGCCCCGTCGCTTCGGTTCCGAAGTCTGGCATAGATGTCGCCGGAAGCGATCTCCTCGTCATCGACCTTGACTGCTTCGCCGGCCTGTTCGTCCGAACCGTTGATGGGTGCCTTGTCGTATTTCGGGAAAACGATCGCCGCCGTCGGGCACATGCGGGCACAGGCCGGGCAGTTGGTCTTGCACTTGTCCGGACTGGTGACGGTCACCTTCCCGTCCACGAGCGAGTAGACCCCGAACAGGCAGAAGCTCATGCATTTCTTGCAGTCGATGCACCGGGAGCGATCCAGCACGGGGAACCAGGGGATCCACTCCGAATCGGCCTTCGCCTGGTGTTCTGCAGCGAACTGCAGCACCCGGCCGGCCACCTGCTCGGGCTCGATGGCGGCCGAGTTGATATCCAGCACGGCCTTGTCGCCGCATCCGATCTGCGGGCAGTCAATGCGAACCACCGCCCGCCCCGTCGGCTGGTAGTCGTCGTTGCCTTCTCCGAAGGCGGTCACTGCCACGCCCGCTTCCAGGAGAGCCTTGGCGATGTGGAACATTTCCGGGCTCGATTCGCCCAGCAGCACCTCGACCGCTTCAGGACCGGCCGGGCTGACCGGGGCAGTCGATGCGTCCTGTTCGGCCAAGGCGCCGGTAATCCCGCAGTGGCACATCTCCCGCATATTCAACACGTTGCACTCGCCGAGATCCAGGCCCGGAAGGTTCCGCACCGCTCGGGCAAAGCATGCGATGACTGTCGAGCCTGCGGGAACATCCCCCAGTACGAACGGACTCTTGGCGGCAGCCAGTCCGCACAGGTCCGGTACCGCGGTGAACGGGCGATTCATGCCGATCAGCCCCGCCAAAACGCCATCGGCAGTCTCCTGATCGATCACGTCGGAATGCCGACAGAAGCACATGATAGTTCGATTCTCTGTTCGGTCCGGCACGCGTTTACTCCTCTGTCCGCTGGACGGACAGCCAGGGAACTACTGTTTCTCGACACACCAGACGGCCTTCATGCCGCGAATGTATATCCTGTCGCCTTCAAACACGGGGCAGCTGCGGAGCTCTTTCAGTGTATTGCGGCTTACTTCCTTCGGTTTGCCGCTGTTCTTGTCCGGACCAAGCAGTAGGTTCGGTTCGGACTGCACGAAAAGCCGATCGCCCACCAGGATCGGCGAACTCTCCACAGGTGACTTCCAGCGCACGTTGCTCTGGGCGGACCAGTCAACCGCCGGATTGGCTTTCGGATAGGATCCGGTTCCGTCGGTCCGCCAGCCGCACGGCGAGCCGGCCAGTGCAGTGACACTGATAAGCGCAGCTGTCGACAGCATACAATAGCTGACCGTTTTGGGCTTCATGAGTCATTCAACCTCTCGAGGTGGTGTAAGGTGTCGGCCCGATTAGGCGAAGATTGCGGTTTGCCCCAATGCGAGGAGGGCTGAAGCTTCGGAAGCGGTCAACGACCCACCGCCAAGGCTCCAGCCCTTCCCCGGATGTCATTCCAGACGAAATTATTTGCTGAGGTCCAGGCAGATCAACCGGCCTTCGTGCGTGCGGCAGTACAGTTTGCCGTGGGCGAGGACCGGTATTGTCCAGCACAGACCATCCAGCACCTTGGCTTTGGAGATCATCTTGAGGCCCTTCGGAGACGCCTCGGAAATCGCCAGATCGCCCTTCTGTCCCAGGATGATCAGTTTGCCGTCGGCGGCGATCAGCGACCCCTTGCCGTAGCCGCGCTGGGCCCACTGCTCCTCTCCGGTTTTGAAGTCGATGCACTGCAACCGATTGCCGTCCACGCCGTAGAGATACCCGTCGATCAGGATCGAAGTGTTCATGTGGTTGGACATGTGGTTCCGCTTGCGCCAGACTTCCTTCGGCGCGGGGGTGACCTTTACCAGCGCTGAACCGTTCCTATACCCGCCGGCGACGAAAACGTACCCGTCGTGGTAGATCGGCATGACCGCGCTGACCCCGTACTTGATCTTCAGCGGGTACAGGCCGAATTCCTTGCCCGTCTTCGGATCGAGAATCAACACGCCGTCGCCCGGGAACGTGGCCAGGTATTCTTTTCCGTCCTGCGTGAACAGGTATGGGGAGGAATACGCAGCCGGGTGCTTCTTCGACTTCCAGATGACATCGCCGGTTTTCTTGTTCATCGCGACAATCACGCCGAGGTCCCAGATGAGCATGTCGCCTTTGATCATCGGCGAACACGACCAGCCCCACTGGCCGGGGTTGTTAAAGTCATTGGCGTTCTTCGACCAGACGACGTCTCCGGTATCCGCTTTGAGGCAGTACATATCGCCCTTGCGGCTCAAGGTGAACACGAGATTGCTTTCCGGGTCGACCGTCGGCGTCATACCGGGGCCCCCGTTGCGCCGGGCGGCGGAGGCCTTGTAGGTATGTTTCCAGATTTCCTTGCCGGTATCGGCGTTCAGGCACCAGACGATGTCCTGCCCGCCCTTGTTGCCCATCGTGTAAAGTCTGTCGCCGACGACCGAGAAGGAACTGAACCCATCGCCGAGTTCGGCAGACCAGATCTCCTTCGGTCCTTTGTCGGACCATTTGGTCGTCCAGTTGCTCTCGGACGTCTTGCCGGTCCTTTCCGGCCCGCGGTACTGCGGCCAGTCCTTTCCGGTATTGGCAGTGTTCTCACCGGGTTCGGTCTTTACAGTTTCCGTGCCCTGACAAGCCATCGTCACGACCAGAATCGCTACGAGACCGAAGAAGGGCCCCGCGCAACGAGCGGTTCGTATTCGGAACATGTTCAGCATGATGTCTCTCTTTGCTTACTGGATGATCTGGAGCGATAGGAGCCTACGTCGACCCCACAGACACCATGAGTATAGCGGAAGAAAACTCCCCTTTCCGAAGAAAATCCAGCGGCGGGAACCTGCGACGGCCTGGGATTCATTCCTGCCCGCGCCGGAAAAGGAGGTCCGAAATGATGCGTTTGCGCTGTCGCCAACTCCAGGAACGGTAGAGGCTCATCACGTAGTGAAGCAGGAATGGCGTGGTGCCTTTCATCTTCCTGCCAAGGACCGAACCTGCCGCCTTGCCCGGCGCGAGCGGGACAACGTAACCGGGATCGGCTGGGTTGAACACGCGGATCTCCCGTCCTGTGAGCGTTCGCACAGCCGCCTCGGCAATGTGACGCCCGCCCATAAGCGAGAACTGCACACTCATGCGTAGCGGCCTGTCTTCGCCCGGACGGGTAGCGGCTGCCAGGTCCCCGGCAGCGAAGACGCGGTCATAGCCCTTGACACGGAGGTTCTCGTCGACCGGCAGGCGGCCCTTCTTCTCCTGGTCCTCCTGCAGACCTTCTGCAGCGGGCCCCGGCGTGACGCCCGCGCACCAGCAGATCAGCGGATCCTCCACAATCGTGCCGTCGGTGAGCGTCACCTCGGACTCGCCGAACCGGTCGATCGTCTGGCCGGTAATTATCTCGACTCCGAACCCCTCGACTTCCCCGACCGCCCAGTCGACCAGTTCCTCCGGTATGTTGCGGAGAACGCGGTCGGCCTTTTCCACAACGCGGATCCGCATTCGCTTGTGCAGTTCGTCGAAGTCCAGCCCGGTACGTTGGCTTCCGAGATGTGCCAGATGACTGGCGACCTCAAACCCGGTGTACCCACCACCGACGACGAGAAACTGGGCCTGCAAATCGTCCTGCACGGCGCGATCGATCTTCTCCATCGCTTCCCGGCCGATGGCGAGGCCCTCGCTGACGTCCTTGAGCCCGATGCTGTTTTCGCGGGCCTGGTCCATACCGAAGAAGTTGGTGTCGCACCCGAAACAGCAGAGCAGGACATCGGCAGAGAACTCGCCGCAGTCCGTTACCACGGTTCGGCTTTCGGGGTCGATCTGCTTGAGGTCCGCGTGCAGAAAGGTGCCGCCGGCCCGGTAGCAGTGCCCGGCCAGATCGGCATGGAGCGATTTCCCTCGCACGCGACTGGAGATGAGGTCCGGAAGCAGCGGCGAGAAGACGCTGTGTGGGCTGCGGTCGATCATCCGAATTTCAAGGTCCAGATTGCTTCGGCGCAGCCGATCCAGCGAGTGGACCGCGGTCAGGCCCGCGAACCCGCCACCGAGGATCAGAACGCTTGCTTTCATGTCGAAAAAACTCCCTTTCCGGTACTACCTAAGTGTAGCGGCGACAATGGACGGTAACCAATCGCGGCCCCGCGGATCGTCGGCCGGGGCGGCCTTGCGGTTGCCTGCGCAGATGGTATAGTCGCACGAGGTGGATGCCTGACGGCAACGGGCGAGGCAGGCTCTACCGGAACTCATGGAAGAGTGTGGTGCATGTCCGGAGAACGCAACGAGTTGAGATCGGTTCGATGGCCGGAGGTGTCTGCGCACAGTCCAGAGAAACGACGGGGATTGATCCTGCTTCCGTGCCTGTTGCTGACCGCGATCGCCGCAGGAATGATCTTCAGCAGCGAATCCCGCAACCCCAGCACGGATGAAGCGATGTGGAGCTACATCGGCTGGAATTGGACAGAACACGGGGCCGCACCGTTTGTGGACAGTTTCGATCACAAACCGCCTTTCGTCTACGAGGTGTACGCGGTGTCCAACACGGTTTGCCCATGGGCGCCGGTCCATTGCGCCCGGTGGATCGGCATGGCCGCGATGCTGGCCGGGGCGTGGATCGTGTGTCTGCTCGTCTGGCGCTGGGCCGGTCGGTCCGCCGGGCTGGTTGCGATGCTGCTGTTCGGGCTGACGATGTCGCGCCACGTGGTGGACGGTGCCCACGCCTCTCATACCGAGTCCTTCGGGGCGCTGCTGGCGGTGCTTGGCTTTTGGCTGGTCGACCGGATGCGGACGGCCCCTCTCGGCAGGCGAAGTTTGCTGATCGGTCTGGCGGGATTGGCCCTCGGGTTTGCGTCTCTTGGCGTGCGGCAGTCGGAACTGGCCACGGCAGCGGCGCTGCTGGTGTTCTACCTCCTGATGACGCGCAGAGAACCGGCCGGGCGGCGATTGCGCGAACTGGGCATTGCCGCCGGCGGTGTGCTCATAGCGGGGCTTCTCGTGATGATTCCGCTGTGGCTTTCGGGGGCGACGCCAGGCAATTACATCCACGCATGCTGGTTGAGTATCGGGCACGTCAGCACGATACAGGCCACCGCCGCCGAGCGGATTCACGTGCTGAGCGGGTTCTGGCAGGAATCGTTCCTGGTGGTGCTGCTGATCGGGGCGCTTGCGTTCGTTTTCCTTCGGCGGCGTATCGCCGCACGCGGCGTGCCGGTGTGGGGTCTGCTGGTGTGGGCGGGGCTGGCGTTTGCCGCGGCCAACGTGTCGGGCAACAATTACGGGCATCAGCAGAAACAGGCGGTGCTGCCGCTGGCGATTTTGACAGCTCTGGCGATTGTGGAACTGGTTGGCTTGGCGCGCGCACCGAGAAAAGGCCCCGGGCGGGCCGAGCCGTGGCTGGTGGTCCTGACGCTGGTATTCGCCTTTCCCCTGCACGCCGTGACCGACAGCGGATACGGACAACCCGACCCTGCCGAGTTCCGGGCGGTGGCCAAGAAGGTGCGCGAACTTTCCTCCCCCGGCGAATACGTGTACGTGCACGGCTGGGGAGCCGAGCAGGTGCAGTTCCGGGCGAGGCGACAAAGCCCGACGCGTCATTTCAATGGATTCTTCCTGGCGATGCCCGGAGCGCATGAGCAGTTGCGGACGGATTTGACGGACGCCGGTCCTCGACTGATCGTCGCGCCCGCCCCGTCAGTCGGCCAGACCGGCCCCGGAAACCTGCCCGAAGCCCAGCAACTCGGCCCCTGGTTTGCGGATCTGCTGGAGAAGCGGTACCGGCCGGTCGAGGACATCGGCGGCTGGCGGATCTACGAGTACAAGACTTCTGTGGATGTCCCCTTTGCTGAGACGAGGCCGACGCCATGAGAGAAAAATCAATCCTGATCTCACTGATCGTCCCGGTGTTCAACGAGGAACACTGCGTGGAAGCGTTTTTGGACGAAGTCGATCGCCAGGTCCCGGAAGAAGAGAACCTGACCCGGGAGATCGTTTTCGTCGATGACGGCAGTACGGACGGCACGGTCGATCGCCTTGCGGAACTGAAGCAGACGCATGAGGGCGTGCGGATCATCTGCCTTTCCCGCAATTTCGGGAAGGAAGCCGCCCTGACTGCCGGGCTGGATCACTGTCGCGGCGACGTGGCGGTGCCGATCGACGTGGACCTGCAGGAACCGCCGGCGCTGATTCGCGATTTCCTCCGCGAATGGCGCAACGGGTATGACGTCGTGTACGCCGTCCGCGCCGACCGGCGTTCCGACGGGCTGCTGAAGCGCAGCTCAGCCGGGGCGTTCTATCGCGTATTCAACCGCATTTCGCAGACGCGCATCCCGCCCAATGTGGGGGATTTCCGCCTGCTCGACCGGCGCGTCGTGGAGGAGGTCTGTCGCCTACGCGAACGGAGCCGCTTCATGAAGGGCCTGCTCAACTGGCCCGGATTCAAGGCAACCGGCGTATCGTTCGATCGGCCGGCCCGGTCGTCGGGCCAGAGCGGGTGGGGCTTTCTCAAGCTGTGGCGACTTGCACTGGACGGGATCTTCAGTTTCTCCAGTGCGCCGCTGAAGGTCTGGGCGTACGTGGGCCTGCTGATCTCGCTGGTTTCGATGGTTTACGGGCTCTACATCGTCGGGTTGAAACTCATCTACGGAATCGACGTGCCGGGCTACTCCTCGATCATCGTGGCGGTGACGGTACTGGGCGGGTTGCAGTTGATGTCGCTGGGCATCATCGGCGAGTATCTCTCGCGCATCTTCGACGAGATCAAGCAGCGGCCGATCTACGTCGTCGACCGGATCGTGGAGTAGCGCTGTGGACCTGAAAGAGCAGCAACTGCTGGGCGATGACCCCCTCGCACACTGGTATTATCGGGCCAAAGCGCTGGCGATGGACCGGTACCTTCGGGGCGTGAAATTCCAGACGGTTATCGACGTCGGTGCAGGCTCCGGCGTGTTCTCCCGGTACCTGGTGGAAACCGGCCGGGCGTCGCGAGCGATCTGCGTGGACCCGTTCTACCAGCACGAGCACAGCGAAGAGTTGCCCGGCGGGAGCATCGACTTCCGCCGACGCTACCACGGTACCCCCGCCGGGTTGATGCTCCTTATGGACGTGCTGGAGCATGTCGATGACGACCGGGAAATGTTGAGCGGTTATGTCCGGCAAGCCCAGCCCGGCGCTGCGTTTCTCATCACCGTCCCCGCGTTCGAGTTCCTGTGGAGCGCACACGACGAGTACCTTCGGCACAAGCGCCGCTACACGCGCCGGCAGTTGCTATCGGTGGTCGATGCGTCCGGACTTGCCGTCGAGCAGGCCGGGTACTTCTACGCGAGCGTCTTTCCGATCGCAGCGGCGTTGCGACTCGTCCGGCGCCTCACCGGCCGGAAGGCTGAACCCGCCAGCCAGTTGCGCCGGCACTCGCCCTTGGTCAACGGCCTGCTCTGGGGGATGTGCCGGGCGGAACTGCCGCTACTGAAGGTCAACCGCCTGTTCGGGCTGACGGTCTTCTGTCTGGCCCGCAAACCGCTCCGGTGATCGCCGGTTTACGCAACGACTGCCGCTTGCAACCGACCGGGGTTCGGGTACGATACTCCGCATGAGCAGGCGGTGGAACATCCAGCCGGTCCCCAAATCCAAACGCACCGCGGCTATCCGCTTTGTCGCGGGCGGTCGCGGAGGGGCGTTCCTGTCCGGTAAACGAACCGACGCCATCAGCAGGATGGTCGAGGCCCACGATCCGGAGAAGGTGACGCTGCGCTGGGCGCGGTCCTGGCGGAAGACGCTGGCTGCGGCGCTGATCCTGGAGAGCCCCGGACGGACCGGAATGCTCTTCCACTCCCCTGCCGACGCCCCCGGTGTCGACCCCGACGCATTGACCGAACTCGTGCGTTCCGCCTCCGAAGATGTCCTGTCCGGCGGAGCAAGCCTCGTGCAGGCGCTCGTCGGGCGGAATACCGGTTCGGACATCCCCGTGCTGGAACAGGCCGGATTCCAGCGTCTGGCGGAGCTGGTATACATGCGTCTGTCGCTGGGGAAAATCCCCGCCTCGCCAAGTGTCCGCAAACGGCGTGCTGAGTTGACCTGGAAAGACGCCACACAGATCGACGACGCCCTCATGGGACAGGTCGTCGCCAGGACCTATGAGGGCTCGCTGGACTGCCCGTTGCTGAGCGGCCGGCGGGAAATGTCCGACGTGCTCGCCGGCCATAAGTCCTCCGGAGAGTTCAGCCCGCGCACCTGGTGGGTCCCCTTCCGGGGTGAGCAACCGGTTGGGTGCATCCTCACCAACGACTTCCCTTCCCTGCGATCGTCGGAGGTGGTCTATCTCGGGGTTTTGCCCGAATGCCGCGGGACGGGAATCGCGTCTGCTATGGTCTACCATGCCGCCATGGCCGCCTGCGAACGCGGACGCCAATACCTCACCCTGGCGGTGGACTCCTCCAACGTCTATGCGATGGAAGTTTATCAAAAATCAGGCTTTATACGCGTAGATGTTCGGGAGGCATTCGTCCGTCTGGCGACGTGATATCCGCCGGATATTCACCTGCCGACAAGAGGTTGTTAAGAACGTGTGGAAAGAAGTTTTTTTCGGAGGGTAACTTGGGAACCTCCAACAGCTTGAGCCGTGTGGATAAGTATGCCACGCGTTTGGCGTTGACCGTTCCCGGCAACCGGCGATAAGCTATCCTCCGTCTTGAGGGAAGTAAGCCTGTGGAGGAAGTCAATTCAACAGGCTCACAAGACGCAAGTGGGTAGTCTTGGGCAGCTTAATTTCAGTGGATTTGAGGAAGAACATGAATATCGCCACGGAATCGGTGCGCGCTGATCTGGACACGGAAAAGCGCATTTTCGACACGCTCAGCCAGCGATTGGGGCCGCAGAAGTTCAACGCGTGGTTCAAGCACGGAACGCAGATCCAACTTGCCGACAGTACCGTCAAGCTTACGGTCCCCAACCCTTTTGTCGCCAATTGGGTTGATAATCACTACCGGGAAGATATTCGCCTTGCCGCCATGGAGTTGGCCGGGAGGGAACTGGACGTCACCGTCAACGTGGACTCGTCGTTGAGCGGCGACCTCCGCAAGCGTCAGCTCGACCAACAGGCAGATATTGTCCACAAGACCACTGAAGGCAGGGCACGTCGCAGACAGACCGCTCCGAAGTCCCCGTTGCGTCACCAGCTTGGGGAGTTCGTCGTCGGAGAGAGCAATCGCCTGGCCTACTCGGCCGCCCAGTCAATCATCACCGGCTCGGCCCCGTTCAATCTGCTGTTCATTCACGGCTGCTGCGGTGTCGGCAAGACTCACCTGCTGCAGGGCATCTGCAATGCCCTGAACGGCTCGACCCGTTACGGCAAGCCCGTGCAGTGGAAGTACGTCACCGGGGAGCAGTTCACCAATGAGTTTGTCTCGGCCCTGCGGCAGAAGCGCCTGGGCGAATTCCGCAACCGCTACCGCAAGCTGGACCTGCTGGCAATCGACGACGTGCACTTCCTCTCAGCCAAGCGCGCCACGCAGGATGAATTCCTCCACACATTTAATGCCATCGAGGCAGCGGGGAAGACCATCGTCATGGCCAGCGACGCCCACCCTCGAATGCTGGGCGACCTGAACGAGCAGTTGCAGAGCCGCTTTGTCTCCGGGATGACCGTCAAGGTCGATTCTCCCGATTGCCTCACCCGCATGGAGGTCCTTAAGCGCAAAGCCGCCCAGATGAACCTCGATCTCGACCCGGAGGTGCTGCGGTACGTCGGGACGCACATTCGCGGCTCTGTGCGGGAACTGGAGGGCACTCTGATGAAGCTGTCCGCTCTGTCGGCCCTGGAGAACGGCCCCGTCACCGTCCACTTGGCCAGTTCCGCCCTCTCCGACCACCTCGCACGAGTCGACAGCGCCGTAACGCTCGGCGACATCGAGTCGGTGGTGGCAGCGTATTTCGGCATCACCCCCGCCGACATCCATTCCAGCCGCCGGACGCGAACCGTTTCCGTCGCTCGAATGGTGTCCATGTTCCTGGCCCGCCGGCACACCCGCATGAGCTATCCCGAGATCGGCAAGTTCATGGGCAAGAACCATTCCTCGGTTGTTCTGGCTGTGCAACGGATGGACAAGGCGCTCGCTGCCGGCGATGAGCTCAAGTGGATGACGCCCATGGGCCCGAAATCGATGCCCGCCCAACAGCTGCTGGACCTGCTCAACGAGCAGGTGATGTAACCCGCTTACTACCCCGCCGTGCATGGACGCACGGCAGACTCGGTCACGGTGGACTCTCCATGGGGCACGGATGCCCGGAAGCGACCCTCGCCGGAGGACGCGAGACGCTTCAAACGCCTTTCTACCGGACGGCGCCGGTATGATCCGTGCATCAGGGACGATTTCTTCCGCGACCGACCGACGCTGAGAAGCCCGGTTGGTCGCTTTTTTTGTGCGCTGTTCTCCAAGGCTGGTCGAGGGGGGAACCACAGAACCCAGGAAGAGTCCGGAGGTTCTCTGAGGTGCAGAATGTCTCGAGGGCCCGTGGGTTCTCCTGTCATTCCCCAACCAACCGGGTTACCTGCCGCACCGGTTCTGCCGTCTGGATCTTCGGCTCCACCGCGCTGCCGTACTGTAGGCGACCACCGCGGTTTCCATCGGGAGTTTTGCCCGGGCCGGTAACCCAGTCACCATCAGCACCCCATTCTCGATCACAGCCGGCCCGTAGTCCACGTAGTACCAGACCTGCAGCTTCGAATCGCTGGACGTGTTCAGCTTCAGCTCGCCGTCCGCCCGCCTGATGGAGCCCACCTTCGGGAATGTGATCGTCTGCTTCTTGCCTTCATCCAGGCGCCGCGACAGCTTCATGATCCCCGCCTGCTCACAATATCGGTACGTGTCATTGCCGGGATGGTACGCCGGCAGATTCGCCTCCTGCCGCATGCGAAGATTGAGCTCTACGGACGGCAGGCCCTCCGCGCGGCCAAGAGGCGAGCCAATAACAACTGAAACCGGCTTGTCGTCCATCTGCGACCGGGCCGACTCGCACATCCCCTGTCTCTCCCGGGTCCCGCCGATCGGGCAGGCCGGGAAATGTTCATGGAAAATCGGCCAAGCACCCGTTCGCAACCGGCCCGGATAGCTGATATAATCCCGGTGACTTACCGGTCCGCGAGAAATCCGGTGCTTTCTCCCGGCTCAAGTCGGCAGCGTTCTGCCGTCAAGGCCCGGTCTTGCAGAGCCGTCTCGCAACCGGACACGCTGTAATCTCTCGCTCCAATGGGATACCTGACATGGCTTCCGAATCATCCGCGATTCCACAACCGATCACCATCCAGGCGGCAGAGTCCGAACTGGATGAGCTGCTGAACCTTGAATGGCTGCTGACGAACAATCTCGGCGCCTACAGTTCGCAGACCGTCACCGGCTGCAATACCCGCCGCTACCACGCCCTGCTCGTGGCGGCCACCACGCCCCCGATGGGCCGGATCGCGACGCTGTCGAACTTCCTGGAAGATCTGACGGTCGACGACATCACCTATTCGCTGACGACCAACGAGTTTTCCGACACCTTCAGCCCGCGCGGCGCGGTGCACCTGCGGGAATTCCGCGATGGTGCGGCTGCGACGTTCCTTTTCAGGACCAACAGCGTGGAACTGCTGAAGGAAGTGGTCCTTGCCGACAACGACAACGCCGTGGCCATCCGCTACACCCTTCGTGGTGGAAGCGGTGAATTGCGACTCCGCCCGCTGGTGTCGCTGCGGGACTTCCACCACCTTCGCAAGGCCGACCAGTTCCACCAGATGACTTTCGAGCGCCTGATCGGAGGCGTGAGCGTGGAGGACCGGGCGTCCAACAGCGAATCGCTGTTCATCAGCGCCCAGCAGGCCGATTTCTTCGCCGAGCCACAGTGGTGGTACCGAATTTACTACCGCAAGGATATCGCCCGCGGACAGGACGGCTACGAAGACCTCTACTCACCCGGCGTCTTCACCTGCGAACTGGCCGACGGAGAAAGCGTGCAGATCACCGCGAGCCTGTCCCAGCCGTGCCCGATCGATTTTGACGCGACGGTAGAGCGGCGACGTAAGCGTCTGGAAGGTTTAGCCCAGGCGGTCGAGACCGACAATGAAACCGCCCGACGGTTGGCGATGGCATCCGATGAGTTTGTCGTGCAGCGTCCGTTCCCGGGACAGGCCAAGAGTTCGACGACCCTGGCCGGGTATCACTGGTTCGCCGATTGGGGGCGGGATTCCTTTATTGCTCTTCCGGGCCTGCTCCTGGCGACCGGACGGATCCGGCAGGCGAAGGAGGTCTTCACGACATTCGCCCGGAACATCTCCGCGGGGATGATTCCGAACCGGTTCGACGATTATACCTCCGCGGCCCACTACAACAGTATTGACGCGTCGATGTGGTTCGCCGCGGCCGCAGAGCGGTTCATGCAGAGTGTCGGCGATGAGCAGTTCTGGAAAGATGTGCTCATGCCCGCGGTCAATTCGATTCTGACCGGATACTCCAACGGGACGCGGTACGGCATCCGGGCCAACTCCGACGGGCTGCTGACCGGTGGAGACGTCGAGACGCAGCTGACGTGGATGGACGCGAAACTGGGCGAGGAGGTCGTCACCCCGCGACACGGCAAGGCCGTGGAAGTCAACGCGTTGTGGTACTGCGCGCACCGCATGATGGCCGAGCGATGCAAAAGCCTGGACAGCGAATTGGCCGACAGCTATGCCGACCGGGCCGAGATGATCGGCAAGGCGTTCGTGCGGACCTTCTGGAATGAGCAGATGGGTTTCCTGAACGACTGCATCTGCGACGGGACTGCCGATGCGAGCCTCCGGCCGAACCAGATCTTCGCGGTGAGTCTCCCGCACAGCCCGCTGTCGCCGGAGCAGCAGAAGAAGGTGGTGGACGTCGTGCGCGAGAAGCTGCTGGTTCCGCTGGGTCTGCGGACGCTTTCGCCGGACGACAAGGACTATCGAGGTCGGTACGGCGGATCGTGGGAATCGCGGGACCGGTCGTATCACCAGGGCACGGCATGGGCGTGGCTGATGGGCCCGTTCATCGAAGCGTACCTGAAGGTCGAAAACAACAGCCCCGAAGCGATCCGCCAGGCAGAGCAATGGCTGGGGGCGTTCGAAGGCCATCTTCGCGAAGCCGGACTGGGGACTATCAGCGAGATCTTCGACGGGGATGCGCCGCATACGCCGCGCGGGTGCATCGCGCAAGCCTGGTCGGTCGGGGAGGTTCTGCGGGCGATGTTACTCGTGGAGAAGGCCCGGAAGGCTGCGAAACCGTGACAAGTGCTGCCTGCAAGCCGGAGAGTTTCCTGACGCTGGCGGTTGTCCTGTGCCTGGCCGCCGCGGCAGGGGCCGAGACGGCAGCCACCCAGCCGGCGGTCACGCTGAGCCCGGCTCAGGAGCCGATCACCGCCGGGACGCCGTGGCGACAGGCCCGGCTGACCTTTCGGAACACATCGGCCGGGG
>JBKHHU010000220.1:0-5280 GCA_046539045.1 Phycisphaerae bacterium
TGGCGGGTCAGGAGACCCGCCAACCGCAGGGCAAAAAGGTTCGTGGAGTTCGCGCCGTTCGTGGCCAAGAAACCGCATTGTAACCGGGTGGTGGGTCTCCCGACCCACCACCTTGCATCGTTGCCATAGCGTAAGTCGCGTCCCGTTGGCGGGTCAGGAGACCCGCCAACCGCAGGGCAAAAAGGTTCGTGGAGTTCGCGCCGTTCGTGGCCAAGAAACCGCAGGTAACCGGGTGGTGGGTCTGCCGACCCACCACCTTGCATCGTTGCCATAGCGTAAGTCGCACAAAGCACGATTGCCTACAAAATCACCCGTTCTCGAAGATCGCCACCTGCCAGGCGTCGAGTATCAGCACGTCGACGGTCTCGCCGCTGACCAGATCGGTCATCGACTCGGGCAGTTCCAGCTCGATCATCTCTTCCTCGCCGGTGTTGATGTAGGCCGTCACGTGCGTGCCGCGGATGACCTCCAGGCTCTCGGGGGCAGGGTCGTCGCGCTCGATGCGGGCCTCGTCCAGCAGGCAGTCCAGCAGCACCGAGAACTGCTCGCCGGGCATCCTGTCCATGCCGACATACACCGCCAGCCCGTTGCCGCAATCGTTGACGGTCGCCGCGGCCCCGCCGGCAATCCGGTGGTCGGTAAAGCCCGCCATCGGAGTTGCGGAATCCGCAACCAGCACCTGCCCGCGGGCGCACTGCAGCGTCAGTCCGCCCCATTGTTCGCTGCAGGCGACGGTGATGTCCGCCTGCGGCGACTGCTCGAAATCGCCCAGCTTCATCCCGAACAGCTCGGTCAAATGCCCCGGCTGGTCCATACCATGAGCCTTGCCGAACTCGTCGAACCGGCCCATCCGCCCAAAGCCGATCAGCACGCCACCGTCTTCGACGTACCCCGTCAACCACTGGGCCCGCTGCTCGTCCATCATGTAGCTCATCGGAGCGAAGACGGCTTCGTACTCGTCCAGGTCGTCGCTCGGGTGAGCGATCGCCACCCCCAGCCCGCGACGCTCGAGCCCCTCCAGCAGCGGGATCATCGCGTCCAGGCCCTGGTGCGGGTCCAGCCCCAGCGCTCGCGAACCGTGCATGTCCGCCAGCAGCAGGTCGTCGTAGCTGTAGAGAATCGCCACGTCCTTGACCGGTTCATTCACCGCCAGGAGTTCGCCGTGCTCGCGAACGAACGCGCCGACCTCCCGCACGCCGTCGAACGACCAGAACGGCTCGCCGTTGTGGTCCAGGCAGGCCCCGTTCCACATCTCCTGTCCGCCCAGGTGCCGCCGCCAGTGCCACATGCTGCACATCTCCGCTCCACGCAGGTAGTGCCGCAGAAAGTAGCTCTTGTGCTTTGCCGGCGGAAGCGGCTGGGACTGCCCACCGCGGCCTTCGTTCCCGCCGGAGGGCATCTCCATGATCCAGTGCTTGCGATCCGGCTTGACCGAGTCGAACAGCGCATCGACCAGTGCCTGCTTATACGGCTCGCGCTGGTAGCTGTCGATCCCGACCACGTCGTGCTTCTCGGTCAGTTTGCGGTAGTCCAGCTGCTCCTGGTACCAGGTGATGTTGTGGCTGATCAGCTGCTCGCCCGTCAGCGGCCGGAGGATCTCCACCTGCCGATCGAGAAACTCCACCCACGAATCGCCGCCGAATTTCATCCAGTCGAGCCGCCACTGCGGGCTGGTGCCGACCTTGGTATTGGGGAAGATCTGCACATGCTCGAACGACGGCATGTTGTGCGACCAGAAGCTGCTGAACCACGCCTCGTTCAGTGCGTCGATGTTGCCGTACTTGTCCTCCAACCACCCGCGGAAGGCCTCGGCACACTGCTCGCAGTAGCAGTTCAGGGCGTTGTGGCAGGCGGCTTCGTTGTCCAGTTGCCAGGCGTAGACGTCCGGGTTGTCGCCGAAGCGTTCGCCCATGGCGCGGGTGATCCGGTCGGAGCATTCCTGGAATGTCGGCTGGTTGACGCAATAATGTCGTCGCCCGCCGGGGCTGAAGCGCAGCCCGTCGGGCCCGACCGGGAGCACGTGCGGGTACTTGACCGTCAGCCACGGCGGGGGCGCCTCGGTGGGCGTGCAGAGGATGCTGTCGATGTCGGCCTCGCCGGCCAGCTCGACGAACCGCTCCAGCCAGTCGAAGTCGAACTGCCCTTCGTCGATTTCCATCTTCGCCCAGGCAAATTCCGCCAGTCGGACGGTGTTGATCCCCGCCTCGGCCATGATCTCCACGTCCCGCTTCCACTCTTCTTCGTCCCAGCACTCGGGGTAATATGCCACACCAAGGCGGATGGGTCTGTCGCTGTTCATCATTCTGCTCCGATAGGTTGAACTGCCTGATCCGGATGACATTCTACAGGCAGTGCAGCGGAAAGACAGGCCGGGGCGCCGGGAAGCGGGCAATTTCGCCAGCCCTCGACGGGCCCGCCCGGGTTGAACCATCTGGAAACGTCCGATTTTCGCCCGGGCCTTGCGAAACCCGCGTCGATTCGTTGTGATTGTGTCTACGCTTCACCTGAAGTGATCCCGGCCGCTTCGCCGGGCTGTCCCTTTCTACCCATTGATGCTGAGATGCAGGGGAACAACATGCATGCGAGATTGAAACGCGTCGGCCTGCTGTCGGCAGCGGCCTGGTTCACACTGGCTGCCGCGCTGTGCCCGGCAGGGAAACCCGAAGTGCCCGTCACGACCGAAGTCGGTGGGGCGAATGCGTCCGAGCCGGCCCCTCCGCCCAAGCTGGTGATCGACACCGCGGAGATCAAGATGGGCGATTTCACCATCCGGGTGCCGACCGGCACGTACACCGCGCCCAAGGGCGGGGCGGACAACTACACCGTGCCCGGACCGATCGTCGCGTTCAAGGGTGTCGACGGCACATGGCGCGGCCACGGGTATCTGGAAACCTACCCGCGGTTGATGAAGTTCAAGGGCTCGGTGGACTCCGAAGGAATCAAGCTGGTGTACACCTTCGAGAAGGGCAAGAGCTACAAGGTGACGATGAAGCTCGTCGGCGATGCGGTGGTGATGAAGGAAACCAGCGACCTCGGACCGCGGAACCTGTACGTCTTCGACAGTGCCTACAACTGGCAGCCGGGAGCGGGGTTCGCCGTCAGTCGCGACGCCAAACGGCACGCGTTCGTTTATATGCCGTGCTTCTATGACAAACCGGAAGTCACCATTCGCCCCGCCGACCTGGCCAACACGCCGCTGGGCGAGTTCGTGATCGGCCCAGACGGGATGCAGTTCGTCTACCGCCAGAGCATCCGCAAGCCTGCGAAGCTCAAGGACGTCTCCGAGGTCGGCCGGATCCTCAAGGGCCTGACCGGTCCGATGAAGAAGATCGTGGTCGTTACCTACGACAAGGACGTTGACGAGGAAACCCGCAAAGGCGTGGCCGAGGCGATCGGGGCAGCGGAGTTCAAGATGCTGCCCCGCAATCCGGATTCTCTCCCTGCCGCTGCTGCCGTCGTCAGCGACGACCTGAAAGAGACCGACGTAGCGGGGTTCTTCTGCATCAATCTCGCCTCCTGGGACCGCCCGGACCGCATGGGTATCCAGATGTGGCAGCGTCGGCAGCTGCCGGGCCAGCCGGCAAGCCGACACTTCCTCGGCCCGGAAACCAAGAGCGACTCCACGCCCAACCCGCGCACCGCGGACATGCTCGGCAAGAGTCTCTATGAAGGGCATGTCACTATCGAGATGAGCCTCGGCAACGGCTCTCGCACGCTCGGGTTCGCCGTCACGCAGAAGGGCAAGAAGAAGTCCGACGTGCCGGAGCAATTCAAGAAGGTCTTCAGCGAAACGCTGAAGGAGGTGGAGTAATGAGAAACCTGATCCTGACAACACTGATCCTCTGTATCGTCGCGGCCGCTGCCGACGCCGAGAAGGCCGTCGTCAAGACGTTCGCGATCAACGAGTACTTCGGCATCGATTACGAGAACGAACCGGTCTCCACCGATGTGACGTTCGACTCGCCGGTGAAGCTGGAGGACATCTCCGCCTCGCCGGGCCCATACCAGGTGGAAGTGCTCGACGGCACGCCGCAGGCGGTCAAGAAGGCCCGCGTGTGGATGCTTGTGAGCTTCGAGCAACGCGGGCAGATTCTGGGACATGTCCTCCACGGCGGGAAAGGCAAGGAGAAGCAGCCGGAAACGCCGCTGAAGGTCAACAAGGCCGGCAGCGTCGGGCAGGTGGAGATCGCCGAGCTGTCCAACGACGCCTTCGCCTGCAAGGTGCCGGTCGGCAGCGTGACGTTCGACGTGCCGGTCAGCGCTTTCGAGGTGCCCGGGCCGGTGGTGAGCGTCTCCCGCGACGGGAAGAACTGGATCGGCAGCGGTTATCTGGACAGCATGCTCCGCGTCAAAAGCATCGAGTGTGAGCAGCAGGCCGGGCCGGTTTTCGTCGAATCCAAGATCACCTACAATTTCGAGCAGGGCAAGAAATACGTCGCCCGCGTTCGCGTGTTCGCCGGCAAGCCGTATGCCCGGATCGTCAGCGATTTCAATCTTGGCGGGGCCAGCAAGTACGTATTCAACTACGACGACTGGAAAGCCGACGGGTTCTTCGATCTCGGCGACAGCAACTCCGGCAAGTGGATTCACCCGATCAAGACCAGCAACCCGTGCGGCGACTTCATCCAGGTCGAGGGGCAGAAGGCCCTGGCGCGGCTGGTCATCTGGAATCAGCACAACTACTTCGCCGGCAAGCAGCACACGATCGGCCTGAAGGCCCCGTCCGCCGAGGCCCAGGCCGCCATCGAAAAAGACGACAAGTACCAGTGGCAGACCAGCAGGAAAGACCGCAAGACGAAGGAAATGGTCACCACCACCCACACGATCACCCCTCAGGACTTCCCGTTCAGCGGCACGGTCTACCAGACAATGAGCGACACCACCCCGGTCCGAGATGAGACCGCCGTCGGCGGGTTCTTCATCCGCCCGGATCGGTGGACGCGTGCGAAGGTCAATCACGTGGACCTGTACCTCCGGCCGGAAGTTCCGGGCGACCGCATGACGCGCGGGGTGGTCGGTCTCAAGGGTGCCAAGGCCCGCTTCGCTATGGAGGCGTGGCTGGTCGACGGGCACCGCGAATGGGCCATCTACGCCGCCCCTGCCGGGAAGAAGTATGAGAAGTCCTATGGCGTGAACGACTGGCTCCAGACCGCCAAGACCAAAGAAGGCGTCTGGCCGCTGGACCGGATCAACCGGATGACGCTGGTGTGGAACGCCGACGGCTCGCCGGTCAAGCCCGAGCACACGGCCCCGACCGGCGACCCGGCCCACGGCGGGGGC
>JBKHHU010000221.1:0-5256 GCA_046539045.1 Phycisphaerae bacterium
GGACGGCGATGCAGGCAATGCCGTAGCATTGCCGAAGCAGCCGGACGCAGGCAGGAGCGTTTGCAACCAGCTGAACCGGAAAAGAGTTTTGTCACTCGCTCTAGATCCGTCGATGCCGTTGCGACGTTGACCGATTACGGGCTGCCCCTTCCCTCAAGTCCTGCCCTAATGCCCTTTAGGGGTGGGGGCGGCCTGTTGTTATGGATGCCTCGGCATCTCTGGGTCCTGCGTCTGGTACGCACAGGCCGCCTTCAGGATACGATCCTGCCCGGCACCTCTTCTGCCCCTTCCCGGCAAGTCGGCATCCGGAGCGGGAAAAGCCTTTACATTCTGCCGCCGAACGGCAGAATCTACGGTCCGCAATCGATGTATGACCAAAGGCTTTCTCATGCTCAGAAGATTCAGACAGCACAACCTTCGCAAAGTCACCGACTTCAATGGGATCTGGGATTTCGCGTTTCTCGGCGATGTCGATCCGGACCAGATCAACCCCTCGGAAATCGACTACGACGACACAATGAGCGTCCCGGGATGTTTCGACGCCACGCCTGCCTATGCCGGCATTCGTGGGCTCACCGCCTACCGTACCACCTCGCAGGTGACCGGCGGGAAGCTTCACCGGCTGGTTTTCGGCAACGTCCATCACTGGTGCCGGGTCATCGTGGACGGCAAACCGCTGGGTGACCACGACGGCGGATGGACGAATTTCAGCATGGATTTCACTCCCGCCGGTGACGGCAGGGCTGAGATCGTCGTGCTCGTCGACAACCGGTTTACCGATCGCAGCCCGATGCATGTGGATTTCTACGACTGGTACCACTACGGCGGACTGGCCGGGGGTGTAGAACTGCACAGGCTCGACGAACTCCGCATCGATGCGATCCGGATCATCACCACCGACTACCGCACCCGATCAGTCCGTCTTGAACTGGATTATTCGGCGGACGTCCAGCCCGGCCCGACGCCGCTGACGATCTATTTCGACGATCAACCGATCGAAGAGCAGGAGATCGAACTCAGCCAGGGAAGCGGAACATTGGAAATGGACCTGGAGCTGGAAGGCGCGGAACTCTGGTCTCCCGAGGAACCGAACCTGTATGGCCTGCGAGTGATCCTCGGAACAGACGACATTCAGGAGCGGTTCGGCATCCGCCAGATCGCTACCTCCGGACGGAAGCTGCTGCTCAACGGCGAGGAACTGACGCTCATGGGCGTCAACCGCCACGCGCTGCATACGCTTTTCGGTTGCGGACTGCCCGAGCAGACGCTCGTCTCGGACATCCAGCAGATCGTCGATCTCGGATGCAATTTCGTCCGCGGTGCCCATTACCCGCAGGACCCGCGGTTCCTGGACCTGTGCGACGAATACGGCTTGTGCGTCTGGGTGGAATCCATCGGATGGTCGAATAACGTGCGGCATTTTGAGAACCCGGCGTTCATGGATTCCCAGAAGCGGCACATCGAGGAAATGGTCGCCCAGAGCATCTCGCACCCCAGCGTGATCGTCTGGGCCGTCCTCAACGAAGGACACAGCGAGAACGAAGCATGCAGGCCCGCCTATGCAGAACTCATCCGGCATCTCCGCCAGTTGGATGATTCACGGCCGGTAACCTTTGCCACCTGCCGGTACTTCGAAGACAAGTGCCTCGACCTGGCCGACATCATCTGCATCAACTGCTATCCGGGCTGGTACCGGAATGACATTTCCGAGATCGGCGAAGAACTGGACAAGTTCATGGCCTGGCCGGACGAGGAAGGCCACTCCGACAAACCCATGATGATCTCCGAAATCGGTGCCGGTGCCCTGCCGGGCTGGCGAGACTGGCACGAGCAGCGCTGGACCGAGCAGTACCAGGTGCGCTACCTGCAGGAAGTGATCAACCACCTTCTTGGCGGCGGGACGGACCGAGCGTGCGGCCTGTGCATCTGGCAGTTTGGGGACATCCGTACAAGCGAAACGCCGGGCATGATGCGCGGCAAACCCCGCGGGTTCAACAACAAGGGGCTTGTCGACGAATACCGCCGGCCGAAGCCGGCTTACTACACCGTCCGCGACGCCTTTCGCGAGCTTCGCGGCATGGACCGGTAGCCGACCAACCACTGACGACGGAAAATTGAGACAGAGGATATTCCATTGATCCGACGATTCAGAGAGCACGACAACCGGGAGGTCCAGGACCTGTCCGGGATATGGGACTTTGCTTTCCTGGGCGAGGTCGAATATGACGACGTGGACGTAACGGGTATTGTCTTTGATGACATCGCCCCCGTGCCGGGCAACTTCGATGCCCTGCAGAAATATGCTGCCAAGCGGGGCATGAGCGCCTACCGCATGTTCGCGCCGGTTTCGGACAAGACCACTCACCGTCTGATTCTGGACGGCGTGCACCACGCCTGCCGCGTGTTCATCGACGGCAAAGCCGCTGCCGACCATGTCGGCGGGTTCACCCGCTTTCACCTCGACTTCACGCCGCAGACGCTGGGCGAAGTCGAGATCGTAGTACTGGTGGACAATCGCCTGGACTATGAAAGGTGCCCGCTGCACCTGCACTATTTCGACTGGTACCATTTCGGAGGAATTGCCCGCGGTGCCGAATTGCACCGTCTGGGGGATACATGGATCGACGCGGTCCGCGTAACGACCACCGATTACAAAAAGCGGGCCCTCCGGGTCGAGATCGACTACGCGGCCGGTAAGGAACCCGGAAAGACGCCGATCGCGATCTACTGCGACGGCAAGAAGATCACGCGCCGCACCAGAACGCTGAAAGAGACCTCCGGGACGGTTGAGCTGGATCTGGAGCTGGAAGGGGCGCTGCTCTGGAGTCCGGACGAGCCGAATCTGCACGAGCTGTATGTCGTCCTCGGAGATGACGATCAGCGAGAGCGAGTCGGCATCCGCGAAGTGGCTGTGAAGAATCAGCAGATCCTCATCAACGAGCAGCCGGTCCGCCTGTTGGGGTTCAACCGCCACGAGGCACATCCGCAGTTCGGTTGCGGCCTGGCCGATGCCCTGCTGGTCAGCGATATCCAGCAGTTGATGGACATGGGCTGCAACTTTGTTCGCGGCAGTCACTATCCTCAGGATGTGCGCTTCCTGGACCTTTGTGACGAGTTCGGCATCTGTGTCTGGTCCGAAACCACCGGATGGCAACAGACTGCGGAGCACCTGACCGACCGACACTATATCGACGCCTGCCTCACCAACGCGGACGAAATGGTAGCCGGCGCGTACAATCGGCCGAGCGTTATCATGTGGGGTGCGCTTAACGAAGGCCACTCTCACGACCCGGAATGCAAGCCCGGCTATGCGGAGATTCTCGGCCGGCTGCGCGAGCTGGATGCGTCCCGCCCGATCACCTATGCGAGCAATCACCCCTTCGAGGACTGCTGCTACGAACTGGCGGACATCATCAGCATCAACTGCTATCCCGGCTGGTATGGTGGAGAGATTGACGAAATCCCAGCCGCTCTGGATGCGATCGCCAAACATATTGACGAGGTCGGGAATACATCCAAACCGATCATCATCTCGGAAATTGGTGCCGGAGCGATCTATGGCTGGCGTGACTGGAACGAGCAACGTTGGAGCGAGCAGTATCAGGCACAACTGCTGGAGACGGTGATTCGGCATATGTTTGAAACGTCAGACCGCTTTGCGGGTCTGAGCATATGGCAGTTCGGCGATTGCCGCACCGGGATCACCAAGGCGATCGGGCGCCCGCGGCATTTCAACAACAAGGGCGTTGTGGACGAATATCGGCGGCCGAAAGAAGCGTACTACCTGGTCAAGGCACTGTTCAGCCGGCTGAATCAGGGATAGACGAACCTTGGTTCGCTCCGGAACGCGGTGAGGTGCGCCACCGCGTTCCGGAGCCTGATCGACAATTCAGGAAAGATGGGGACGGCGAGTATGGTTTGCACCATGAACGCGTTTGCAGATCTGCCCCACCCGGGGACGCTCGGCCTGATCGGGCTGGCAGCTCTGGCGGGGCTGATCGGAATGACCCTCGCGATCCAGAAGAGAAAGCCCAAGGCCTCGTTCCTGCTTGGGGCTCTTGCACTGGTAAACGGTTTGATCGTACTTCCGCTGGCCCTGCTGATCCGCGCGCTGGATCTGTCGGAGACGGGTGCATTCTGGAACGCCATCGGCCTGGCAGCGGTCCCGGCTGCCTTGGGCGTCGCCACACTCGTGCTGATCGCTTTGAAGCGGTAGCTGTTTGTGACTACTTCTCGCCGGGCTGGACTGCATCCACGGTGGAGCCCATTGCCTTCCACGGCTTGGTCAGCAAGACGTCGGCGGGGAGTTTCTCTTCCTCAAACCCGGGTCCTTTCCAGTACGTGGTGGTCTCCCCACCACCGTCGCCCTGGAACCACTCGATTCTGATCTCGTGAAGCCCTGTCTTGAGTTCCACCGTGCCGGATTCCCGCTCCACCCCGTGAGCCATCCAGTCATCGATGACTTTTTCCCCATCGACCCAAAGACGCTGCCCGTCGTCGCTGGCCATCGTAAAGGTGTACTTGCCGGGCGTTTCGATCTGGATCTGTCCGGTCCACCGAACGGAGATATTTTCCTTCCTGTTGTCCGCGTACGGCAGGGTTTCCAGCGTCTGATGCGGAGTCTTGTCCAGCCGTGTCGTCGCCAGTTTGTCAAACGACCTGCCGGTGAAATACTGCCCTCGCAACCCCCGCGCGTACAGATGCAGATCAGCGGCAAGGGGCTCGGCCCATGCCCGGCGCTTGTCTTCTACCGAGAACAACTCCTTCCGCACCATGTCCCGCAGTTTGCTGTAGGCCTCAGCCGCCCCCGCGGCCTTGTTGAACGCAGCCTCATCGGCTTGGGTGACGTCGGAGTAGTAAGCGGTCAGTAGTCTTGCCGAGGCTTTCCGGCCGGCATCGGAGGCTTTTCCGAAAAGCCGGTATGCTTGCCGGATATGCTTCGGTTCGGCCTTACCGGCAAGCTCAGCCATGTTCTCGCCCAGCACCTGTGTCAGTTCTTCCGGTGTGTTGTCCGCATTGCCAAGACGATCAAGCATGGCCGTGACGGCTTTGTTGCCCCCTTCGTCGGTCAGAAGCTCCGCAGCCGCAGCGGCTACACCGGCGGGTTTCTCGCGCACGGCCTTGCGGAGATAGACCCTGCCGACCCAGCCGGCATCACGGAACTGCTGTTTGGCGTACCTGGCCACCTCCCGCTGCGGGGACGCGAGTTTGTCCGTAGCGAACATCCACTGACTCGCCTGCTGTCGAGCCCGCTTG
>JBKHHU010000052.1:0-18329 GCA_046539045.1 Phycisphaerae bacterium
AACCCGGTAAAGCACCACTTTCGCAACGCAACAGGATCAGCCGCCCGAACCTGCCCAGCCTGACCGTGATGGTCCCGGTCTACAACGAAGGCTGGAACGTGCTTGACTGCCTGCGGAGCATCGAGAGAGCGGCAGAGCGTTTTTGCGATGTCCGGCTGATCATCGCCGATGACGGGAGCGAGGACGATTCGCTTCGTTGGATCAGGCATTTCCAGCGGACCGCGACACGTTCCGGCGGGAGACCTGGAGCACTCGCAAGGCCGGCGGGAAGAAGGACACGCTGGCCCTGTCCGACCTCAGAAATCGGGAGTGGAGCGCAGAGAACCGGCCTGCTTCCGGATGTTCTTCTGTTCACTGCGGCTGAGCCTGTCGGCATTCTTGAGCTGCAGGGCGAGCGCGATCGGACGTGAGCCGGACGATCGGCTTCGGCATTCATGGAAGCTCCTAAAACCTGAACGAGAGTTTCGCCCCCACAAAGGCACCGTCGGCCAGCGAAACCCGGTTGAATCCGCGGTCGTCGTAGTCTTCTCCTTCGAAGAAGAAGCGGTCGAACGCGTATCCGCCGAACAGATCGACTGCCGCCTGGCGGGTGAGCTTGATCTTCAGCCCGCCCGTGACGCGTTTCTGGTAGAACTGCAGACGATGATCGTCATCGGTGCGGTCCGAGCGGAAGAACCCTTTGCCGTCCCAACTGAACCCGGAATACACCGTGAGCCTGTCTGTGGCATCGTAGCTGACTTTTGCGTCGACCGTCCGCGGGATGAAATAGCTCGCCTCCAAGCGCCATTTCTCGGCGAACTGCCAGTCGACGGCGCTGAACGGCACGCCGAAGAGGATCTGCAGATCGTCATTCGGGTTCCACTCGTAGGCGATGCCCGGAATCGGAACGCCCTCGAGGAAGTCGCGGGTGTTGGAGTACTGCAGCAGGAACACCAGGCCGTCGTCCCGGCGGACCGGAATGCGCAGCCCGACAGCCGCCATCACTGCCAGTTCGTCGGCACTGTCGAAAGGCTTGTCGCTGGCAGAGCCGACCTGCAGGTAAGCAGCCAGCGTCCAGTTGTCCTCCAGAACCCACCGGGCGGCCCCGCCAAACCGCACGTCCCAGAGATGATCCGGCATGCGTGTGCCGGTATCGGGAAGGATCGTACTGGTGGCGATGTCCAGAACGTGAATGTTGGTAGTCAGCGCGTACACCGTCCCGTCCTTCTGATAGACCGGGTGCGTGAAATCGAAATCGTACTCGTGCATCGCGAAATCACGTCGCTGATCCTTCGATTCGGTGTGGAAATGGTAATCGGAATTGCCGGAGGCAACGGTTTTGAATTCGGTAACCGCCGGGTCCAGCCATCGCGTCATCGCCTGCTGCGCACCGGCGCTGCCCGCAATCAACCCGATGCATCCCAGCAACATCATGGTCCACAATGATCGATGAGTAATCATACATATTCCCCAGAATGGAATCGTGTGTGCTGTCAGTGGCGGCACCCGCCGTCAGTTCCCGACAGTGTAACAGTATACGTTTGCGTGATAGATTTCACCCTTTTCAGGCGGATGTACTTGATCAGATGTCGCAGCGCCGGCGGGGTTCTATAATGGACTGACAAACGAGATTCACTCGCTCGGGTTGGTAACGCTTGGAAGGAGAAAAGGATGACGAACATCAGGAAATCGCTGTTGCCGGTTCTTGCCGTGGCTGCCGCCGCCTTGTCGGTCGGTTGCAATGGTGGGACGAAGCCCAAAATGGACGTAGTCGAGACCGCCGTCTCGGCCAAGGACTTCACCACGCTGGTTACCGCCGTTCAGGCTGCCGACCTGGCGTCCACGCTGAAGGGTGAGGGGCCGTATACCGTCTTCGCTCCTACGGATGCAGCCTTCGACAGATTGCCTGAAGGGACACTTGGCGATCTGCTCAAGCCGGAGAACAAACAGAAACTGCAGGCGATCCTGAAATATCACGTGGTGCACGGCGATCTCGATGCCAAGGAGGTCATGTCCAGATCTTCTGTGCAGACGCTGCAGGGCTCTGAAGCAGACATCAGTGTCTCCGGCGGCCAGGTGTTCATAAACGAGGCGAAAATCATCCGCCCGGACATGCGAGCCAGTAACGGCAGGATTCACGTGATCGATATGGTGATCCTGCCGGAACCGTAACGCGAGCGTCTCCGGTTCGAGGTCAGACAGTTGACGAGCGGGAATTCGAAAACCTGTGCAATTGTCGGAGCGGGCCTGACCGGTCTGACGGCCGGGCGGCAACTCGTCGAATGCGGCCATCGCGTGACGTTGTTCGAGAAGGGCTACCATCCCGGCGGAAGGGCCGCGTCCAAGCGGGTCGGGGACGCTCTATGCGATACCGGTGCCCAGTTTTTTACCGTCCGGCGCAAGTTGTTTGCCGACATCGCCGGAAAGTGGCTGGATGAAGGGGCTGTCTGCGAGTGGGCCCGCGGATTCTCACAGGATGGCAGCCGCCCGGAACAGGACGGGCACCCGCGGTACAGAGGCACCGAAGGCATGCGGGGCCTGGCGGCGCACCTGGCCGGCGGGCTGGACCTTCAACTGCGGACGAAGGTCCGGAAGGTACAAGCCGACCGGCGGAACGCCCGGGTGATGCTGGAAGGTGAGACTGCCTTTCCCGCCGATGTCATTCTGCTGACGCCCCCGGTGCCCCAGTCACTGGAACTGCTGCAACGGGGAGCCGCTCCGGTCGCCGCCCACCAGGCGGGCCCGCTGAAGGGCCTGGTATACGAGAAGTGTATCGCCATCGCCGCGCGCCTGGACGGGCTGAGCCACATCCCCAAGCCCGGAGGCGTGCAGTTTTCGGACGGCGACATTTCGTGGCTGGCCGACAATCGGATCAAGGGGATTTCCCGCCTTCCGGGCATTACGCTGCACGCCTCGGTCGACTACAGCGAGCGACACTGGCTCGCCGGCGATTCCGTGGTGGCCGGGCATCTCCTGGGGGAGGTCAGAGATCTTGTCGGATCGCCGATTGAGGAATGGATTCTGCACCGCTGGCGATACAGCAAACCGGTCGGAACCTTCTCGCAACGTTGCCTGAAACTCGCCGGCCTGCCGGTCATCCTTGCCGGGGACGCCTTCGCCGGGCCGCGCGTGGAGGGGGCCGTTCTCAGCGGGCTCGCTGCTGCGAGTGAAGCGGCGAGACTTCTGGCCGAATGATCCCGTTGCTCTCACGATAATGGTGGACCGGCAGTCGTTCCAGGCGGGTCTGATCCAGCAGTGCCGAAGCGCCTCGGAAACGGTACCGTTCCAGAAGGCGAGAGAGTTTGCGTTCCGTGCGAGCCAGTCCGACCCGGTGCCGCCACCGCGTCAGTCGCCCCATCGGGAGTACCGGCTGGTCGCGGTCCAGTTCCCATGGATGCAGGTAGAGCATTCCCCCCTCACCGGTGCGGCGGCAGGAGTTCAACGCGCCGGTGATCACCCGCAGCGGGAACAGACGCAGATACCCCCCTCCGCCGGCAGGGACATTGAGCCCGCACCAGCGGCGCGTGAGCAGGGGGATTTCCACAAGTTCGCCTCCGGCAGGTCCGCGCGCCCGGTGGAGTCGCCGTGGGGCGTCCGGCACACCGTACCGGTCGTGCCGGACGGGGTAGACCGAGGAGTCATAGCGGTAGCCGCACTCTGTCAGCACGTCGATCGCCCAGGCGGTCTGCAGTGTCAGAGAGAACGTCGGCGCCCGGAAACCGCTGACGGGCCTGCCGGTAAGATCCTCCAGAAGCTTGCGGCTGTCGTTGAGTTCCAGTCGCAGCGCCCGCGGCGTGAGTTTGTGCAGCATCTGGTGATGCATGCCATGGGAGGCGATCTCGTGCCCCGCCTCGGCAATGCGTTTAACCAGCTCCGGTTCGTGCCTCGCCACCCACCCGAGAACGAAGAACGTGGCGCCGGCCCGGTGTGAGTCCAGCAGTTCCAGAACCCGATCCACGTGTGGCGCCAGACGCATGGCGAAGTCCGCCCATTGATCCCTGCGCACATGCCGGGCAGCGGCTTCGACCTGGAAATACTCCTCCACGTCGAAGCTCAGACAATGCTGCACCTGCTCCTGGGCCACCTTGTTGAACATCAGCTTTTTCCGTTCAGCAGGGCGAGGCTTCGCCTGGCCGACTCGACGGCCTTCTTCTGACAGTCCGGGATGGAATGGCCTTTGTCTGCGGCCTGACTGCCGTACTGAACTGCGGCCGAGAGGTGCCATCTCGCCAGGTCGTCATTGCCTGCTCTGGCTTCGGCTTTGCCCAGGTGGTAATGCACCTCCGGCGAGTGCGGCAGGGCCTTGATAACCTGGCGCAGGTTCTTCAGAGCGTCGGCATTCTGCCCGGTCAGATGCTGTGCCCAGCCGAGCGTATCCTGGAAGGCGACGGTCTTGGGTGAGGCCTGGGTCGCCTGTAGCGCCAGAGACCGGGCCTGCTGCAGTGCGGTCTGGTCACTCGGGCGGGTCACCATCAGCAGGTAAGCCATGTTGTTGGTGGCCGTGATCCGGGCAGACATGTTGTCCGACTCCATCAGCTCCGAATAGACTGCCAGCGCCTTCTCGTACTGGCCGAGATTCTCCAGCGCCAGGCCGTGGTTCAGGAGGAGGACGGCGTTGTTCCTCTCCGCCTCGGCTGCCTTGCTGAACAGTTCGGCAGCTCGTTTGTAATTGCCCGCCTTCATTGCCAGGTCGGCATCCAGTGCCTGAACGAACAGGGAGTTCTGCGGCTGGACCTTTCCCAGGATCTTCAGCCGCTGGGCGTTGGAGTCGGCACTGCGATAGGCCAGTGCGGCAGCATACTGGCACGACGGTCGCTGTTTCAGGGCCTTCATCGCCGCGTCGTGTCCGACTTTCCGCAACCCCAGTTGCAGCGCCATATCGATCCGCAGCAATTCTGCCGCCTCGTCCAGATGCCCGTCCTTGCCGGCGCCATCGACGATATCCTGAACAACCGACCGGGTGACAACCTCGTTGACCGGATACCGCTCAACGATCCCGGCAAGTTTCGCTGCAGGTTGGCCGGTGAGAATGTCGCCGAACAGCTGATACCGGGCGGGAATGGGGTGTTCGCCGGCTCGCTGCTTGCGGATCTGCCGGTATCTCTCTGCATAGGCCTTGAAGGACTTCCGGTTGCCCAGCTTGTGCATCAGGCTCATCCCGAGAAGCGCCTGCTCGATGTCCGCATCGTCCGGGGCGGGCAGAATCGTCGCTGCCGCTTCCGGGTTGGTATCCATGCGGAGGTGAACGGCCAGATTGCGCCAGTAGGGCCGTTCGGTGCTTCGGCTTCTGGCAAGACAGTGTGCGGCGGCTCGCTGGACCTGCCCGTCAGCGACCATGGAATTCACCAGCAGTACCGACACTGCCTCCGGCAGCGGACGACCGCGGCTGTGCTTCTCGCCGAAGTCCTCGAACATCTGCAGCAGTTCCGCGTGTTTGCGGGCAGCATGGAGAACCCGGAGCGTTTCGACAAAAGCCGGAATGGAGGACGGCTTGGTCTGGCGGAGTTCCTTCAGCACCGCAAGCGACTGTTCGGACGTTTCCTGGATGTGGGCCAGGGCAACCCGCGCTGCAACAAACTCCGGGGCATACTCCGGTATGGCTTTGAAGCACTGCGCTGCCTGTTCCTTTCGGTCCAGGGTCGCCCAGCCGATTCCGAGAGAATAGAGCACCTGCGGTGGGAGGTCCTGCAGCGAACTATCGGTTCCGGAGTTCAACTGAGACAGAGTCTTGGCCGCCTCGCCGGGCAGCCCCCAGGACACGAGCAGGAACGCCCGTTCCTGAAGCGCGATCGCCTTGCTCACGCGGTTCATCTCGCTCATCTCGTCCAGTATGGCCAGGGCCTCCTCCCGGCGATCGAGCCGATCCAGGAGGCGGACCAGCGTGCGGTAGTTCTCCAGATCGCCCGGCTGGTATTCGATCGCCTTCCGATAGCAGGCGACCGTCTCTTCGGGTTTGCCGCAGGCTCGAAGGACATCCCCCTTCATCGTCAGCGGACGGGCGTCGCGTGGCAGGATCCGGCATGCTGCTTCAGCGGAAACCAGGGCCTTCTGTGGCTGTGCCGCCCTGATGTACGTTCGGGTCAATCTTTCCAGGAGCGAGAAACTCTTCTGCTCTTTTGCTTCTGCCAGAAGCTCCTGCATGATCCGATCCGCTTCCTTTGTTTTGCCGGTGCGCAGAAGCACCGTGGCCTTTGCATGCCGTGCCTTCTGCGACCAGCCCGGGGCGATGGCCAGGTGATCCAGATCGTTGAGTCCCTCCCGGACCTTCCCGGAAGCGATCAGGGCGCTGGCCCGGTTCATCCGGGCCAGCAGGCGGCTTTCCTGAGGCATTTCCTCGTCCTTCAGCACGCGGGTGGCCAGGCGAACGGCAGCATCATGGTCGCCCGCTTGATACGCAATGTAGATCACGGCAGGCTCTATGAAAGCCCGCCGAGCGCCCGGCACTTTCGCCAGTTCCAGCGCGATCTTGTCCGGATGCCAGCCGCTTTGTCGCAATCGGTAAGACGCCAGGCGGATATACGCGGACCGGTCTTCCGGCTGAAGCGTGATGAGCTGCTTGCACTGCGCGACGTACTCATCGCTCCGGCCGGTAAGGTAGTACGCCTGGGCCAGCAGCGACATGGCCTTGGCATTGTCGGGCCGCTCCTTCAACAGTTGCCGACACGCCTCGATGCACCGGTCGTAGTCCCGCTGCGAGAGGAACGACATTGCCAACGAAAGCCCATGTTCGGCTTTTTCCGAATCGGACCGGGCGAATCGTGAGGTATCGACCTTCTGTCCCATCATGACCTTCACCTGCGTGGAAAGCAGGGCCGCTTCCGCGTGATTCGGCTCGCGCTGCAGAATCCGCTCGAGCTGCTCATCGGCCCGCTCCAGTTGCCCGAGATCGGCAAGTGCCTGGGCGAGCGTCACTCCGTACACGGAGTCCTCCGGACGGCGCTGACAGGCTTCCTCGAACATCTCCGCCGCCTGCAGGTGACGTCCGGTGCTGTGGTACAGCTGTCCGAGTTCGTAGATGGCCCGCGGGCTTCCCGGTTCGGCCCGTAACGCCTCGGTCAGTACCTTCTCGGCCTGGGACAGCTTGCCCGTTGACCGGAGTGCGACGGCGACGGCGAATCTTTCCGGGTTGTTCTTCGGCTCCAGCTCTGCCAGGTCGCCGAGAACCGCCTCGGCTTGTTCCTTCTGATCAATGCGCCTGTATCCGCGGGCGACGGCCAGCATGACGATGGGGTGGTGGCGGTTCCGCTGCAGTGTTTCTCGCAGCAGATTGGCCGCACTGCCAGGTTGATCGTTCTCGACAGCAGCCCGCACATAGAGTTCGACGGTCCGGGGGCTGTCCGGGTGGGTCTTGATCAACTGGGCTGCGTCCTGGAAGGCCTCCTTGGAGGCGCCCATTTGCAGCAGCAGTTCGGTGATTCTCGCCCGGGCCTGAAGATGGGTGGGGTTCAGGCGTGTGACTTCACGCAGCGCGTTGCGGGCGAGCTTGGACTTCCCGGTCTTCTCCGCCGCTTCCGCATAGGCGTAGTGAACAGCAGGCCAGCGGGGGTTGTCCGCTTTCAGATCATACAGGAGCTTCTCAGCCTGCTCGTATTTCCCGTTCTTCATGAGGACATTGGCCCGAAGCAGCAGGGCGTTGCGCGACTGGTTATCCAACTCCAGAGCCCGGTCCACCCATGCGTCGACCTCTCGATAGCGGTGGTGCATCTGACCTGAAGTGCCGGCCTTCTCCCCCTGAAGAAGGGCGATGTGAGCCATGTTCAGGCAGGAGTCCAGATGGTCGGGGTGTTTTTCCAGGAGAGCCTGGAATCGTTCGGCGGCTTTCTGCAGCCGGTCTGCCTGCTGTTTCGCATCGAGCGACTCGAACCTGTCGCTCATATCGTGCATGTACAGTGGAGCCAGCGCATCCGGTGAGGGAGCTTCGGCATCGGAGAGTACGGCCCGGGCCTCTTCCAGTCGCCCCTTGTCTTTGTGCTTCAGGCACAGCGTCACCAGCAGTTCGGTGGAGGAGTCGCGGGACGGGTCGGCCTTGGCGACTTCGAGGAAGGAGACGATCGCCCTCTCGGCGGCCAGGTCGGACGCTTTTTGCGCTTCCTTGTGAGCGGCGGTCATCTGCTTCTCTGCTTCCCGCGATTTGCCCAACCGAGCCACTTCCGCTTTGCGCTCAAAGATGTCGGCCCGCAGTTTGTGGGCCTCGGAGATCAGCATCTCGTTGATACCGATACTGTGGCGTATCTCCAGGCCCTGATCTTCTGCCGTGGGTGCGATTTCACGCAGGACCGTGGTGGCCGTGGTCAGTTTCTCAGCGGCCTGGGCGATATCCGTCGGAGTCATCTGAGCTTCGGGTGTGGCAATCGCTTGCCGCGCGGGCACGGCGTAAGTCTCTGCCTCCATGACGGGGATGCTCTGCTCGTCCGGAGCGAGCTTGTGGGCCTTTTTGAGGATATTGCGTGCCAGATCGTACTTGCCCATCTTCAGGTAGGCCTGGGCCAGCACGTAATGCCCTTTCCAGTTGCGGGGATTCTGCGAGGTGTACCGGCTCGCCAGGTCGGCAGCCTTGTCAAACTGCCCGGCCCGGACCGCGACCTGGGCTCGTCGCAACAGGCGGTTGCCGCTGTTGCGCTGCATGTACACCCAGACCCCCGCGCCGATACCGGCGAAGATCCCGAGCACGACGACGATGAGGATGATTCTACGAAGCATGGAAACGTCTCCTTTGCTCAAGGAAGGGCTTTATCCAGATGGGGAACGGCGGTTTGCAGAAAGGCTGCCGAGAGCTCTTGCGCATCGGCAATCCGGTTCCGACGGACGGCAGTGGACACGCGGATCAGTGCACCGGAGGCGTTTCGGTCCAGCAGACCGTTGAGGAAGATCACGATCTGCTGTTCCCAGAAGCTGTTGGTGTAGTGTCCGCCGCAACGGTACGTGTACAGGTAGTAGTTCAGGTACTCGCCGCTCTGAACGACCAGTTCCCGGCAGGGCAGCACCTTGTCGCCGACCGAGAGATCCAGGTCCCGCGCCAGGATGATGTCATTTCCGCCGCCCTCCAGGCAGAGGTCCGGCGGGTGGGTCCCCTTGCGGTTGTCCTGGCTGAAGATGATGCAGAACTGCACCGACCGCCGGTTCTCATCATCGTAATTGCGGTAGAAGTAGTCTTCGGTTTCGAGAACGAGTTGCGTGCGCTCGTCGAGTTCCAGATCGTGCCCGAACCAGCGGGAGTCGGCCACCGCCATCTCGACCGGCAGGGCATCCTGGGCCTGAGCTCCGTTGTTCATGTCCGGCACGGCCAGCTGGTATCTCAGCGCACCGGCTGCGGCGAATATCAGCATGGCAACGGCAACGACGCCTCGCCTTGAGCCGATCGAGCGGACCATGAAAGGCCACGGTGCCTCTTCGGTGTCTTCATCGCGACGCACCTCGGACATCAGTGGCGTGACCCTGGCCGGGCGTCCAATCAGTTGACGTATGCCGAGGATCAACCGCTCGGCGCCGAACATCATCAGGAACGCCACCGCGAAAATGAGCAGACCGGACGCGTCGTGGAAGAAGCCCGTCGCGACCTCCGTATTCCATACATCCGCCACCACAATCAGGCTGACAATCCGGACGGCGTTGGCAATCACCGCCACCGGGATCGCCAGCAGGAAGATCAGCAGCTTCCAGCCGCCTCTCAGGCGGCAGATGTAGGCGTACAGGGCACCGAAAGCGGTGAGGCTGATCAGTGTCCGCAGACCGTTGCAGACGTTGGCGATGACCAACTGCTTGTCGCCTTCCAGATACACGCGGTTCCCGCGACGGGCGATGATGATACCGAAGAACTCCGAAAGCATCACACCCGTGTCGGCTGCGAACATCTTCAGGCGGAAGTTCAGCTGAGAGATGGTGACCTCCGGTAGCGGCACCATGAATGCGAGGAACGCAATCGGGAACCACAGTCGCGCCAGCGCCTGCCATCCCCACAGCATCAGGGTCAGCCCGGCGATGGCGGGAATGAGGGCGAATCCGCTGACAAAATTCACCCGGGCAAGGCTCGCCAGCAGATGCAGCAGCAGCGAGAGAACCAGCAGCAGCCCTCCCCAGAAGGGAGCCGGCCGAACCCGAATGCGGGTGTGCCGGATGAGAAGCACGGCGATCAGGATGCTCACCACCGGGACCAGCGGCCCGTGGGTGTAGTAGCTCTGCCCTTCGACCAATCGGTCGTACAGACTCCATTCGGTGTGTTTCCAGGCGGGGTACCAGCGGATCCACATCTCGCGGAAGTTGTTGGCGAACGCCACCACCAGCGTCGCAGCCATCAGTGTCCACAGGATTGGCGTGAATTTGTCGAACCGCCTATGGATGAGCTTGTCCATGGTCCATCCCGATGTCTGTTCGGTCAGGGCGCAGAATCGGTCTCGGAGCCGTCCGGCTCAAAGCGCCTGAAAAGCGTGGCGAGCGATTTGCGCGGAGACCTCCCGCGAAGTCGAGTTATGGGACTCGGAAAGAAAAGAAGCGAGCGTCCGAGCCTCTCAGCCCCGAACCGAACGGCCCGTCGAGGCAGCGACGCGCTGAGCGAGTACGCGCCGCGTGATTCCTACCCTTCTACGCGCCGTGCCGCGGTGCGGTTCGGAAAAAGTTCCCGCGAAATGCGGCTTTCCGCTTTCAGATTACCAGCGATCGGTCCGCTGCAGTTTCTTGTGAGGGACGAACTGGTATTTCTCCGGCCGGGGCGGATGGATCCACTTGCCGTCGTCGATTTCGGAGAAGAACCGCTTCAGCGACTGACCGGACTCCGGTTCGGCTTTCAGCCCCTTCAGGGCCTGCGATGCTGAGGTGTCTTCAGGATGGCAGCGGGCGCAGACGGCTGCGGCTTCCAGACTGGCTGGGTACTGCGTCACCAGCTTACTGATGAGGTTGCGTGCCTCGTCCTTCTTCCCGACCTTCAGCAGTGTGCTCGCCAGCGTAACGGCGGGCCTGAGCAGGTTTGGATGGCTCTTGCGAACCTGTTTCAGAGCGTCCACTGCTTTGCCGTGTTCGTTGTCGGCGATGTGCTGCAGGGCGAGGAAATACCCAGCCGGAGCATGCGGCCGCTTTGCTTCCATCGCGGCGGCGAAGTGTTTGCGGGCCTCGGCAGCACCTCCGTTCTCGAGGAGAACCAGCCCCAGAAGATGGTGGGCCAGACCGCTGTCCGAGTCGGCACGGACGGCCATCCGCAGGGACCACTGGGCCATCTGCGATCGCCCCAGCCTATGGGCGATGCGGCCGAACAGCACGAGCGACTCCAGGTCCGTCGGATCTTCCTGTACCAGTGCGGCTCCGGCGGAGAACCCGTTCTGCAGAGTCGGCGTGCCGCCGCTGTTGAGCACGTAGTTCACCCAGCCGCGAAGCTCGCAATGGCGGGCGAACCGCTTCTGGTCCGCCTGGTCCGGGTATACCCGCCGGCGGATCGCTTTCTCCGCTTCTGCGTCGCGGGCGGGGATCTGAAGCGGAAATGCCTGCTGCTTGAGCAGGGAGTTTCCCGCCGAGGAGACGTCGAGGGTGATCGGTTCATCGGCCTTCTTCATTGGGAGAGTCAGGCGGATGACCTGCCCGGGCTTCCACAGCCCGATTTCCCTGGTCTGGTCACCACCAGACGAACCTGTCGCCCGAATCGAGACTCTCCGAAGTTCCTCGGCGGGCGTGAGCCGGATCAGGGCCGTCCGCTGGTCCTTCTGTTCCCGCCTCTGGACCCCGACGGCAAGATGTCTGTTGGCAAAGTCGACCTTCCCGATACCTTTGGCCGGAAAGTGGTATTCGGTGAACCCCCGGATCTCGAACGGCTGGATGTATTGGCCTTCCTCTTCGAAGAGGGCGTCCGAACCGGTCCAGATCTCGAAGAACCTCGACCGCTTCGCATCGCCCCAGCCGAACAGCTTGGCGCCGGGCGCTTTCTCAGGATCGGCAATCCGGATGCGATTCAGCTTCGCCTTCGGATAGAACACCGCCACGAACGGCTTGTCCATACCGACGGCGAAGAAGGAGTAGTGCGGCTTGTTCCAGTTTTTGTAGTCAGCCAACCCGCCTTCCTTCGGCCAGTCGCAGAAACGCTCGGCCCGGTGAAATACCATTCGCGATACCGGGAAAACAAACTCCCCGTCCGCGGCGACCGGATACTGGGCGGTCGTCCACAGTCGGTACCCGACCCGGTAGGGAAGAAGGTTCTCCACATTCATCCGGCAGGAGAAGAACGCCTGCCCCGGCCGGAGCGTGATCTCCCGTCCGAGACGAAGGTGCGTAAACCGGCCCTGGTAGTTCAACTCACCCGGATCCCGGAACCGCGAGAATCGATTGTTCATCGCCAGCGTGACCGAACCATCCGGCTGCTTCAGCACCCGCCAGCCGCATTCCTGGTTCTTGAACCGCATCCCGTGTTCATAGAACGGGAAACTGGTTCTCCAGCCGCCGCAATCCCACGGGATCCGCGCACCGACTTCGTCGATGACATTGAACAACTCCGTGCCGTCTGCATAGGTCACGCGCATAATCCGGCCGGCCAGATCGGGGGCGATCTCTATCTTCAGGTACTCATTCTGAAGGATGACATTTTTCACCTTCAGTTTGTCGATGTTGCTGTTCCGCACCGGGTAAACACGCTGGACGGTGCTCCACTTGACCTTGGAGGTGTCTGCGGAAGCGGGAGCAGCGGCCCGCGCCGGCAGCGAAGTGGCGACGGCCATGACGAATACCGCAGCAAGAAGATGCGTCCACGTTGACTTCATATCGTGATCCTGGATTCGAGAATAGCGGGCCGGTCGGCACAATTGGAACGCGGCCCGGGCCGGCGGGTTTCCCTATTGTGCCCGATGCGCCGCTCCAGGTCAAAATGCCTCCGTGCGGGAAACGGCGCCGGCAGCGGGAGCGGGCGGCAGGACCGGATTGCCGTGGCGACCTTGGGCAGGGGTGTTTGCGGTGGTCGTACCCCATGTCGCAAAGGTCCGATCGACCGGTTTTTCTGCTTGTACGGGGGCTGTTCGGAAGCTAGGATGCTGCCTTACAAACAGTTACGGGGAAGACCTGAATGATTTCACGCATACACAGCAGCATCCTTCAAGGCATCGACGCGATTCCCGGAGAGGTCGAAGCTGACGTTTCCATGGGCGAGGAGGGAAAGGTCAGTCTGGTGGGCCTGGCCGACGCAGCCGTGAGGGAATCCATCTCGCGGATCCAGTCGGCGCTGAAGAACAGCGGATACCGCTGGCCCGGCCCGAAGGTCACCATCAACCTGGCCCCGGCCGACGTGAAGAAGGACTCCTCCGCATTCGATCTGCCGATTGCCATAGCGTCCATGGTTGCCGGCGGGATGCTCAATTCGGAGAAGATCGACGACTACATCTTCATCGGGGAACTGGCCCTGGACGGGCGGGTGCGCCCGATCCGCGGGGCACTGGCCACCGCGATGATGGCCGCCCGCGAAGGCAAGAGAGGGCTGGTCGTCCCGGCGGAGAACGCGGCCGAGGCTGCCGTCGTCGAGGAAGTGGAAGTCATTCCCGTCGGATTTCTGACCGAAGCAGTGGGCTTCCTCACCGATGAACTGCCGATCGACCCTCGCGAGGTGGACGTAGAGGCTCTCTTTGACGCCTCCGACGCCCCGGGCCTGGATTTCGCTGACGTCCGAGGGCAGGAGTCGGTCAAGCGGGCGTTAACTATTGCCGCAGCCGGACATCATAATATACTGATGCTTGGTCCTCCAGGATCCGGCAAGACCATGCTCGCCAAGAGAATCCCCGGTGTGCTGCCTCCGCTGACGCCGGAGGAGTCGCTGGAGACCACCCGCGTGTATTCGGCGCGGGGAATGCTCAAGGCAGGCGAATCGCTGATCAACATCCGCCCGGTCCGTACTCCGCACCATTCGAGCAGTTCGGCCGCTCTGATTGGCGGGGGGGCTATTCCCCAGCCGGGAGAAGTCTCGCTGGCCCACCACGGTGTGCTGTTCCTTGATGAGTTTCCCGAATTCCCGCGTCCGACGCTGGAGATGATTCGCCAGCCGCTGGAGGACGGTTGCGTCACGATCCCACGCGTCCACTCGACGCTTCGGTTCCCAGCCAACTTCATGCTCGTCGCGGCGATGAATCCGTGTCCGTGCGGGTACTACACCGACCCGAAGCGGACGTGCAAATGCGGACAGGCTGCCGTGGAGCGGTACCTTTCCCGCATCTCCGGGCCGCTGATCGACCGGATCGACATTCACGTGGAGGTCCCGCCGGTGCCGTGGAAGGAACTCCGCAGCAAGACCGACGGGCTCAGCTCGCAACAGATGCGGCAGCAGGTTGTCGCCGCCCGCGAACTCCAGCACAGGCGGTTCAACAACGGGAAGGTCTCGACGACGACCAACGCGGTGATGTCGCCGCGGCAGGTGCGGCAGTTCTGCAGCCTGGACGAGGCGGGCGAGGTGCTCTTGAAACAGGCGATGAATGAGCTCGGGCTGTCGGCTCGCGCTCATGACAAGGTGCTGCGGATCTCCCGAACCATCGCCGATCTGGAGCATTCGCAGGACATCCAGCAGCACCATCTCGCCGAGGCCATTCAGTATCGTCGGCTCGACCGCAACCTGTAGTCCGCTCTGGAGGAGCGCAATAGGGTCAACCGATCCGGAACTGGCGGCGGAATTCCGAGGGCGTCTGGCCGGCGAGTTTCCGGAAGACCGTGGCGAGTCGGCGGGCACCTCGGAACCCCACGCCACGGGCAATCTCCTCGGTCGCCAGATCCGTATCCGCCAGCAAACCCTTGGCTCGCTCGATCTGCACTTGGTGGATCCCGGTCAACGGCGTGCAGCCGAGAACCTTCTTGAAACGCACCTCCAGCGTGCGGCGGGGGAGGGTAGCTGCCTCCGCCACGTCGGCCACGCTGATGTTCCTGGCCGCGTTCTTCCGTATGAAGCGGATCGCCTCGGCGAGTTGCTCGTCTGCAATGGCTTCGATATCCGTCGACTGTCGCGTCACGACGCGGACCGGCGGGATTCTGATATCTTCGGTCGGAACGGACTGGCCCTGGAGGATTGCGTGCAGCAGTTGGGCCGCCCGGTAGCCTATGGTCCGGCAGGGCGGCTGGACGCTGGACAGCGGCGGGGTTGTCAGTTCCGACATGTCGTCGTTGTCCACTCCGAGCACCGCGAAGTCGTCCGGGACGCGGGCCCCGATCGCCCGGCAGGCCCGCAACAGCGTCAGAGCCCAGTTGTCGGTCATGCTGAGGATCGCCGCCGGCCGGGGGAGCGAAGAAAGCCATTGCTCGGTTTCGTGGCAGGGCGACTGCCGATCGGATAGTCCCTGCTGTGGCTCTCGGCGGACAGGCGGCTGGACGTGTACCGCAAACCCCGCCTCTTCGATGACTTTCCGGAAACCGCCAAGGCGATCCCACGCGAAATTCGTATCGTGCAACAAATAGGCTGCGAATCGCCTGAACCCGCGAGACAGCAGATACCGCGCCCCCATGGCGCCGATGGCGAAGTCATCCACCCCCAGCCGCGGGTAGCTCAAGTCGGCCAGCACGTTGCTGGTGTTCACTACCGGCTTGCCGAGCCGGTCGATAGGCTCAAGGATGCGACGGTGCGAGAGGTGGCCGATTACGGCATCGGGTTTCTCTGTCATCGCCAGACGCACGTCTTCAACCCGGGACGGGCAGGGGATCAGCACCCAATCGGGGCGCGTCTGCGAGTACAGAGAGATTCCCCGCAGAACTTGTCTCGCATAGCCCACTTCCGGGGGATACACCGCCAGGACACGTTTTAATGAACTCATTGCGTCTGCTCCGGAACCTGCTCTACCCCTGAGATCCCATCAGTTGCCGCGTCGTACCTCGTCCCGCAGTGCGATCAGGTCTTTCATCACGTTGTGGAGCGAGCCGTCGTACTGCGTGGTGCCGAAGGCGTCGTGCAACTGCTTGTAGAGGCTGTACAGGGTGCGATACGTCTGGTGGGCCCGGGGATCCGGTAAGTAGACTTGCTCCTTCAGGCCGGTCATCGCTTTCTGGGCCTCGGCAAAGGTTCTGTGGCCGCCCGCTTTCTCACCGGCAACGACGGCCCCGGCCATGGCGCTGCCCAGGGCGCAGGTCTGGCTGGAGCGGGAGATCTTCATTGGCTTGCCTGTGACATCGGCGAGAATCTGCATGACCATCGGGTTCTTCTCCGCGATGCCCCCGGCATTGAGAACCTGCCGGACCTCCACGCCGTAGTCCTCAAACCGCTCGATGATGGCAAGCGATCCGAAGGCGGCTGCTTCGACCAGGGCGCGATAGATTTCCGGCGGAGTGGTGTAGAGCGTCTGGCCGAGGATCAGGCCGGTCAGTCGCTGGTCGACAAGCACGCAGCGATTTCCGTTGTTCCAGTCCAGTGCCAGCAGCCCGGACTCGCCGGGTTTGAGTTTGTCGGCTTCGGCGGTAAGCTCCGCATGGCCCATTCCGGTCGGGTTGACGTACTCCACGAACCAGTTCAGCAGGTCACCGAAGGCCGACTGGCCTGCCTCGAGCCCGTAGTAGCCCGGCAGGATGCTCCCGTCGACGATTCCGCAAAGCCCCGGCACGTCGGCCAGGTCGCGGTCGTTGGGGACGACCATCATGTCGCAACTGCTCGTGCCGATAACCTTGACAAGCGAACCGGCATTGATGCCGATCCCGACCGCGCCGAGATGGGCATCGAAAGCCCCCGCGGCCACCGGTATCCCCGCTTCGAGCCCGGTTCGCTCTGCCCACTCTTTGGTGAGCGTGCCGACGGTGTGTTCGATGCTGTAGGCCCGGTCCGGCAAGGTCCGCCGCAATTCAGCCAGCTTCGGATCCAGCGTGCCCAGGTACTCCTCATCCGGATAGCCGCCCCAGTTGTCGTTGTACATCGCCTTGTGCCCGGCCGCACAGACGCAGCGCGTCAGCCGGTCCGGAGCCTCCGTGCCGGTCAGGCTGGCCGGGATCCAGTCGGCAATCTCCACCCACGTATACGCAGCGTCGAACACCTTCGGAGAGGTCCGCAGGCAGTGCAACAGCTTGCTGAAGTACCACTCGCTGGAGTAGGTCCCGCCGCACTTGCACAGGTATTCGGGGCGCATCTCCCGGGCCAGGGCGGTAATCTCAGCGGCTTCCTGGACGGAGGTATGATCCTTCCAGAGCCACGCCATGGCGGCGGGGTCGTCGGCAAAGCGGTCGTCATAGGCCAGGGGCAGACCATCGCGCCCGACGGGCAGCGGCGTGCTGCCGGTGGTGTCCACACCGATGCCGATGACCTGGGACGGCTCGAACGATTCCAGCCGCGCGCCGGCTTCGGCCAGTGCCTGCTTGATGGTGATCTCGGCGGCAGTGAGATAGTCGGCCGGGTGCTGACGTGCGAGGTTCGGGTCCCTGGAGAGGATGACTCCCTCGGTTCCGTGATCGTACACGTGGACGGCCTGTCCGATCTCCTCGCCACCGGCGACGTCGACGATGATGGCGCGAGCCGAATTTGTTCCGTAATCCAGGCCGATTGCGTATGCGGGCATGGGCAGTCCTTCCGTATCTGCCGGGAATCTCGATGGTTTGTCGGTGGCGAGATGATAGGCGGATCGCCGGCGACTGTCCAGACCGAGTTCCGCCGCGGGCTCAGGCCGAGCGAAGCCGCAGGATGGCGATTTCCGGACGGCAGCGGAACCGCACGGGGATGCCGATGACCCCGATGCCCACGGAGGTATACACCGGGCACTGCGGGCCGCGGTTCAGCCCGGCAGCGTATTTTCGGTGGCGCATCGGAAGCACGGGCCTGCCCAGCAGCGGAAGGTTGACCTGCCCTCCGTGCGAATGTCCGCACAGCAGCAGGTCCACGCTCGGCGAGGCGGGCATTTCCTCCACATAGTCCGGATTGTGACAGAGCACGATGCTGCACTCGCCGTCGGGGACCTCACCCAAGGCGGCCTGCGTATCCGGCCAGCCTTCGAGATAGTCCTCCACACCGGCGATATGCAGCGGCCGGCCGTCGCGGTTCAGTGTGCGGTGATCGTTGTCCACGGGTTCGAAGCCCGCCGAGGCGAGATAACCGCCGATCATTTTGGGGTCCGTCCAGTAATCGTGGTTGCCGAGGACGGAGAACTTCCCGGCCGGGGCCTGAAGCTCTCCCAGCACGTCGGCGATGGCCGGTGTGATCGCATCGCGCCTGCTGACGATATCGCCGGTCAGGGCGACGATGTCGGGCTTCTGCTCATTGCAGAGGGCGACGGCCTCGGCGATGAAGTCGGTGTCGATCCAGCGTCCCAGGTGCAGATCGGTCAGAAGGGCGATGCGAACCCCGTCCCAGGCCTGTGGGAGCCTCGGAAGGCGGATATCGGTGTTCGTCACGCTCAGCCAATAGGGCTCCACCGCGAACCCGTCCACGCCGCATCCGACCA
>JBKHHU010000053.1:0-18312 GCA_046539045.1 Phycisphaerae bacterium
TCACCATAGTAGTCATCGGAGCAGAACGGTTGCCACTTATGCTGAACCCCTGAACATTGGTTGCCAGCGGCTGTTCTTTGTAGTACGACTCGCCGCTCAGCAGGCTCTTTGCCTCGATGCGATCCGTCAGCCGGTACAGCGGGACAGTCATGTCCAAACCGTCGCGGACGCTGGGGTCCATCCCGGCCGGGTAGCGGATGCTCCCGGTCCGCAGTTTCTTGGTGTCGCTGTCGTACTCGATGATGCAGATTTCGCTGAGATTGATCTTCCCGTTGCCGTTGCTGTCGTACTCCCACAGCACCAGGCCCTCGGAATCCACTGCCGTGATCAGCAGCGAACTGTTGATCGTACGCTGGAGACGGATGGAACTGACCCGGGCGGTCTGGAGGGATTCGAAGTAGTCTTCGCTATGCGCGTAAGCGTGGGAAAGCGCAGACGCTACACCCGCCACCGTCAGGCCGATGATGGTGGTGATCGCCATGGCCATGACAAGCTCAGCCAGCGTCAGTCCCTGTTTTTTCTGCTGTCTTTCACGCATAGCGTTACCCGTTCTTGTAAACCAGACGCGTCAGCTTGATCGTTTCCGTGCCGCAATAGAACACCTGTACCTCCACCCGCACGAAGGTCGGCTCCTGATCGCTGCTCTGTCCGGAGACATACACGTAGGAAACCGACACGCGCCGGGAAAGCCCCGTCGCTGCCGGCGAGTCGATCGCCTGCCCCTGCATGTCCTTGACCATCCCCTCCGGTTCGACGTACCCGTGGTAGTCGTCCATGTTGTCGTAGGATGACCGCCCGACCTCGTCGCTCTCGGGACCCAGTTCACGGGCGTCTTCGTCGTCCGGATCGGCAAACGGTTTGGAGAGAACTTCCTCCATCATTTCCTGCGCCAGCGCAGCAGCCAGCGTGTTCCGCGCGTTGGCCTGTTCGTTCTGGGCCCCCGCGGAGAACGGCATGGTGATGGCCGTGATCGCCATCGCCAGAATGGATGACGCAAGCAACGCCTCCATCAGCGTGAAGGCGGTGGAATGCTTTTTGAGCAAGCGTTTCATGCCTGTTCTTTCTGGGATCGATCAATAATCGAAGTAAGCCTGTCCCTGCTCGTCGGTACCGGGGCTGTCGGCGTGGATTGTCATCGTCGACGGCTGGTATATCCATCCGTGCGAGTTGTCGCCACCGGTGGGGAAGCTGTCGGCGTCTCCGATCATCTGCACGGTATTCTTACCATTGACCGGGTTCTCCGGGATCTCCCGCAGGTACGGACCAAATCGGTAGCCCGACGTCCCGGGCTCGGCCCAGTTTCCGCCGGGGGTGGTGGCTTTGGTCATGTGGATGATGAACGCTGCCTCGGTCGGTTGCTGGGATTTATCCAGGTCCGGATACCCCGGGGGGACCGAAAGATGCTGCCCCTTGAAGACATTGATCTGCATCCGCAGCACGCGGAGGTCGTCGGCGAGCATGCTGGCCCGCGCCTTCTGCGAGGCGTTGGAAAATCTCGGAAGGATGACCGTCCCCAGGATCGCCAGAATCATGACGACGATCAGAATTTCTACGAGCGTGAAGCCTTTTCCGGCCTTCATGGTGCACCTGCCTTGCATGTTGGACGTGGTGAACACGGCATCCGGGTCGGCTGATGTGCTAATGCTGGATCCCTGACGTGGTAGAGACCGGCCGGTCCTGCCGCGTGGGCGGGACCGGCCGGGAAAGCTCAACCACGTTCAGTCAGTCGATCCGGGGATCGGTTTAGAGATCCTTGTTTTCGGCATCGTTCGGGCTGAAGGTGCCGGTGGTGGTGTTGAGGTACCAGCCGGTGGATCCGTCACCCGGGCAAGGATCGGAGCCGACACTGATCGCATCAGCGTTCTCGTCGACATAGGTGTTGCTCGGGAACTTCTGGAGATACGGGCCGAAGTTCAGCGGACCGTCTCCCGACTCCTGGGTACCGGCCACGTTCGTCTTGGTGGTCATGTCCTTGACGAAATCGGCGGCGTCAACGGTGGTGCCGTCCCAGCCCGGGAACTTGTCCAGGTGCTGCACCTTGTACAGCTCGATCTGACTGCGGACCGTCTGAAGGTCGCTCCTCAGGGCGGAGTTGCGGGCGTCACTCGATGCTTCCGTAAACTGCGGAATGACGATGGCAGCCAGGATGCCCAGGATGATGACGACGATCAGAATCTCGACCAGTGTGAAACCTTTGCGCTTCATAAGTTTGCCTCCAAACTTCTCTAGGGTTGGCCCTGCCGGACCACTATCAACCTGCCTCGAAACAATTCGAGATACACTCGGTAAGTCATGTTCTGGAACTCGAAACAGCGCGACGTTTCCTCTCGAGCGGAAGACCCAACGTCTTCCTGGGCCTGGCAAACCGCAGTGCCTCCAAGACCCGATTGCCCACAGATTCGCGAACCCGGTCGTCCGGACATTGCTGTCTTCACCTCCCTTGGGGCAGACGACCATGCAGCCAATCCGACGCCTTTCCTCGCTTGCTGGAACCTTGCTGCTGATTCCTCATGTTCCATTCACCACGAGTATCGGACTGTTCACGCAGGGGCTTAACTAACTCGACAAGAAGTATCGCAGTTTTTACGGCAGCGCTTAGGGGGGAGACGAGATCGGCGGGCACGCCCGTCGACCTCCCGGCCAAACCGGTCAAGAGCATCGCTGAAATGTCTTGAGTTCCCTTCGGCGGCTCGGCGATCCGTCGACCCTGCTTAACGGTCTAGGGACCCGTAGCTTTGCGCCCAACGCCTCTACAGCGAAGGTAGCCGTTTCGAGGACTCTCCCGGGGCAACTCCCCGGGTCATCACATCGGTCAACATAGGAAACAATCCGTGGGGCAGGCAAATCACTCGCGCATTTTTGCGGAGTTTTTTTCTGCGCCGGGCTCCTCCCGAGCACCTCCCCCCTGCTCCGTCCAACCGCAACCAAACAGCGCATTACAAACGCCCGAAAGCGGTTGACCGCCTCCGGGCGTTTTGCCTGGACCCCGCGTCCAGGAACTGTTCTGTTATTCCGGGATCGTCCCGCTACGAACTACTTGTTCTGTTTCTGCAACGCCTCGCGACAGGTATCCAGCAGTTGCTTGACCTTGAACGGTTTCATGATCACCGCGTGCAGGCCTTCCTTGTTCGCCTTCACGATCGAGTGCCGCGGGTCGTACCCGAAGCCGGTGATCAGGATCACCTCGCAGCCGACGTCGCGCTTCTTGGCGGCGGAGAACACCTCATAGCCGGTCGCGTTGGGCATCTTGATATCGGATATCACCAGGTCGTACTCGTTCTTGTCGATCATTTCGATCGCTTCGCCACCGTCGCCGGCGGTATCGACCGTGCATCCGTAGGGATTCAGCACGTCGCGGATGGTGGTCCGAATCAGTTCCTCGTCGTCGGCGACCAGGATATGCTTTCCGTTCAGGGTCGGGTCCTTCTGTACCGGCTCGCACGGTGCATTCATCACGCCCGTAGCCGGGCTCGCGATGAACCGCTGGACCGTCTGCCGGGCCTGCATCGCCCGATCGATCACCTTGTTGAGTCGATTGCGAAGGTCGTCGTGCCCGATATAATCCTCAAGCACCTCGTTGAGGTCGGTCACCATATCGCTCAGCGGACCGGACAGTTCCGCACAGATCGACCCGGTAATCTGGTTGTGGATCGAATGCCGCTCGAAGACCAGCAGGTTGAGAATGTGCATCGCCAGAGCGATGTAGTTGGCGAAGATCTCGCTGAACTGGCGATCCTCTTCGGTGAACGCGTTCAGCGATGTCGCCTCGGCGTTCAGCACGCCGACAACCTTGTCCCTCAGCCGCAATGGTACCGTCAGGCTGCTCCGGGAATCTTCCAGCCCTTCGACATAGCGCGGATCCTTGCGGACATCCCCACAGATATAGCTTCTGCCGGTAGCGGCAACATAGCCGCAAATGCCGTTGCCTTCGGTGCTTGCAAAGAATTCATACTTCTCGGCGGCGTCGGTGAGACCAACGGAGATGAGGGTTTCGAGGCGGTTGGAGCGTTCGTCGAGAAGGAGGAGTGCGAAGTGCTGGTAATCGAGGACTTCCTGCGAACAGGAAATTATCCGCTCTTCCAGAAATTGCAGCCGCTCGATGGCGTCGCGGTCCTTGAGCGTTTCGTGTTCCAGCCGTACCAGTTCCCGCCCTGCCCGCTCGATGGCGTTGAGTTTCATCTGCTGGCGTCGCTGGCTGGTCGCGTCGATAACCACCGCCGCCACCTGGCGAAGCAGGCCCTTGTGATCGCGAACCGGAGAGCAGATGACCTCGAAATACTTGCCGTCTTCCGGCATGAGAGAGAACTTCTTGCCCAGATCGCCCGCTTTCCGCCCCGCCGCGAACTGCTCATACGCCGTCAGACACAGCTTGCGAAGCGAGTCCAATACCGACTTGGGCATGGCCCGGAGCCGACTGTTGGTCCAGACCAGCTCGCCGCTCTCGCCGACGATACAGACCCCGTCGCCGATGCGATCCAGCACCACCGACGCCTGCTGTGTTACCACACCACGCTCCAGTGGCAGGAAGTCGGCCGTCTCTGCCAGTACCGCGTCGTAGCGGGCGTTGCGCATCTCGCCCAACGCGTCGTCGAGGTCCTCGGCCATCCGTACGTCAAAATGCTCCCGAAGGAAAGCAAGAATCCCTTCCGCTCCGAGAGTAGGACCACCCAGAACCAACAGCTTCTTCAATTCGGTCCGTTCAGCCATTGCATGTACCGCCTGCTTGCCCCGCTAGAACTATTCACAACTATACGATTATTCCCGAATCCGTTCAAGTCCAATCAGCTCGCGGGCGTCGTCCCGCTCAAGCTGCGCCCACAGCCGGTTCGTGGCCTCGGACATGCTCTCATCCGACATCTGATACTCGCGCATGCCTTCCCCCCGTCGGGTGGCAACCATCACCCTGACCGAGGCCAGACCATCGTCCCGCCCGGCATGGACCGCTACACAGCTGTGACAATCCGCCTCGAGTCGACGCAGGATAAATCGTTCCGCGCGCAGACTTTCTTCCGCAACAGGGTCACCGATACATCTTAACAGGTTTTCCGCTGCTGTGTCGCCTTTCCTTCCCTCAATCGCCAGGATTCCCTGCCCCCCCGCCGGAAGGAACTCCTGCAGAGGAAGCGGGTAAAGTCGATCCCTATGCTCCTCAGCCAGCCCGGCCCGGACGAGCCCAGCCATCGCGAGCACCGCAGCATCCATCCCCAGTTCGTCCCGGTTCAGGACCTTGTCCAGCCTGGTATCGATGTTTCCGCGAAGTGCCACGATCTGCAGGTCCGGCCGCTCCCGAAGCAGTTGGGCCCTGCGTCGGACGCTGGAGGTCCCGACGGTAGCTCCGCGGGGCAGTTCCACCAGCGATTGCCCTTTCCGGCTGATGAGTACGTCGCGAGGATCGGCCCGTTCCGGGCTGGCGATGATCTGCATGTCATCCGGTAATGTGGCGGGCAGATCCTTGGCCGAGTGAACGGCGATATGAACCTGGCCGGTGCGGAGCGCCTCCTCCAGTTCGGCCGTGAAGACGCCCTTCCCGCCGACTTCCGACAGCGGGCCGCGGTGACGGTCGCCCTTGGTGACAAGAGGAAGGATTTCCACCGAGAGTCCCGGGCATTTGCGGGTCAGCTCGTTGGCTACGAGTCGGGTCTGAGCCATCGCCAGGCGGCTGCCCCGGGTGGCGATGCGGAGGGAGTCCGGCCGTTTCGAATCGCTCGAGTCGGTTGTGGAACCTGCTGAATGCACAGGGGAAGCTGTACCACGTGTCGGCATGAAATACAAGATGTGGCTGCAAATCGGTCGCGGGAGACACCCCGCGCACTCAGCCGCGTGTGCGACGCCGGTACTTCTGCACGAGGCTGAACTTGTCCCTCGCTGCCTTGATCGCCGCTTCCCGACTGGCGACTTCTTCATCCGTGACCCGGGGCAGCGCACGGGCCTTTTCGATCTCCTCGTATACTTCCTCCGGGTTCATCTCACCGAGTTCCTGCAGGTCCTCGGCCAGGAGAGTAAACTCATTCTCGCGTACCTGCACGAAGCCCCCGGAGACAAAGTACTGCTGGGTCAGGCCCTCGGGGTCCTTGATCTCAAAAAGCCCGCTGCCGACCATCCCGATCAGGGGCGCGTGGTTTCCCAGCACACCCACCTGTCCGTCGGGCCCGGGATAGACCACGCTGCGGGCGTCTGACGTGACCGAGCGTCCGTCCGGGGTGATCGCCTCAACACAGAATGTGCGTCTGAACGGCGCCATGTTCACTACTCGCTGAATGTCTCATAGCAGACCACTTCCCGGCGGTCCTTGCGATGCTTGGCCCGCGGGCTGTCGGCCGGGTATCCCAAGGTCATCAGTTCGATGATCTTCGCCCCGTCGGGCACGCTGAGAATATCGCGGCACTTGTCCTGATCGAAGTGCCCGACCCAGCAGGTGCCCAGCCCCTCCGCCGTCGCCGCCAGGGTCATGTGATCTTCAGCGATCGCGCAGTCCACCGGACCGGCGGGAATGTCGCAGTACATCGTCCGTTCCGGTTCGAGCGTTACCACCGCGATGATCACCGGGGCGGTCTTCATCCAGTCCTGATCGCAAGCTTCGACCAGTTCCCGCCGACGGTCCGGCTTGCGAACTACGATGAACTTCCAGTTCTGGAGGTTCCGGCCGGAGGGAGCAAAGCGACCCGCGTCCAGGACGCGAAGGAGCTTGTCCTCCTCCACTTCCTGTTTGCGATAGCTCCGACAGCTGTATCGTTTTTCGATGACGTCGTAGAAGTCCATATCGTTCCTTTACTGAGCTTCCCCGGAGGGATGATCGCCGGCAGGTTCTGCCGTTGCCGGTTCGGTCCGTCCGGTTTTCTCACACGTCTCGGGCAGCTTGCCGGTGTAGGTGGACAACACCGCACACGCCAGCGACGCCAGCACCGAAACCGCACCGACGATGCTGACCAGAACGCGGGCCCATGTCCGCGGCACCCAGGCTGCGAAGAAGATGCAGATCGCCAGCCCTGCTGCCAGCATCAATGCGCCGATCATGTAGAACAGCGGACGGCGAACGACAGAAAAGCGAAACGAAACGAACAGGTAAAAGACCAGCAAAATGGACAACGCAAGTGTCAGCAGAGACATCGATCGGCTCCTTTCCGTGAAAGAGGCCGCGCCGTACTGCACGCAGCACGTTCTGCCGCGACCGGTGCCGCGGCTCATCTTCTGTCTGTATCTTAGGTTGACACTCCAGATTCGACAACCGCTGAGTCTATTCGGCGGCCGAGCTTTTCTGCTTTGCCTGGATACGTTCAGCCGCCTCGGCAGCTTCCTCGACCGGGCCGACATACATGAACGCCTGCTCCGGCAGGTGGTCCCACTTGCCGGAGACGATTTCACGGAAGCTGCGGACCGTTTCCTTCAGTGATATAAAGTTGCCGGGCTTGCCGGTGAACGGCTCTGCCACGAAGAACGGCTGGGACAGGAACCGCTCGATCCGTCGGGCCCGCTGGACGAGCTTGCGATCTTGGTCGCTGAGTTCCTCCACACCGAGAATGGCGATGATGTCCTGCAGGTCGCGATAGCGCTGGAGGATCTGCTGCACATCCCGGGCGACGCGGTAATGCTCCTCGCCGACGGTACCGGGGTCCAGAATTCGCGACGAACTGGCCAGTGGGTCCACGGCGGGGTAGATGCCCTTCTCGACGATCGATCGATCCAGCACGACGAACGCGTCGAGGTGTGTCACCGCCGTGGCGGGGGCAGGGTCGGTCATGTCGTCGGCGGGGACGTACACCGCCTGGACGGACGTAATGGCACCCTGTGTGGTCGAGGTAATCCGTTCCTGCAATTCGCCCATTTCCGTAGCGAGAGTCGGCTGGTATCCCACCGCCGACGGCATGCGGCCGAGCAGTGCGGAGACTTCCGACCCGGCCTGCGAGAAACGGAAAATGTTGTCGATGAACAGCAGCGTGTCGGTTCCGCCCAGATCGCGGAAATACTCTGCCAGCGTCAGGGCAGACAGCGCCACACGGAGCCTCGCCCCGGGCGGTTCGTTCATCTGTCCGAAGACCATCGCCGTTTTCTCGATGAGTTTCTGCCCGGTCGAGCCGATTTCCGCTTCTTGCATCTCCAGCCAGAGATCGTTTCCCTCGCGGGTTCTCTCACCGACACCGGCGAACACGGAATACCCACCGTGCTGGGTGGCTACGCGGGCGATCAGTTCCTGGATGATCATCGTCTTGCCGAGGCCGGCCCCGCCGAACAGGCCGGTCTTCCCACCGCGAACAAACGGAGCAAGCAGGTCGATGACCTTGATCCCCGTCTCGAACAACTCGCTCTTGGGAGTCAATGTTTCGAATTCCGGCGCGGCCATGTGAATCGATCGGTATTCCTCGGCGGTGACTTCCCCGCCGCCGTCAATGGGCTCGCCAAGGACGTTGAAGACGCGACCCAGCACGCCCTCACCGACGGGCATGGAGACAGGCTTGCCGGTATCGGAAACTTCCATTCCGCGGACGAGACCGTCCGTGCTGCCCAACGCAACGCACCGGACCCGCCCGCCTCCGAGATGCTGCTGGACCTCGCCGACCAGCGAGATCGGGACCGCCCCCTCGGCGTGGATTTCCAGCGCGTTGTAGATCGGCGGGATGTTCTCTTCGGCGAACTCCACGTCGAAGGTGGAACCGATTACCTGTACGATTTTGCCTTTACCAGCCATACTGTCCTCTATGCGGCACCAGCCGCGATCATCCTTCTATCCCGGACCGCCCGCCCATGATTTCCGCCAGTTCGGTGGTGATCTGGGCCTGTCGCTGCCGGTTGTACGTCACTGTCAGGTCCTGAATCATGTCGTCGGCTGCCTCGGTCGCCGACCGCATCGAGTTCATCCGCGCGAACTGCTCGCTGGCCGCGGCGTCCAGGAAACACTGGAACACCCGCATCTTCACCGCGGCGGGCAACAGGCTGCTCAACACCGCCTCGCGAGTCGGCATGAAGTCATATCTCGGAGGCGTAGCGGTGGTGATCGGTCTTGGCGGCGGCTCGATTTCGGTCAGCGGAAGGATCTGCGAGATCGCAGGGCTCTGCTTACCGGCCGAAATGAACTGCGTGTAGGCGATTTCCACTCCACTGATCTTCTCATCGAGAAACTCGTTCACCAGTTCATCCGTCAGCTCGCCTACCTCGCCGTAGTCCGGCATGTGGTCGAAATCCGGGAACTCCCTGTCCGGCTGCAGACCGTTGCTTTTCAGATCGGAGATGCCTCGCTTGCCGGCAGCGTATAGCACCACCTCGTAGTCGTGCTCGGCGAGTTGCCCGACGCGCTGCAGTGCCAACTCCGTCACACCGGCGGTGTAAGCGCCCGCCAGCCCGCGGGTGGCGCCGATGACCAGCAGCACGTCCCGCTGCAGTTTCGGCGGCGTCCGCATCAGCGGGTGATCGAGCGGCTCTGTCTGGCGGGAAACCATGTCGCCGATCATTGAGCTGATCCGGTTGGTATAGGGCCGGCTGGCTGCGGAGCGATCGTGAATCTGTTTGAAACGCGCAGTGGAGACCATCTCCATCGTTTTGGTGATGGTTCGGATGTTCCGCACCGAGTTGGCACGCTTCAGGATTTTGCGGGCATTGGCCATCGTGGAAGGTTATTCCTTGCTCGGCGCAGCCTGTTTTTTCAGGGCTTCCTTGACCGCCTGGCGGCGGGCCTTTCGCTGTTCGGCGTAGTCGGCTTCCTTGTACTCGCGGACGATGTACCGCAGACGCTTTTCCAGCGGCTTGTCCAGTTGCCCCGAGGCTTCGAGGTCCTCGTAGAGATCGCGGTAGTTCTTCTTCACGAAGTCCAGCAGGCCCTGCTCGAAGTGCTGAACCTCATCGACCGGCAGATCGTCCAGGGCACCTTCGTTTCCGGCGAAGATGCTGATGACCTGGTCGATGGCGGGCATGGGCTGGTACTGCGGCTGGACCAGAAGTCGAACCATCCGCTCGCCTCGCTCGAGCTGTCGGCGGGTCGCTTCGTCCAGATCCATGCCCAACTGGGCGAACGATTCCAGTTCCCGGTAGGCGGCCAGGTCCAGTCGCAAACTGGCGGCGACGGATTTCATCGCTTTGATGGCGGCCTTGTAGCCGACTCGACTGACCGAGATGCCGACGTTAATCGCCGGCCGGATGCCCGCGAAGAACAGGCCCGGCTCGAGGTAGATCTGCCCGTCGGTGATGCCGATCAGGTTGGTTGGGATGTAGGCGGAGACCTCGCCTTCCTGCGTCTCGCAGATCGGCAGGGCAGTCATGGATCCGCCGGAATCCGCCTGCCGGTGGATCTTCAGCTCATGTTTATCCAGCCGCTCGTCGAGATCCTTTTCGGCCTGCTCCAGTTCCATGGGGCCGACGTATTCCTTCTCGTTGACGCCCTTGACGTCGCTGGCATCTTCGGGGGTGTCTTCCGGGGCGATGACGTACCGGTTGGCCAGCTTGCCGGCCCGCTCCAACAGGCGGGAGTGCAGGTAGAACACATCGCCGGGGTAGGCTTCGCGGCCGGGCGGGCGACGCAGCAGTAGCGAGATCTGTCGGTACGCAGCGGCCTGCTTGGTCAGGTCGTCGTAGACCACCAGGGTCGGCCAGCCGAAGGTGTACATGAAGTACTCGGCGATGGCACAGCCGGCATAGGGGGCGACGTATTGCAGCGGCGCCGGATCGCTGCCGGCTGCGCAGACGATGATGGTGTGATCCATCGCGCCGTGCTTGCGGAGGGTTTCGACCACACCGGCGACGGTCGATTCCTTCTGACCGATGGCGACATAGACGCAGATGACGTCGCTACGTTTCTGGTTGATGATGGTATCGACGCCGATGGCGGTCTTGCCGGTTTTCCGGTCGCCGATGATCAGTTCGCGCTGACCCCGGCCGATGGGCGTCATCGCGTCAATGGCCTTGATTCCGGTCTGCAGCGGCTCGGTCACCGGCTGGCGTTCGGCGATTCCCGGGGCGATGATCTCGATCGGGCGGCTGGTGGTTGTTTTGATCGGTCCGCGACCGTCCAGCGGACGGCCCAACGGATCGACGACTCGCCCGAGAATGTCCTGGCCGACCGGCACTTCCAGCAGTTTGCCCGTAGCGCGAACCTGGTGGCCCTCGCGGATACCTTCGAAATCGCCGTAGACAACCGCCCCGACGGAGCTTTCTTCGAGGTTGAACACCTGCCCCATCGCTCCGTTCTCGAACTCGAGCAACTCCCCGGCCATCGCTTCGGAGAGCCCGAAGATCTGGGCGATCCCGTCGCCTACTTCCAGAACGCGCCCAACCTGTGCGACGTCGATCTGGCTGCGGTAGCGGGAGATTTCCTCCCGGATGACACTGACGATCTCATCGGCTTTGAACTTCATCGCTTGATCTTCTCTCGTTTGCGGTCGCGGGATGTCCCGCGTTTATTCATGTCCTGGACTTCAACTGCTCGGCGATCCGCTTTTTCAGTTCTTCGAGCCGTCGGACAACGGACGAATCGTAGACGCGATCGCCAATTCGCAGGGAGAGCCCGCCCAGCAAACCGGGATCGACGGTGGTATGGAGGATCGGCTCGGCGCCGAGGGATTTGGCCACGATCGTCCGGACCTGCTCTTGCTCTGCGTCGTCCAGCGGTCTGGCGGTGACCAGATTGATCTCGACCTTGCCCTGCCGCATGTTCAGGCGTCTGCGGAACTCGTGGTAGACTCCGCGGATGAGCATCAGTCGGTCGTGGCGGGTCAGCACGCCCAGCAGCGCCTCGGCCTGCTCGCTGACGCGTCCGGCGAAGACTCGCTCGACCAGCCGCATCCGCTCGCGTCGGTTCATGAGCGAACGGGTCAGCAGCATATCGAACCCGTCGACGCTGTCCAGCATGTCGATCAGGGCCTTCAGTTCCGCGGCAAGCTCTTCGGCCGCATCGTTACCCGGGATGTTGTTGAGGGCGGCCTGGGCGTACACCCCGGCCAGCGACATCATTTCCGGATCGAGTGCCGTGTGGAACTTGTTCGGAACGTCGGTCATTCCCGTTTTTCCCCAACCCTCGAACTGATCTCACTTAGCGACTGCTCCAGCAGCTTCCGGCGCTGTTCCTCGGTCAGTGAACCCTGCATCACGCTGGCGGCGACATCCGTGGCCAGTTCGGCAGTGGTGCCGTAAAGATCCCGCATGGCGGCTTTCTTGGCCCGCTCAATGTCGGCGCGTGCTTTCTCGGCCGATCGCCTGGCTTCCTCGCGGGCACCGTCGAGAATTTTCTCACGAGCTTCCGATGCTTCCTTGCGGGACCGGGCGAGAATTTCTTCCGCTTCGGCCTCGGCGTAGTCCATGCGAGCCCGGTAATGTCTCAGCAGGTCCTGGGTTTCCTGCTCGCGTTTCTCGGCCCGTTTGAGTGCCTCGGAGATCGACTCCTCCCGGTTGCGCAGCTGCTTGGCGATCGGTTTCCAGGCGAACTTGCCCAGCACCGCCAGCAGAATGAAGAAGATCAGCAGCGAGGCGATGGCCTGTCCGATGTTGCCGGTCTTCTCCGACATATCCCCGCTTTCGGCTCCCAGCGCAGGGGCCGCCGAGAGGACCATCACAAGCAATGCGATGCATCCGATCAACTGCGGGATCCGCCTGTGGCTGAATCTCTCCATGGTACCGCCTCCGGTTGATGGAGGATCGAACTAGATGAACAGCACGCCCAGAAGGCAGACGACGATCGCGAAGAGCATGCCGCCCTCGACCATCGCCGCGGTGATGATCATCGGCGAGAACATCGAAGCAGCCGCTTCGGGCTGGCGGGCGATCGACTCGATGCAGTTGCCACCGATGCGGGCAATACCGAACCCGCCACCGACCGCACAGAGACCTGCACCCAGACAGGCGCCCATGATCGCCATGGCCCTGGCCATCGGAACGTCGTTGGGGTTCGCTACGGCGGCTTCTTCCTGCTGATTTTCCTGCGTGGTGGCTTCGCCGTCGGCTGCCATCGCCAGCGGGCTCAAGCCCGCGAGAACAAGCACCACCACCAGACCCGTCTTTGCCATGTTTGACATCGTCGTCTCCTGCTACAAAGCATTCTGCGTACCAATGCAGCTATTGTTGAATTTTGGCTTGATGACAGCGGACCGCACACCCGCCATCGACCGTCGTCTCAGTGATCCGGCTCCACGTACAGTCCGATGAACATCGCCGTCAGGAACGTGAAGATGTATGCCTGCAGCCCCGCCACCAGCATCTCCAGCAGGTTCACCAACACGCTTCCCAGGATACAGGCCGCACTGATTCCCACCGCCTGCCCGATCGTCTCCCGCGTGAGATCCGCGGTAACCATCGCCACGAACATCATCAGCGCCGCCAGCAATGCGTGACCGGCCATGATGTTCGCCAGCAGACGTACCATCAGCGAGAAACACTTGGCGACCATGCCGACCAGTTCCAACAGCGCCAGCGGAACCAGCAGAAGGTATCCGACCATGCCGGGAATCGACGGGGCCAGGCCCCTGATCCACAGCAGCGGAGAAAGCGCTACCGCCAGCGCGAGCGGCCACCTGTGGTGTTCGTGATAGCGAAGCGCGGTAGCCTTGAGGCCGAGACCGACGATGCAGACGAAGGACAACGCAGCCAGCGACCCGCACACTGTCGGGATGCTCGTCGGCGTCGCGCCGATGGGCGGAAGGTTGGCCAGTTCCGCCACCGCACCCAGCGGCAGCAGTCCTGTAAGATTCATTGCCAACACGAAAACAAACATCGTGCACAGCAGCGGAAGGAAGTCATAGGCCCTCTGGCGAAGCGCCGGTTTGGCGATCATGTCCCGCACGAAGACCACCAGAAGTTCCAGTGCGTTGGCACTTCCGTGAGGCACCACCGAAATCCGGTACCTGCGGGCGATCGGGATGATGATCGCAGGAAGCAACAACCCCACCAGAATCATGGTGACAATCGCACTGGACATGAGCGTGACGCTCATTCCGCCGATGCGAATCGTCCACCACGGATGGTCCTGCAGGTGATGCAGCAGCATTTCCGACAACCTGGAAGTATCTGCAGCCAGCATCCGCATAGGATTCTCCGAGCGGGTTTCGCTCCGTCCCGATCGACCGACCGGCGTGTTCGATGCCCGAACGTTCCCGACGCGTCCACCCCGCCGAAATTCGCCGATACTCGCGACTATACCTGGACGGACGGCGCGGAGGCTGTCAGTCCTTTTTGTTCAGATTCTTCAGTTTCTGTTCCGACGGCCGCTTGATCTCGCCCAGGTGTACCCGGTGGGCGTCGCGATTCAGTGCCCGCGCCAGCCACGCGACCTCGCCGGCCAGCATGGAACAGTAAAAGATCAGTGCCCAGACCAGCAGAACGATCGGCATCAGCTTCAGCACCGCCCAGACCGCCGCTACCAGCAACAGCACGATGACCGCCCGGAGCATACCGGCTACGATGAAGACGAAGGCGGCGCGCTGCGGACCCTTCCGGGCAGACAGCACCACGAACCATCCGCTGAGCAGCACGACCGCGGAGGTAACGATCCAGGCCGCAATCCCCGCCCGGACGCCTTCCGTTCCGGCAATTCTGGAGGTCACATAGAGATCCGGGCAACCTGCGACCAGTCCGAACGGAACAACCCATCCGAGCATCGCAAGGTAACTGATCTGCATCCGCGAGGACGATTCGGTCACGGAATCATTCCTTTCACCTGTCGGCCGGGCGCGGACGCCAGGATGCAACTATGGCGAGTCAACCTCGCTCTGGCAGTGTTCCTGTTCCCGTGGTGTGTTTTCCCGTTGGATCTGCCGGGCCTGAGAGATCAGCCTGTACAGTGCGCCGGCATAGCCCAACGCGGCACCCAGCAGCAGGAACGCCGGTAACGAACCCAACCACACATCCACCAGAGCCCCGCCCGCCAGCACGATCATGAAGGTGAAAGCGTACTCGGTTCCGACGGTCCAGTACCGCAAGAGGTTGTGCGGATCCGGAACGCGCCGTATGTGGTGGGCCTTGTTCACAGGCTCCTCCCGCCGAATGACGTATAAAGGAAATAATGTACCACGGCCGCCGAACAGGTGTCAAGGTACTGTTTCAGGGTATAAGCCCGTGTAATGGGGGCCGAGATAAGCCCAAATTACCGGGAACAAACGTCCTGCCGGTCCGCGACGGGAAACTGGATTGCACCGGCTTGCCGAACGCAAACCTTGGCACAAAAACCACCGCCGCCGCAGGCACGTCAGCCCTTTACTTCCATCACCTTCGGCGCCGGCTCGTTGGCGAGGCGTTCTTCCACGGCCTCCGTGAGATTACCCACCATTCCGGTGATGGCCTGGGCCAGCGGGCTGTCCTCGCGGAAATTGTCGGCAGCGTTGGCGGTATCGGTGTTCCGGCGGAAGGTGGGATCCATCGGGAGCTGTCCGAGGAACCGGTATCCTTTGGCTTCGGCGGATCGCTGCACACCACCGCGTCCGAAGATGTCGTGCTCCTTCTCGCAGCCGTCGCAGATGAAGTAGCTCATGTTCTCGACGAACCCCAGCAGGGAGATCCCCAGCGCCTGGTACATGGTGGCCGCCCGCAGGGCATCGTCCAGCGCGACCGATTGGGGTGTGGAGACCAGCACCGCCCCGGTAACCGGAACCGACTGGCTGAGCGTCAGCGGCACGTCGCCGGTGCCCGGAGGCAGGTCGAAAATCAGGTAATCCAGATCGCCCCATTCCACGTCGGAGAGGAACTGGCGGATCACGCCGTGGACCATCGGGCCGCGCCAGATCATCGCCTGGTTCGGATCGACGAAATTGGCGATGGACACCACACGCATCTCCCCGAACGCGGTGAACGGGTACAGCTTGCCGTTGGGCGTGTGCTCGGGGGGAAGCCCTTCGATCCCGGCCATCTGCGCGATGGACGGTCCGTAGATGTCGCCGTCGACGAGTCCGACCGAATAGCCTTCCCGCATCAGTCCCATGGCCAGGTTCAGCGCCACGGTGCTCTTGCCGACGCCCCCCTTGCCTGCCCCCACCGCGATGATGTTGCGGACGTTGGGCAGCGGGATTTCGCCCGTCCCGCCGTGCCCGGCGTGCGGCTTCTCGGGCTCTTCGGTTGTCGGCATGATGAGGTTTACATCGACGGCGCCGACGCCTTCGACACCGGCAACCGCCTGACGTGCCTCAATTCGGGTCCGCTCCCGGGCTTCTTTGTCGCCTTCGACAGCGAGGGTGACCGATACATTGCCGTCCTTGATCGCGACGGCTTTGACGGTCCCGGGGGCAATGCCTTCCACGGCATGGAGAGCCTGAACGATTGTCTTGCGAGTGACCATGGGTGCTGATTCCTTTCAGTCGGATCTTCGCAGGGGGCGCAAAACGCTTCTCTTATATTACCCCGGGCTGGTTGCCCTGTCGAGAGCCTGCAGAAGATCCTGCTTGCTGAAGACCCCGGGCAGGAAGATCGGCTTGCCGTCGCCGGGCGGGTAGACGACCGTCAGCGGCGGAGCGGCTTTGTAGCGGTCCTTCAGCAGGTTGCTGGCGGGCGTGCCTTCATCCGTGACGTCGCCCTTCATGACGAGGATATCTTCATTGTCGTTGAGCCGGCCGGCGATGGCCTTGCTGTCATAGACGATGTAGTCCACCTCCTTGCACGACCCGCACCAGGAGGCGGTGAACTTCAGCACGACGGTCTTCCCGTTCTCGCGGGCGCTGACCAGTCGCGACTTGTCGAAGCTCTCGAAGTTCGTCGCCAGCGGTGTCGGCGGGCGGAGCATGAACCAGCCCGCAGCCACCGCGATCAGCACCGCGATCCCGCGGACGATGAGCTTCTTCTTCAGCGAGTCGCTGTACTTGACCCACGTACCCCACATCCACAAACAGAACGCCAGCACCACACCGAACGCGACCACCCAGCCGAAGTACTTGACCCCGGGCTCCTCCCCACCGACCGTGCTCATCAGCCAGACGACCACCAGCAGCAGCACGAAGCCCATCGACTGCTTGAAATACTCCATCCACACGCCCGGTTTGGGCAGGATCCTGATCAGACCCGGGAAGCTGGCCAGGATCACGTGCGGCAGCGCCATGCCGATTCCGATCAGCGCGAACACTGCCGTGCCGATCAGCAAACTTTGGGTCTGGGCCCACGCCAACGCCGCCAGCAACACGCCGAAACTGCACGGCGTGCTCAGCACCGCCATCATCAGGCCCATGCCCACCGAGCGGACGTGCTCGCCGTGACTCTTCTTCTCCCCTGCTTCCATCGCGGCGACCTGCGTCGGCACGGTCACGTTGAACAGCCCGAAGAAGTTGGCCGAGACCGCCAGCAGCACCAGCGCCATGCCGATGCGGAAATACACGTTCTGCCACTGCGTGGACCAGTTGAACGCCTCGCCCAGCGTGAGGTTCAGGATCGCATTGATCACCGCCAGCATCAGGAAGAACACGAGAATCCCACCGGCGAAGGCGAGTCCGAGCGTGACATAGCGTTTCCGCGAACCGGCGGCCATGTCCACGACCGACATGATCCGCAGCGGGATGATCGGCAGCACGCACGGCATGATGTTCAGGATGATGCCCGCCAGCAGCGCCAGACCCAGCCAGGCGGCGGTGCTGCGATCCGTGTCCAGCAGAGCAGGAACGGTCAGGTCGTCCTCTTCGCGCAGCTCGGGCAATCTGCCCGCAGCCACGGCGCTTCCGAGGTTCTCCGCGTAGATCGACTCCTCGTCCCAGGCCGGGTTCGCCATCGGCTCATCGCCGAGCTGGACCGTCACGGCCTCGGTAGTAAGCGGATCGGTACTCCGGATGGGGAGACAGGTCCCGTTCCCGCATACCTGTCCGATGATGACGGCCTGGATCTTCTGCCCGGTCTCGGCTGTGGTGGGAACCATGACGGGCACGTACACGACGGCCCGATTTTCATAGCCCCAGTTGACGAGGCCTTCGATGTAGGAATGAGCGTGATCGGCAGGCCAGAGCGGCTCGCCGGCTTTCCAATTCCCAGCCGAGAGGGACACATCGCCCGGCAGCGCCCCTTCGCCGGCGGCCGGCCCGTACCATGCCCAGTCTTTCTCGATGGTGATGTCGACGGCCACGTGGAAGGTCTGTCCGGGCGTCACCTGCAGGTGCGACGGGACGAGCTTGAAGCTCATGTAGTCGGCGGGCTTGTTGGAGGGCACACCCGCAGAGCCGTCGTCGAAACCGCCGAACGAGTCGTCCACCTGGGCCCCCGCCGTAGCCATCGTCAGCAGAACCAGTAGCCCGACAAACGCTGTAAACCTTTTCATCACTGCCCTTTCGCTTGGATCGGGACATTCTATGCAGCCGCGGGTTCAGGTTCCACTCTCATCGGCTCGGCGATGTCCCTCTCTTTCAGGAACGCCGGGGCAGGCAGGATGGTTCCCCC
>JBKHHU010000222.1:0-5173 GCA_046539045.1 Phycisphaerae bacterium
CGTCGGGCTCGACGTCCTCCTGAGCGGACCGTCCGCTGCTATCACCCGGTTCGGCAACTGGTTCCCGTTCCGCCGTCGGTTTCGGCAGATGCTCGTCCACGGGGGCGTTCCCGGTTTCAACGCCTTTGCCTCTGATGGGGCCCCCGCTCGCCTCGGACTGCTGTTCGCCCGCGGGCTGGGTCCGGCGTTTCAGATTCGTTGCCTCCGGCTGGGCGTACCGTGGCTGGATTTCCGCATCGCGCCGCCTCTCGTACCGGTCGCTCTCGGCTTTGAGTCCGGAACGGCCGCCGGTTTGTCTGGACAGGTCCATGTTCCCTTCAACGGTGTTGGAACCGGCGTCCCCCACCACCATCTGCGTGACGGTTTGCTGCGACCGCAACGTGCCCAGGGCACTGACGACGTCCTTCACACGATCTTCCGGAACCACGATCGCCAACTGCAATTGCTGAGTCTGATCCGCTTTTCTGCCCGCCTTGGACATGGGGGCCGGTTCCGGAGCCTGCGAGAGGTTCTGGGCAATCTGCCAAGCACCGTTGGTCACCAGCACTTCCTCGACGTTCCGCTGGGCCTGCTCCAGGTCGTCGGTATAGATCGCGATATTGGGAGCCTTCTGAATGTACGTCGAGAGCATGTCATCCATGCCGCCTGGCGCAACCCGGCCGGTTTGGGCAAGTTTGTACTGTTCGGACGCGGGCGCTCCGGGAACCGGGACCCAGCCGAGCTTGTTGCCGTCCGTCACCTCCGGGTGACCATCGGCTTGGCCTTTTGCGCGGGTACCGGAGGCTTTTTCCTTCTGGTGCTTGGCGAACGCGGTTTCCTCGTCGGGTCGGACGTCGGACTCCGGGCGGTGATCGGCCTCGGGTGTCTGGGTCGCCAGCGGATCCTCCAAAGACGGCCAGGCGTTGATGACCGCCACCGCGGCCAGAGAAGCGGTGATCAGCAGCACCGCCGCCGTGGCAGCATGGCGGACCCACCGCAGGCCGCGAGAATCTCGCTGGGGGTCGTCCGGCTGGCGTACCAGTCGGTCGCGCTCGGCCCGGGAGAGCACTTGGCTGACGAAATCCTTACCGGCTTTCAGTTTGGGCAGATCGCGGATCAACTCCCGCGTCGACCGCAATTCATCCAGATCCTTCTGAAGTGCCGGATCGTCGCGAAGCGATTCCTCCACACGCCTGACTTCCGACGGGCGGAGTTCGCCGTCGAGGTAAGCGGACAACTGTTCCGAAATTTTTTCGCGCTTTGTCATCGTGTTGCTCGTGGTTGCGGACCCGGCTGACTTACGAAACCAGATCTTTGAGCTTTTCTCTCAGCAAGCATCGGGCGCGGTGGAGGCGGCTTTTCACCGTCCCCGCCGGAAGCCCCAGGCATTCGGCAATCTGTGCGTAGTCCATTTCCTCAACGTCCCGGAGGACCACGACGAGCCGAAAATCGTCGTCCAGTTCTTCCAGTGCCCGGGCGATCCGCAGCGACGTTTCACCCGCCATGGCCGCCGCATCCGGCCTGGTGGTCCGTCGCTCGGACAGCTTCGCCGTCAGCACATCCACCCGATCGTTCTCGAACTCTTCCGGACCGGTCATCGAATGGAAGCGGATGCGCCCGGCGCGCCTTCGGTGCGAGATCGCCAGGTTCGCGGCGATCCGGAACAGCCAAGTGTAAAACTTGCTGTTCCCGCGGAACTGGTCCAGACGTTCCAAGGCTTTGAGGAATGCATCCTGTGCGATTTCCTCTGCCTCTGCCCGGTTGCCGATCATCCGGTAGACCAGGTTGAAAATCCGATCCTGGTACTTGGCCACCAGTGCACCGAACGCCTGCATGTCGCCTTCCCGCGAATGTTGAACCAGCGTCTCATCCGCGAAGGCGATGACCGACCCGCCACCGGAATCTCGCACGGCTTCCGGTTCGTCCGTCGATCGTTTTGACGCTCGCACAGTCACCTTGTTCCCGGAATCTCCATGTTATTTCCGGCTCTTCGCCGGCAGCTGAGAGTATACCACAACCACGAACGCGAGGCAGTACCTGCTCCGGACGCTTCTTCCCGCGCAATCGCGCAAGCGGGCAACGCCAACGAACCCGGAGCGTATTGCATGGTTAACGCAGAGCCCGCCGGAGCATTCCGCCTTTTTCCGGTATTCCTCCCGGGACCACGATGCGCAGGAAAACCGCCCTCCGCGCACGACAACGGGCCAGCCGGTTGGGCGAGCCCGCTGTGGAATCCATCGATTTCGAAAAGTCCTTTCGGCTCAGCGGCGGCGTTTCAGCAGCGCCAGGCCACCGGCAGCCAGCAGGATAAGGCTGGCCGGTTCCGGTATGGCAGCGAGGTCCTTCAACTGCTGCGGGGCCGATTCGATCGTTCCGTAGGTCGCCTGCCAGTTAGCAAGCAGGTAGGAGGCGTCCTCGGAATCCACGTCGCCGTCGCCGTCGAAGTCGCCGTCGCCCCACGACTGCCCACTGGTCTGCCCAAAGTTGCTCAACAACAGCGATGCGTCGTCCAGATCGATAACCAGATCCATCGTCGCGTCGCCGGCCATCAGGCCCAGCACATCGCCGAAGGCGGTCTCCGAGTTGCTCAGGCGGATCGCGTCGATGACCCCGCCGTTATCTCCGACCGACATGCCCAGCAAATCCAGCGTGCTGCCGAACAGGTCGGCTCCGTCGGCAGAGAGTTGCGCTTCGCCGAGCTGCTGCAGGTCCGGATCGATCCACAGATCGACGCTGTCGTTGCCGTCGACTACGTTGAGCCGTGCCAGCAGCAGGTGAACCGACCCGTCGTCGTAACTGCCCTCGAGGTGTTGCCCGAACAGCTCCAGGCTCCCGTCGTCGGCTACGCCCAGCGCGTCGTCCGCGTCCGTGCCGTCCATCCATAGGATGCTCTCTGCCCCGGTGACCCGGTCGACCTTCACCAGCGCCGTCATCCAGGCCGTGCCGCTCATCCCGCCGCGGATGGCGCGGGTCGTGATGTTCCCGGACCGCTCGCCGGAGCCGTTCCCGGCAGCGCCGCTGAAGGCGTAGCTGCGGGAGTTGACGTAGCCTTTGGCCTGGTAAGTCAGGTTCCCGCCGGAGTCATACTGCGGGTCGGCACTGTCGGCATCCCACGGTTCTGCCCAGCCGGGAGCGACATAGCTGACCTGCTCGAGATTCGCTCCGTTGGGACCGTAGTTGAAGTCCTCGCGGATCATCCCGACGTATTGGCCGGGACTCGGCTCGTTCAGGCTCAGCACCTGCCCGTACGCCCGCATGATCTTCTGGTATACATCGAAATCGATGTCCTGCACGGCCGTGCCCTGGTCGATTGCCTGCACTGCCGCGGTGGCGGCAGACTGCCCGAGCACCATGAACACCGGCTCCATCCGGAGCGAACCGTAGGCGGTGTGGCTGGCGCTGAGGGCACTGGTGACCAGCAGGTTACCGACCTCCCCGGCCTTGGGCGTGATCGACCCGTAGGCGATTTCGTAGGTCTCGCGGATATTACCCAGCCAGAAGTTGCCTTCGACTTCGACGTAGCCGTCGTCTTCGATGTACCGGTGGGTGTTGTGGGAGTCAATCGGATAGGCGCCGAGCCCGACCGAGACCGGCGTGTCCCGTTCGTTGCGGCAGTCGGCCTCGGTCATCACATACGCCCCGAGCATGCGCCGGGCCTCGCGAACGTACAGTTGGTGCGGGAAATTCTCGTTATCGGTGAATTCATCCGCTGCCAGGCCCCACTTGGCCATGCTGTTGCGGATGCCTTCCGGGGCGTCGAACGCGAGGTAATACAGGAAGCCCTTGGTGTACTCGATGTGCTGCTGGATGATGTATTCGCGTTCTTGGTGAGTTGCTTCGGCGTAATTGGTCACCCGGTCGGTAGCAGGGATGTACACGTCGTAGTTCCCACCGATGAAGTCGGTCGATGCAGGGCCCCAGTTGTTGATGTCGTTCTTGCCGCCGGGGATGCCCGTATCCAGACGCACCACGTCCCCCAGACTCTTGCCGGTCTTGATGAACCGGTCGTGCAGTTCGTAGCGGCTGCGATCGTAGCCCTCCGGCGGGTCCTGGCCGTTGGCGCCCCAGAGGCTGGTCCACTTGACGCGGTTGCTGCTGTCGGTCCAGGTCATGCGGTAGCAGTAAGCCTGGATGCGGTGGTCTTCGGCGCCGTTTGGACCCACCCTGCCCGTAGCCTGCACGCCCGGCAGCAGGCCGCTGGACGCGTCGCCCGGGGTGACGTAGGGATCGACGTTGCTGCTGCCGAAGATGTGCTCGTGGGTCGTGTCGTAGGCCAAGCCATTGAAGTTTTCATTGTATCGGCTTCTGGCTTCCCTTCCGACGGTGTAGCCCACCCCTGCCGTGGCCAGCAGGTCACCCTCGTAGGTGGCGTCGATGAACATCTTGCCCTTATAAGTGTTGCCGGTGTGGGTCGTGATCGACTGGATGGTCGTGCCGGTCTTGCTGACCCCGCCGCTGAGCTTCAGCCGCTCCAGGCGGACCACGTTCACTCCGGCCTCGGAGACCATGCTGTCGTAGACGTTCTCGGCCTTGTAGGCTTCGATATCGTAATCGCCTTCGCTGCCGTAATCCCATCCCTTGACCCGACGGTAGAAATCGTAGCTGAGCCCGCCGATGGCGTCCTTGTCGCCGACGTCGGTGGCGCCGAGCCCGCCGCTGGAAAGCCCGCCGAGGTGCGAGACGTACCGGCTGGTCCCGTCGGTGTTCTTGCCGACATAGTCGCCCGGGTCGATCAGAACGACCTTCTTGCCCATCCGGGCCGCCTGAACAGCTGCGGTAACCCCACCGGAGGTGCCGCCATAGACGACGACGTCATATTCTGCCGGTTCGGCATGCAGGGAACCTGCGAAACAGAGAAACAGACAAACGGGCGTCAGGAAAAGAATCCTGCGGACTGACGATAGCATAATGCGCTCCTCTGAGGACTTCGTGAGGCCCTGATGTAGGTTCGAGCCGTTGGTTATCATTCGGAGTTTCCGGTTCATACCAACCGACCCCGTACTGCTATGGAGAAGGCTCATTCGGCCCGGAGCGACGTACCGGGCCAAGGGCAGAACCTCCCCCCAGAGATACGCAAGGCGGCCGGAACCTCAAGTTCCAGACCGCCTTGCGTAAAATCTGCTGTTGCTGATAATTACCTGCGACGACGGCGGATCAGCACACTCAGTCCACCGAGGCCCAGCAGCGCCATGGT
>JBKHHU010000223.1:0-5173 GCA_046539045.1 Phycisphaerae bacterium
GGCAGATCGGTGACGGCCGACAGCAAGAAGCCGCCCAAGCCGCTGATCGCACCGAACGCGACGGCCAGCACGATGGCCCGGCCGGTTCCCCGAACGAGTTGGAACGCGGCAGCGGCGGGGTTCGTGATGAGGCTGTAGATCATGAGACCGCCGACCGTCTGGAAGTTCACGGTCATCAACACGGCCGTCAGGATGAGGAACCCCGTCCACACTCCCGTGGCTCGTATGCCGACAGCTTGGGCGTCGATGCGCGAGAACAGGATCGCCCGCATCTCCTTACCGAAGGCAAGGACGAACAGCCCCAGCGCGGCGCTTGCTCCAAGCATCAGCCACACGTCCGACCATCGGCAGTAGAGTAGACTCCCCCAGAGCAGGCTGCGAACATCGTTGTCGCTTCGTCCGAACACCTGAAACAGCCCGAAACCAACGAACGCCAGGCCCATGGTCACGGAGAACAGCAGTCCCATGATCACGTTGGCGTCCATGTTTATCTTTCTGGGATCGGACAGGCCCAACGCCAACGCCGTAACGGCCGCTCCTGCCAATGCCGGCAAGAGAAGCATTGACCCTTGCAGGCCCGCCAATGCTCCGAAGACCGCACCGGCGAGAGCAGCGTGAGCCACACAGACGCCCAAGAACGGAATCCGCATGCCGACGATGTACACACTCAGCAGCCCGCTGGAACCGCCTGCCAGCAGGCCGCCCGCCATCACCGGAGCCCAGAACGCCAGATCAAGCATGGACCTGCTCCCCCGGCACGACGGCAAATCGCCCGCCGCTGCGCACGATGGAGAGGCCCGGCCCGTATAGATCGGCAACCGTGCTCGTGGTCAGGACCTCCTGCGGGCTCCCGTCGGCCCGCAGCCGTCCGTCTTCCAGCACGACGACACGACCACACGACGTGGGCAGGACCTCCAGTTCGTGGCAGACCAGCACCACGGTCAGTTTCATGGAATCGTAGAGATGGTCGATGGTCTCCACGATCCGCTCGCGCCATCCGAGGTCGAGGTTGGCGGTCGGTTCATCCAGAAGCAGTAGTTCCGGATGCTGGACCATGGCGCGCGCGATCAATGTCTTGCGCTGCTCTCCGCCGGAGAGCTCGCTGAAGCCCCGCTTCGCCAGCGCGGCCAGGCCCAGACGATCAACCCATTCGTCCACGATGCCCCAGTCTTCGCGCCGCAGCGGCCGTAGAAGCCCGGCTATCCCTGTTCGACCAATGGCAACGACCTCACGGACCGTGAGGGGCATTTCGCTACGGGCTGGGAGCATCTGCGGCACAAATCCGATTCGCCGGCGAAGCTTGGCTAACTCACCGGAGGAAAGCCTGACCACGTCCGTTCCCAGGACTGAGACCCGCCCGCGAACGGCCCCCTGCATGCCAAGCAGACACCGAAGCAACGTGCTCTTGCCCGCTCCGTTCGGCCCGAGCAGGCCGAGCAATTCTCCTTTGGATACTGTCAGACCAGGGACGTCCAAGATCGCACGCCCGCCGGCGCGGACAACCAGACTGTCGCATTCGATGGCGTGAAGCGTCATGGACTGGCCGCCTTGACCAAAGCATCAACGTTGGACTCGATCAGATCATCGAAGGACGTGTGATCACTGCTTAACGCAGGGAAGTTGCCGAAGACGACCACCCTCGCACCGAGCCTTTCCGCCAGGGCATCCGCCACGCGACGGCCTTCCGGCCGGTTTGCGATGATCAGCTTCACGCCGGCCTGTTCGCCTTGCCGGACGGCGTGATCCACCTGCCTCACACCGGCCGAGTCTGCTCCTGCGAACACGGCTACGGGGCGAAGGCCCAGCCATCGACAGAACGCCTCTTGATGGCTGCTGGCGATTACCGACCGGTCGCGCAGAGCGACCACCCTTTGGCGACACAGGGCGGAGGTCTGTTCGATGCGGGCCCGGATGGCCGCAAGACGCTGATCCGCCGTCGCGCGGTCCAGCAAATCGGCTGCGATCAGGGCGTCGGCCGTCTGCCGGCAAGCCGCCAGGTAGCTTTCCGGCTCACAGAGGCCGCCCGAAATGCGTATCTCGGCAATACGCAGGCCGTCATCCTTGGCGCCGGCCAACTTCGTGTCGAGCGACTTCTGGAAGTCCAACCGCAGTAGTACGCGGCATCGACGGAGTTGCTGCACCTGACTCGGCCGGATGTCGAAGTGGCCGGGGCACATGCCGGGCTCGGCCAAACGCAAGACTGATGTCGATTCGCCAAGCAGGTCCTTGACCGCGCACTCGAGCAGACTGTTCGTGGCTGCCACCGGCGCTGCCGGCTTATCTGAGTTCTTGCGGCAGCCCAAAGGCAGTACCGCCAATGCCGCCAATAGAAGAATGGATGCTCGCATGATCAAGGGCTCTTCATCTGAGGACCGTCTATGGAGGCAAAGCGAACCAGTACACCGGTGTCCCGCGTGCCGGTGTACCACGTCTGCCGGCTAAGGGGCTGGTAGGGACTTTCGGACTTGGCGCTCTTGGGCTGCGGGCCAAGGCTCCATACAGCCCATCTTACCGGAGCAGTCTTGTTATCGCCGCAGTACCGGCCTGTCGTGGACCGACATCGGGGGAAATCATCGGGTATCCACATCTCGTGGTCGTATCCGGGACCGCCGTTGAGCAGGCCAGGCCCGGGGGCGGCGTACTTATAGGTATGGCCGGGATTGAATTCGTCTTCGACGGCCGCCGCCAGACCGCCATCGGGGGAACCCTTCGGCACATAGCCACCATCGGCCAGCTCTACCGGGAGCTGGCACCAGTGGTCGCGCATGTCGCTGTTGCAGTTGACGCGAACCGGTGGGTACTTGCCGTCCTGATCCATGCCGTACATCTCCAAGGCCAAGCCAAGGCCGTAGAGCTCGGCATGGACCTTTGTCGCCTTGGTCATCTCTCGGACCGCACTGAGGGACGGAAGGAGGATAGACAGCAGCAGCGCCAAGATCGCGATGACCACCAGCAACTCGATTAGCGTAAAACCGCGAGTTGCCCGAGGTCCGCTCATTTTCGGCGGCGTCTCAAGCATGCCAGCGCTCCGAATGTCAGGAGTGACAAGCTGGCCGGTTCCGGCACCACGCTGGTTACGAACAGTTCATAGCCCATCCGCCCGTTCGTGCCGCTGCCCGACTCCTGGTTGATGATCCCGTATGCGTCGAAAACACCGGTGGGGACATCGCCCAAGTCGTACAGGGGCATGCGAAAGTTCAGCGTGTGTCCCAGATCGTCGGCCACCGTGCAAAGCCGGTCATCCCACGCCGTTCCGTCCCATCCGCTGCTGTCGGTAAGTGTCAGCCCGTTCAATCGCACATACATGCCCTGATAGTGCTCTGCTCCCGTGTTCCGGGTCTGATCGAACATTGGATATTTTGAATCGTAGCCGTCGGCACTGGTGGAGGCGTACAGATCGCTGAGCGAGAGCGCCTCGGCCGTTGGCAAGCCGTAGTCGGCCGTAACCAGGCTGATCGAGAAGTTGTTGTCGCGAGTGGTGCGATGGGATTCATTGACATTCCGCTTGCCGCCGTAGAAAAGTGACTTGTTGGCGGTTACCTCAACCAAGTCTCCCTGGCGAAACCGGCGCCCAGTCGCATCGTAGTTCACGCGGGTCATCTCCGAAGTCCAGTCAGTCTCGTTGTAGGAGTTGCCAGCCGGAATCCACGGGCCCAAGCTGTTGTAGTTCTGGCCCATCCATAGGGCCGTGCCACCGCGGTCGTCGCCAACGCCTTGTATGAAGAGCTGCCACTCGCCGCCCATCCTCCCGTTGTCGGTATCGGTCGGTGAAGCGGTGGGGTCAAACGTAGGATCCAGCATGTCCTCCGGATTGTTGAGGATCACGCCGGTGACGGTGAAGGGATGGCTCCCCGACCAGGTGGACACGCCGTCTTCATCTACGGCTTGGAGGTCCCGGTGCTTGGTTTCGGCACTGGCCGATGACGCGATGACGAGCAGGCTCCCGACCAACACAACCGATGCAACACGAGCGAGTTTCATGAGCGTTCTCCTCACTTCACTTCCGGTCAAGCTGACCACGAAACCGCAAAGGCATGCTTGACCGGCTGCCAAGGCGGTATTACGATTACAAAAATCGTATGACACGCACTCGTATTACGCAAGAGGATTTTCGTATGAACGTCTCGGACCCGCGAATCGCATACTTCGACGCCCTGGCCGGCCGCTGGGACGATGAGGAACCCTCCAGCCAGACCATGACCGACAGGCTCAGTCAGCATGCCGATATGCTGGCCCTCAAGGTGGGGCAGTCCCTCTTGGAGGTCGGCTGCGGGACCGGCAAGACGACCGCGTGGCTGGCTGCCCAGGTCGCGCCGGGGCGGGTGACGGCCGTCGACTTCGCGCCTGAGATGGTCGCCCGCGCCAGTGCCAAGGGCATCGATGCGGATTTCGCCTGTCTCGACGTGTGCCGCGACCGCCTGGACCAGAGCCGGTACGACGTGATCCTGTGTTTCCACAGCTTTCCGCACTTTCGCGACCAGCCCGCCGCTTTGAGCAACTTCGCCCGCGCCTTGAAACCGGCGGGACGGCTGATCGTCATGCACCTGGCCGGCAGCGCCCACATCAACGGCTTCCACGCCGGTCTCGAGGGTCCCGTCAACGACGACATCCTGCCCGTCGGCCAGGCGTGGGAACCGTTGCTCAACGCCGCAGGTCTGCGCCTTACATCCTTGGTTGATCGGGAAGACCTGTTCTTCCTGGACGCCGTTCGTGAGAGCCGTTGCGCCGACTGAGCTTGAAAACGGCGGCAGCCCCTGTAGGATGATCAGGGAAAGGAGGCGGCCATGTCCGACCTGGTCCGATTCACGGTCTCGATAGAGAAGTCCCTCTTCGACAAGCTCGAAAGGGAAGTGGCTGCTCACAACTACTGCAATCGCTCCGAATTCGTCCGCGATATGGTCCGCAATTACCTGGTAGATCAGGAGTGGCAGACCGGCGATGAGTTGCTCGGGACGATTTCGCTGCTCTATGACCACCACACGCGCGGCCTGACGGAGTGTCTGACCGAGCGGCAGCATGATTTTCCTGGTGTGGTACTGGCCACCACGCACGTCCACCTCTCCCATCACCTGTGTGCGGAGATGATCATGGTGCGCGGCAAGGGCAAAGACATCAGAGCCCTCGCCGATTGCCTTCGGAGAGAAAAGGGCGTCCTCCACGCCAAACTCGCCGC
>JBKHHU010000224.1:0-5137 GCA_046539045.1 Phycisphaerae bacterium
CGCAACCCGCCCGGGCTGAGGGCATGGGCCTGCTGGACGATCTGCATGCCGCCCTAGTCCATGATCGTCTCGACCTGGCGGAGCAAGGCGAAGTGCGGGATCGGCGTCCAAGTCCGCGTTGGGGATGGGGAAGCCCACCACGAAGTCGTCGGCGTACCGAACGATGATTACATCACCGACCGCATGCCGCTGACGCCATTGATGGGCCCACAGGTCAAACACATAGTGGAGATAGACATTCGCCAGCAGCGGCGAGATGCTTCCGCCCTGGGGCGTGCCAATTTCCGGGTCGACCCGTCGGCCATCTTCCAACACGCCGGCGCGAAGCCACTTCTTCACGTGGCGGATCACGCGCCGGTCCGCAATCCGATGCTCGATGAACGTCATCAGCCACTCGTGGTCGATGGCATCGAAGAACCCACGAATGTCCGCATCGAGCACCCAGTTGACCTTGCATTGTGTGATCCCGACCGTCAGCGCATCCAGTGCATCGTGGGCGCTGCGTCCCGGACGGCGACCGTAGCTGTCGTACCATCGTGCCAAGATCGGTCGGCATGCGATCTCCCGGTGCGGTCCTTTACAACCTGCGGCCGGCACTGTTAAATGACAGTGGACCCAGGGGGTTGTATCCCCATGTCGAGCAGGAAGGGCTTTGCCATGGCCAAGCAACCGGACACCGTGATGACCCTCCGGGAAGTCGCCGCGTGCCTGAATATCCTCCGGTCCATGCCTGCAGGCTGGTGCAGGAATGCCGGGTTCCTAGCCAGAATGTGGCCCGCCACTAGCGGTTCCACCGGGCCGCGATCGACGAGTGGTTGCAGAACCGTGGCACACGGAGAAACTGAGGGATGAAAATGGCAGACGACTTCTTCAAGCAGCCGATCCTCAACTCGCCCTACGAGTATCCCTCGCGTCACTGGGAGCTCGATGAACACGGTCAGCCGACGCAGAAGGTCGTCGAGACACGACGACGTGCTGAATTCATCACGCCGATCCCAAAGCCTAGGAAGCGGAAGCAGTCCGGTCGACAACAGGAACTGGTGTTCGACGAGGGAAAGGGCCTTTCCAGCGACGAGCAGCAGTACGACCCGACTTCCATCATCAACGGGATTCGCCAGGAAGTCGACCGCTGGCGTCAGTGGACCAACCCGTCGGAATGGCAGGTGACCCCTGAGACGGCCCGATTGTTGCAGCATTGGCGGCACCACAAGTTCAGCAGCTACTCGCGCAAGTTTTAACCTGGGCCTCATGGACTACTGCCGCGACAGGGAGCGTGCCCATCCGGGCTTTGTGGTGCTGGATTCGCCGCTGGTTGTCTATCGAGAGCCTGACGAGAACGAAGAAGGCTTCAGCCCAAATGTTAAGGAGGCCTTCTATCATGACTTGGCGGAGCGTGAGTCCGGACAAGTGATCGTCCTTGAGAACGATGATCCTCCGGCAGACATTTATGATAGCGCCAATGTGATTCGCTTCACTGGTTCCGATCAAGGCCGACGGGGCTTCATTCCGGAAAGACCAGGAGAAGCGGACTGATGGAATTTCGCATCGCCGACACATTCACCGACAGCTTGGTGAAGCTGAACGACTCGGAGCAGAAGGCCGTCAAGACGACGGCGTTCGATCTTCAAGTCAATGCGGCCAGTCCTGGCATGCAGTTCCACAAGCTCGACAAGCCTCGTGACAAGAACTTCTGGTCCATCCGTGTCAGCAAAGACATCCGCCTGATCGTGCACAGGACGGATACAAGCCTCCTTCTGTGCTACGTCGGCCACCACGACGACGCCTACCGATGGGCTGAGCGCCGCAAGCTGCAGACGCATCCGAAGACAGGCGCAGCCCAGCTCGTGGAGGTCCGTGAGACCGTTCAGGAGGTCGTTGTCCCGAAGTACGTCGAGGTGGAGCAACCCGCTCCGCCGAAGCCAGCGCTGTTCGCGGCTGTGGATGATGACACGCTGCTCTCCTACGGCGTCCCATCCGAATGGATGGAAGATGTCCGCCAAGCAGACGAAGATACCATCCTGGAACTGACCGATCGTCTGCCGGCCGAAGCGGCCGAGGCACTTCTTGAGCTCGCCACCGGAGGCATTCCCAAGGTGGCTGAGCCGGTCATTGTCGATACTGATCCGTTCGAGCATCCCGACGCCCAGCGTCGGTTCCGCGTGATGACCAACGTCGAGGACCTCCAGCGGGCCTTGGACTATCCGTGGGAGAAATGGACGGTCTTCCTGCACCCGACCCAGCGGGAGCTCGTGGAACGCGATTACAACGGGCCTGCACGGGTTTCCGGGTCGGCCGGCACGGGCAAGACGGTGGTGGCTTTGCACCGGGCCGTGCATCTGGCCCGAAAGTACCCGGATACGCGGGTCCTGCTGACGACCTTCTCGGCTACCTTGGCCCAGGCGCTGGAAGTGAAGCTCCGGCGACTGGTGGGCAACGAGCCTCGGGTCTTCGAGCGGATCGAGGTACACGCGGTTGACCAGGTCGCCAAGCGGCTGTACCAGGCCATGGTCGGCAAGGCCAGGCTGGTCGACGATGCTGCGGTTTCCGATCTGCTGAAGCAGGCGGCTGCAGACGTTGGGGATCACCGGTTCACCCTCCGGTTCCTGGAGACGGAGTGGTCGGATGTCGTGGACGCCTGGCAGTTGGGCAGCTGGGAGGCCTACCGCGACGTACAACGGTTGGGACGAAGGACACGCCTGGGCGAAAAGCAGAGGCAGGTTCTCTGGGATATCTTCGATGGGGTCCGAGCCCAGTTGGCAGAGAAGAACCTGCTGACGGGGGCGATGATGCTGTCGAAGCTGGCGACCCACTTGCAGACGGGGCAGAAGGCTCCGTACGGCCATGTCGTGGTCGATGAGGCCCAGGATGTGGGTGTGGCCCAGCTGCGATTCCTGGCGGCTCTGGGCAGCGGTAGAGACGAGGGCCTGTTCTTCGCTGGCGATCTCGGTCAGCGGATTTTCCAGGCACCGTTCTCCTGGCGATCGCTTGGGGTGGATGTGCGGGGCCGATCACGTACGTTGCGGGTGAACTACCGGACCTCGCACCAGATCCGGCGCCAGGCCGACCGGCTGCTGCCGCCCGAGTTGCAAGACGTTGATGGGAATACAGAGAATCGCAGGGGCACTGTCTCGATCTTCAACGGGCCGGCACCGGAGATCCGGGCCCTCCAGGACGAGGAGGGCGAGTGCAAGGCCGTGGCCGCCTGGCTGAAGCAGCGACAAGAGAAAGGCCTGAAGCCTGAGGAAATCGGCGTCTTTGTGCGTAGCGACCAGCAGTTGTCGCGTGCGGTGGCCGCCATTGCTGAAGCCCGGATGGATTCAGTGAGCCTGACCGACCAGTTCTCGTCAAAGCCCGGGCACGTATCGGCATGCACCATGCACCTGGCCAAGGGCCTTGAGTTCCGGGCAGTGGTGGTGATGGCCTGTGATGATGAGGTCATCCCTCTGGAGGAACGCCTGGAAGCTGTGACCGACGAGTCGGACCTGGAAGAGGTGTACAACACCGAGCGGCACCTGCTCTACGTCGCCTGCACCCGGGCCCGGGAGAACCTGTTGGTCACCAGTGTCGACCCTCCCAGCGAGTTTCTGGACGACATGGGCGAGGATCGCTGACAAGCGGCCTGCCAGCAGATCCCAGAGGATTCGACGAGGGCACAAATCGCTCTGATTAAGTGGTCCCTCCGCTATCCAGCGGCCGGATCTCCCCTCGACCGGACCTGTAAACCAGTTTACGTTTTCTGCTACACCGAGACCGAAACGGGTTTCCCAAGCTTGTTGAGTGGTTCAAGGTCAGAGGGGGCAGTCGGTGACAGGGCCCAAGCCTATGACAGATAATACACTATTCAGCACAAGGTCTTACGTCAATATAGGGCGATGGTGTTTTCCTCCGGCGGCCCCCTCGCGTAAGGGAATTCCCGAGGCCAACCCCCACCCTGCAATCTTTTAATGTGAAAATTGGAGTCTTTCTACGGCCGCATCACGCAAACATCGCAGAGCCTCGTATGCGTGCGGAGGCTCCGTCACATTAAACTGTACATGGCCGCGATCGCGGCATCAGCTTCCTCCTGGGTGGGTTCTCCCGTCTCGCGTTCCAGTTCCGAAATGGAGGCTTTGAGTTCTGAGACTCGTAGTTCCTGCTGTCGGTCGTAGAGATGTTGGAGGCGCTCCTCCAACTGGGCCCGGTCTTCCCGATCATCGTCGGACCAGTCTGCGGGCCTGCCCAACCCCCCCTCGAAATCACGTGCCAACACACCGATCCTCGCTATGGCGGCATTCGCCTGGTGTGGGTCTGCTTCTACGCCACCAAGGTAACGCTCCAGGTTGGCGATCTCCTTCTCCAGCTTGCGATTGCACAGCGCCCGGCCCGTGACCATGTCACGCCGAATCTCTCGCTCTTGGTCACCCAGTTGCTTTTCGCCTTGCATCGATTCATGCAGGAGCTGCTCAAATTGTCCGGGCTTCAGCGGATGCTCATCGGTTCCGAGCGAGCACCGTCCAGAAACGGGGACAGGCTCCGCTGTGAATATTCTGGGGCAGCCGCCGAAATCAGCTGCTGCCGCCCGTGGGGTGTGCATTGATCTTGATCGTCGGGCGTCCATGTGACCGGACGAATTCGGCGGGATCTTCCCACGGAGCGGCGACCACGTTGACGACAATCCCACGGTTCTTGGTTGTCCTTGTGGGGCGGGCGATCGCAGAATCGTTCGCTTTGGCCATGTCTGGTTTTGCCCTCCATTCTCTGGATGTGACGGCCATCCCATTCGGAGTGATGGCTTCCATATGGTAGACCATGGAGGCCCTGGGGCTCACCTGAAAACAAGAAGAACATGAGGCCAAAGAGAAGGAAAAAGAGAAGAAGTAGCCCACTGAACCTAGCTAACTTCAGCGGGCTACTTCTCCTAACGCCTTACTATAATTGATATTACGCGCGGGAGGACTCGAACCCCCAACCCTCGGTTCCGAAGACCGATGCTCTATCCATTGAGCTACGCGCGCTCGGCATCGACCGTGTTGGTAAGCCCCGGCCGATGGTGACATCTTACCCGAATCGCCGCTGTGTGCAAGCGCCGTCGCGGCGATTTGCGTGTGCGACATAAATTGGGGGCGGTGTGTCAGGCGGCACGTTGGAGTTTCCAATA
>JBKHHU010000225.1:0-5132 GCA_046539045.1 Phycisphaerae bacterium
CACAAAACGCACACGAATCTTGCCTCTCACGCCGCTTCATGAATAATGTGGGCTAAGGCGTACCGTTTCCGTCCTCGTGTGGATGATATCAAGGCCGTCCTGATCCGCTGGCGGAAGCTGCGGCGTATGGAGATCAAGGGCATCTCGCTGAAACCTGTACAGGAGCTCAAGAGGCGGAAGGTTCGCCTCGAACTCCCGCCCGAGAGGACCCGGAAGATACTCGGGCCGTCCAGGACGGTGACCGTGCCTGTGTTCGCCCCGGGTTCAATATGCATGCTCGATCTGGAAACCGGAAAGTTGCACAAGGCACTGGGCGGAAGGGGGGGCGAACACAACGGCCGGAAGCGGTACGACTCATGGACCGCTCAGGGGCCCCTGTTCCGCAAGGTTGGAATTGATCTGACACTTACGGATTACAAGCGTCGCACCACCTGGCCGATCTGGCGGTACGGGCTGATCGTCGAGCCGATGTCCGGGAAATGGAAGGACGTCACGCCCGACAAGGTCTCCCGCACGCTTCGGCGACTGACAACCGCAGCGCCGGAGAGCAAGCCCGGCTCGCTGGCTGCCTTCCGCACGGCCGACGGGTCGATGGGGGTGATGGAACTTCGCGAACTTCGCAACGGCAAGTCGATGACCATCCGCTACCGGCTGTTGGTTGATCCGCCGGAGAAGCAGGTCAAGTAGGGGCGGACCGGAGGCGGTCCGGCCTGTCAAAACAGCAGCGGCGGGGCGGTTGGGGCGTCATTTGAGCAGGGATTTCCGGGGGAGTCTGTCATCGAATTTCAAAGGAAGACGAGTCTCTGTAGACACTTATGTATCATGGCACTCCAGTTGCACTCCATCTTGTGTCTGACGGTGGTCAGAGGAAGTATGGTCCCCGGGCGGGACGAGGATGTTGGGAGACAGCACCGATGGTCGCGGCTGTGAATGAACAAGAACAACGGACGCCGTTCAGTCTGGTGGTTACCGGCGAGGCCGAGAAGTGGCAACCGGCACTGGAGTTGATTATCGGCCGGCAGTACGTCAAGACGCATCCGGTCGAGACCCAGGGCGAACTGCTGGACGTGGTCCGGGCCGGGCAGGCGGACGCTGCCGTGCTTGACGACCAGGCCGATCTCGGCTTGGACGTCCTGCAACTGCTGCGGATGATCCGTCGCCTGGACAACATGCTTCCGGTGGTGGTGCTGACCAGTCGCAACGACCGCCGGTGGCTGGAGTCGGCGTTGCGGCTGACGGCCTTCAGCGTGGAGATGAAGCCGCTGGACCTGGAATCGCTGCTGCGGCAGATCCAGCGGATGATGGTCCGCCTGGACGCGATGCTCCGGGGCGATCTGGACCACTGATACAACCAACAAATGAGAAATGAGTGCCGCGTTCCCGTGCACACAGGCGGCCGACGGGAGCGCGGTTTCGTGATTCAGTACCGGCCGCGATGTCAAGACAGAGAAGCAGCAAAGGATAAAGGAGCGTCACATGGTTAAGAAGAGCCCCAACGTACGCCCGCTGGGCGGGAAGGTCCTCATCGAGCGGGTCGAGGCGGAGAGCATGACCAAGGGCGGAATCGTCCTTCCGGATACCGCCAAGGAAAAGCCCCGCGAGGGCATCGTCCTGAAACTGGGCGACGGCAAGCTGCTGGACGACGGCAGCCGGTCGGAGTTCCAGGTCTCCGAGGGCGACAAGGTGCTGTTCAGCAGCTACGGCGGGACCGAGATCAAGGTCGACGGCGACGAGTACCTGCTGATGGACGAGTCGGACATTCTTGCGATTATCGACTGAATGTGAGCTTCAGCGAGGCTGAAGAGGAGATACAACAATGGCAAAGAAGAAAATCGCGTTCGATGTTGAGGCGAGGGAAGCGATCCGCCGCGGCGTGAACAAGCTGGCCAGGGCGGTGAAGGTCACGCTCGGACCGACCGGGCGCGTGGTCGCCATCGAAAAGTCCTTCGGCGCTCCGACCGTCACCAAGGACGGCGTGACCGTCGCCAAGGAAATCCAGCTGGAAGACGCCGGCGAGAACATGGGCGCCCAGATGGTCAAGGAAGTCGCTTCCAAGACGTCCAACGTCGCCGGTGACGGAACCACGACGGCAACCATCTACGCCGAGGCGATCTTCAACGAGGGCCTCAAGAACATCGTCGCCGGCGCCAAGGCGATGGACCTGAAGCGCGGGATCGACAAGGCCGTGCAGAAAGTGGTCGACGAACTGGTCGGCATGTCCAAACCCATCGGCAAGAGCAAGGAAGTTGCCCAGGTCGGCACGTGTGCGGCCAACCAGGACAGCGAAATCGGCGACATGATTGCCGAGGCGATGGACAAGGTCGGCAAGGACGGCGTGATTACCGTCGAAGAGGGCAAGGGCCTGGAGACTTACGTGGACCTGGTCGAAGGCATGCAGTTCGATCGCGGGTACGTCTCGCCGCATTTCGTCAACAAGCCCAAGGAAATGCTCTGCGAGATCGAGAATCCGTACATCTTCATCTACGAGAAGAAGCTCTCCACCATCAAGGACCTGGTCCCGCTGCTGGAGAAGATCGCCCAGTCCGGCCGACCGCTGGTGATCATCGCCGAGGATATCGATGGCGAAGCGCTTGCGACGCTGGTGGTCAACCGCCTGCGCGGCACGCTGCAGTGCGTGGCCGTCAAGGCTCCGGGCTTCGGCGACCGCCGGAAGGAAATGCTGCGTGACATCGCGACGCTGACCGGCGGCAGGGCGATCATGGAAGACATGGGCGTCAGCCTCGACAGCGTGGACACCGCCGACCTCGGCTCGGCCAAGACGGTTCGCATCGACAAGGATACGACCACGATCATCGAAGGTGCCGGCAGCACCCAGGAAATCACCGGCAGGATCGAGATGATCAAGCAGCAGATCGAATCGACCACGAGCGACTACGATCGCGAGAAGCTGGAAGAGCGCCTGGCCAAGCTGTCCGGTGGCGTGGCCCAGATCAACGTCGGGGCTGCCACCGAGGTCGAGATGAAGGAGAAAAAGGCCCGCGTGGAAGACGCGCTGCACGCATGCCGGGCGGCCGTGGAAGAAGGCATTCTCCCGGGCGGCGGCGTGGCCGTGCTTCGGGCGATGAAGGCCCTGGACTCGGTCAAGTGCAACAACGACGACGAGAAGACCGGCGTGGACATCATCCGTCGGGCCCTCAACGCTCCGGTCTGCCAGATCGCCGAGAACTCCGGCCTGAACGGCGCGATCGTCTCGGCGAAGGTGATGGAATCCGACGATGTGAACTTCGGGTTCAACGCCATGACAGGCAAGTACGGCGACATGATCAAGATGGGCGTCATCGTACCGACCAAGGTCGAGCGGTCCGCCCTGCAGAACGCCGCCAGCGTGTCCGGGCTGCTGCTGACGACCGACGCGGTGGTCACCGACCTGCCGGAGAAGAAGTCCGCCGGCGCCGGTGCGGGCATGGAAGACATGTATTGATCGACGTGTGAAACCCGACTGACCCGAACGGCGGGGGCGCAGAGGCATTCTCTTCGCCCCCGCTTTCTCTTTGTAGACGGCACCGCATAGCCCAGCCAGCAGGGCAGTTGGGACCAACTGTCCGTAGGGATCCGGGTAGATGCGGCGGGAATACCCGGCTTGGCAACCAATCAAAAAAACAGCGGACGACGGACATTGCTGTCCATCGTCCGCGTGTGAGCCTCATCAGTTCGTGATCCGACCACGTGATCGTTCGAACTATTTCCGCCTACGACGCAGTGCCAGAATGCCACCGACGCTCAGCAACATCAGAGCGGTTGTCGGCTCAGGAATGATCGTCTGGGACGTGACGTCCAGTTCCAGCACCTTCTTTTCGATCATCGCGGTGCTGCTTTCTTCACTGGTCGTCTGGAGGATGTTGTCCCAGCTGACCTGAACCCGCGTGGCATTGAGACCCTCGGCTGTCAGTTCGATAACACCGTCGGCCACAAAAGCATTGGCATCGGGCGAATCGTACGGAGCCTCCGGTTCGACCTCGAGCACCACGGTGACCGTCTTGCCGATGTCCTTGTCGGCCCCTTCGAGGATGGTGACGTGAGCTGCGGCAAAGATGTTGGCGTTGGTGTCGAGGGCTCCGCCGACCAGCGAGAAATCGCCGGCTTCCGAGAAGGCAATCTGGTCGATGTACCGATTCTCGGCGCCAATAATCTCCGTCTGGAGCTGCCCGTCGATGGTCTCCGCCTCGCCGTTGGACGACGTAGAGGAGAACCGCAGCGGGAAGAACTTCAGACTGGTAACGTATTCGCCCGGGGTCAGCTTCGTGGGCTCGCCGAACTGGCCATCGCTCGGGTCGGTCGGCTCCATGGCATTGTCGGACTGCTCAAGCAGGCCGACGAATGTCACTTCGTTCGAATCTTCGGCAGGGATATCTCCGTATTCAATGGACCACGGTGCGGCCCAGGCACTTGCGGAGATACCTACAACAACAAATAGTGCCAATACGCGTTTTAAGTTAAATCGCATGCGACGCCTCCTGTTCATTGGGACTTACGCGATATACTGCCTCTCTGGAATTGGGTCACCACCTGGTGAACTGACTGAGCATGTCAGTGGAGACGTGCAGGAGTCTGAGGCTGGGCTCCCGCTCCTTTCACGCTAATTCTATCGCTTCGCGCCAAGCAAAGAGGCGCTTTTCCGCAGCAGGAACCGCCTTGGACGGACGCTGCAGTGTGTCCTTCCGGAGCCTGTTGGGTACCTACCTTACGCCCGGCCGGCGCGGGCAACCGACCAATGGCATTTAAACCCAATGCAGGAAAAAGCTTACCGTCGACGGGCTGAACAACCCAGCATGCCAAGCATGAACAACCTTCCCGGGGTCATTACCGGAAGACGCTATTTTTTGCGAAATTTGCCGAATCGCAGAAATCTTTGGGACACCTTGCAAATCGACTCGAATTGCGGCCTGCGGTTTGCCGATGAAAGAGACAACAGGAGATCAAATATGCTCAGTACAAGCCCTCTTCACACGGAACAGAGACTCCAGCCGCCAACCCGGGAAGGCATCGAACGCGAGAAACAACGCCAGCTGCGCGTCTTGCAGGACATCCGTCGGCAATTGGTGAAAACGCTGGCCAAAACCCGGTAAAGCACCACTTTCGCAACGCAACAGGATCAGCCGCCCGAACCTGCC
>JBKHHU010000226.1:0-5132 GCA_046539045.1 Phycisphaerae bacterium
CATATCGCATCCCTGAAAACCGATGTAATCCGTGTGATCTGTGGCGCCAAGCCGTTTTCTGTGTCCTCTGTGAACTCAGTGGTTACTCTTTGACAACCGGGCAGATTTCGCCGCCCATGCGGAGGATGATCGTCCTGGCGTCTTTGCCTTTGATCTTCCAGGCCTCTTCCAGTGCCTGCTGCGGGGTGTCGAATTTCCGGTAGCCCAGTTGCTCCGCCTCGTCGGCCATGACCCCACCGGAGACGATCAGCGCCGTCGTCCGTCGCACCAGCCGCCCGCCTTGCACGATGTTATGGGCAGCGACCTTGCTGACTCCCTGCTCGACGAGTTTGCGCCCCTCTTCCAGCGTGCGGTAGCCGTATTTCAGCACGTCCGGGTGCTGCGGTGCCACGCCTTCCGGACTTGGCGTGACGAGAATCACCACCGCACCGTCGGGCACGATGCAGTCCAGGGCGCACATCGCCTTGACGCCTTGCCACAGCTCCTGGTCCAGCGGGTGCGTGTCGGCGATGAAGATATCCGCCTCGTCCGGTTTCTCGATCTCGGTGCCGAATACCTCCAGCGCGAACTCGCACCCGGCCCGGTGGGCATCGATGTAATGCCCGCTGAAAACCCGCACGACGCGCCCGTGGCCGTCCTGGATGACATTGACAATCGCGTTGAGCCCGGCCAGTTCGGCGATCTGGTCGATCTGCTCGCGCATCGGGTTGTCCCGCACGCCGAGCACGTCGGCCTGGGGCGTCTGCACGCTCTGCCAGTGGAACTCGCCCACCGCGTGTTCCGTGGCCACGCCCGGGGCGACGATCTTTCCCCCGCCGCTGAAGCCGGCTGCGGGGTGGGGCGTGATCCCCCCGACGCCGATGACGAAATCCGCGTCCCGCATGTGCTTGTTGAGCACCACCTGCACGCCGCTGTCCAGCTCGCCGTATTTGTGAAGGGCGTCGGGGTTTTCCCACTCGTGATTGATCACGCGGTACTCGCCGGCGATCCTGTCGCCGACTTTTGTGGCGATCTCGGCCTCGGTCATGTGCCGGTGCGTGCCCAGCGCGACCAGCAGCAGCACGTTGTCCTTGCTCACCCCGGCCGAGTGGATCTCCTCCAGCACGTGCGGGAGGATCTTGTCTGCAGGCGTCGGCCGGGACATGTCGTCGATGAGGATCAGCACGCTGCTGTCCGGCTTGAGGTAGCTGCCGAACCGGTCCATGCCGATCGGGTTGGCGATGCTTTGGCGGATCAGCTCGTTCTCGTCGCCCTGACCCTCCAGCGATTTGACGCCGTAGAGCGTGGGCGGGTTGTCGTCGGGGAAATCCAGACCGGGAATGTCTCTATAGGGGAAGTCGTAGTGCATGGGTTCTCCTGCGAGTACTTATTGCAAAGCGGCAAGATAGTGTACCTCTTTGCGCATTGGTGGGCAACGGGATTCATTCGGTCGGCCGTTTGCCCCGGCCGGGCAAGAGCAAGCCGGGTAGGGTGCATAGCGTTTTCTGCTACGGACGCTGCCGGACGATGCACACCGAGTGAACCCGCCAACGAACCCGGACACAGCGCGGCAGCGTGCGGAAGCGAGCTTCTCGCCAACGGCAAGAAGAAGATGACGGCCCTGATCGCCTGCATGCGTAAACTGGTGACCATCCTGAACGCCATGCTTCGAGATAGTATCCCGTGGAACCCAGAATGTGCTTGAATTCCAAGACAGTCGCTACCATGTTTGAGTTTCCCGCCTGCTTACCAGGAAAACTCTGTCTCTCTGAGCCTCTGTGTGGGCATCAACCCCGCGTCCTCTCAGTTCGTTGCGAGGCTGGACATGGGCGCGCGCTGAAAGGGTCCCCATGTCTCCCGGTGAAATGGTGGGATTCGGATATTTTCTTCTCCGTGTCGGCGTTGGGGTTGCGGATCTGGTTGCGGGCCGGCGGCAACGTGCGCGCGCTGAAACCTTGCCGCCGGAGGAGAGGATGGAGGGCGCGGGGTCTGCGCCCACGCGTTGGCGGCAGGGATAGGAGCCCGCCGGACAGAAAGGAACACCATGACAAAACGAGTCGAAAACACACAAAGGCATGATGCTGAAGGATTTAAGGTGATTTTGTCTCCGTCAGTTCCCGCAGGCGTGGTTCTTTTTTCCGTAGTTTTCCGTAGTTTTCCGCAGCTTCGGCAGGTCCGGACCGCCGCCTGGGGTGCCCGCCGCCGGGCAGGATCGGCTCATTGCCTCGCCGGCCGTAGCACGCAAGTTGGCCGGACCGAAAGAGTCGACAGAGTCGCCTCCCACGGGTATGGTGTGGGACACAGGAAGGATATTATGCATCGACCACCGCTGGATGAACTGCTGCTGGCTGTGCGGGCGATCTGCCGCCGCACGGACGCCGAGCGCGACGACGTGCTGCAGGAAATCTGCGACCTGCTGCAGGGCAAGGTGCCGCACTACGACTGGGTCGGCTTTTACTACGCTGAGTCCGTCCCGCGCGTGCTGCTGCTCGGCCCGTATGCCGGGGCACCCACCGACCACAAGCAAATCCCGTACGGCAAGGGCGTCTGCGGACAGGCGGCCGAGACGGAGGAAACCATCGTCGTCGACGACGTCACCGAGGAAGGCAACTACCTGGCCTGCAGCCTGGATACCCAGTCGGAAATCGTCGTTCCGGTCATGAAGGACGGGGCGTTCGTCGCGGAACTCGATCTGGACTCCCACACCATCGGCGCGTTCACCGCCGCCGACCGGGCGTTCCTGGAAGAAGTCGCCCGCCTCGCCGCGGAGTGGTTTTGAGCGGCGGGCAAGGCAGCAACTGGGAACCCCCCGACCCGCCCGTGTGGCGCGAGGGAAGCACGCCGGGCGCGACGGACGCGTCTGCCGAAAACGAGCCTCAGTTCCTCTCTTCCGAGGCGATCGACGACTACTAGCGGCCGCGTCTACTACCGATTGTCGTTATTGGCGTAGATCGTCCCGGTTTCTGCGTCCAGCCACCATCCGCTGGTGCCGTCCTCGGGGGCAGGGCCCTCACCGATGAGCACCGTGGTGGATGCTTTCCCGCGAACCAGCGGGTTGCGCGGGATCCGGCGCAGGTACGGCCCGAACTTGACTTCGCCGAACTCCGGGTTGCGGATACCGACCACGTTGGTCTTTTCCACCAGGTCGCGGATGAAGTCATCTCTGTCGACCGATCCGTCCGGCTGCCAGCCGGGAAGGTGATCCAGGTGGTCGCTCTTGTACTTTGCGACCTGCGAGCGGAAGATCTGCAGATTGCGAGCCAGGGCGGCCCGGTCGGCGGCGATGTTGCTTCCGGTCTGCCGCAGTTCAGCCAGCGCGTCGTGGAGGCGGTCGGCCGTGTTCTGAATCTCGGCCAGCCGGTTTTCCGCGGCGACCAGTCGTGCGGTGGTCTCCTGCATCCTGCGTGGGTCGGCCTGGGATGTCTGCGGACCGGCGAACATCTTGACGCCCAGCAGAATTCCTCCGATGACCAATGCCCCGAGCCAGAAGCTCAACAGTTGGGGGATGAGTCCGGTCGGTCTGTTCTTTTCTTCCGTCATGTCGCTTCCTTTATATTGAACGTTCCTCCGTGGCGCATGATCGGCAAAAATGGAAGGCAACTTCAGAAGGAAAATGTCCCAAGGTCCGCTTGCTTCGCCTTCGCCTCAGACGTCCTGTGATTTCCGGGCGTTGGACCGGATCGCCCCGGTAGCAGCTAAGGGACACGAGTTACAAAGGCTTGACGCGTGCGGATGGGGAAGGCGTCGGGTGCGGTGTTGGCCGATAGCGCAGTGCGCCGAAACGCAAAGGCCCCCGCGGCTTTGCGAAGCTTCTTGATGCCCCCGCGGCCAGGGGGTAAAAACCGTATGCGGGGAGGGCGTGCAATACGCCGATTTTGCGGTCCATCTGGCTAGACACGCACAGGCGATTTTGGTAGAGTGAAATGCTCTGCAGACTGCATTCAGTGCAGAGCGGACAGTACCTCCAAAGAGGTCACAGCAAAACGAGGCGTCGGGTCAGTCGGCCCGGAATTGCCTCTGCGGTTCCCGCCACAGTGGTGGATCCGGGCCGGCGTTACCGGTCGATCGACCACGGACCCGATCAGACGGACGGCGGAAGTTCACTGCCTGCATCCCCGCAAGGGCAAGGCAGGCACGGACATCGACGATTCGGCGGAGCACGGGCTTCCCCGAACGGTAGTCAATGACCAAGCTGAGCGAGCGACCGATGGCAGAAGCCAAAACCAAGAACCCGCTGGGCGATGTACTGATCGAAGCTCAGGGCGTGCAGAGAGCGTACAAAACCGGAGACACGGTAGTATACGCACTCAAGAGCATCGATCTGGCAATCCGTCAGGGCGAATACGTCTCCCTGATGGGCCCGTCCGGTTCCGGCAAGACGACGTTTTTCAACATGGTAGGCGCGCTGGACTTCCCCACCGACGGAAAGGTGCTGCTGGGCGGAAGGAACCTGCAGGACCTGGCCCCGGCGGAGCTGGCGTACATTCGCTGCGTCAACATCGGCTACATCTTCCAGAACTACAACCTGGTCGAGGTCTTCTCTGCGTTGTGGAACGTCATGCTCCCGATGCGTCTGCTGGGCCTGAGCGACGCGGAAGCCGAAGAGAAAGCCGCCCGGCTGTTGACCCGCGTGGGCCTGGGCCATCGCCTGCATCACCTTCCGGGCGAGCTGTCCGGCGGGCAGCAGCAGCGAGTTGCCATCGCACGTGCCCTGGCCAACGACCCGAGCCTGGTTCTTGCCGATGAACCCACCGGGAACCTGGATTCCAATACCGGACATGAGATCGTCGAACTGCTCAGCGAGTTGAGCGACGAGAAGGGCGTGACGATTGTCTCGGCCACTCATGACCACCGCATGCTGAACGTGTCGGACCGCGTGGTGTACCTCCGCAGCGGCGAGGTCGAGAAAATCGTCACTCGCGAGGAGCTGGACATCTCCATCGGTTCGGTTGGTTAACTTTTTTCCCCGCGTCGCTTGCGCGGGGCAGCCTGATCCCCATATTCCCGGTGAAGGAAGAAGGGCCCTGGAATGAAACTCAAGTATCTGCTGACTGTGCTTTTTGGTGTACTGCTGATCGCGGTGATCGCACCATTGTCGCAGTTCCTTACCATGCAGACCGTGAACGCCGATATCGAGACCGCCACGCCCGTGG
>JBKHHU010000054.1:0-18123 GCA_046539045.1 Phycisphaerae bacterium
GCAGCGCAACGGCGAAGGCAAACTGCCGGAACCGGCGGCGTGATCGATCGGGGATCAGCCTCACCCCATCGCTCTACTGGTGTACGTAAGCCCAGGGATCCGGATCCCTGGGCTTCAGTCATTGTGCGCCGGGCATGGCGCGTTGACTTGGAGGTGTAAGTCCTCTACGGGCCTTGATGACAGGAACCGTTAGCCGAACAGCAACCGCATACAAGGCGGCGTCGCGCGGGCGAGAGGGCCAAAGGACTCGAAACAGAAGGAAGCCGACGCGATCCGGTACGATCGACGCAGAGACAAGGCGGAGACGACAAGGGCTGAGATGCCGGACCACCTCAAAGGGTCGGCGACGGAATCGCCGAGAGTATGAGCTTGGTCCGCAACTTGCGCGGAACCGGCCGGGACCATCGCCGACGAGGCGTATACGGAACCGTACGTACGGTGGTGTGGGAGGACGGGAACCCAGAAGGGCTCCCTCCTACCCGATTTTCGTTACAAGGTGCCGCGAACTTCTGTCAGTCGATCTTCCGCAGCTTCCCGGCGAAGTCGGCTTCGGGGAAACCTCTACCCGGGGCCGAGCGGCGGGAATCCAGGCTCTTCTTGAGATAGACCTGGTCGCCGGAGATGGCGAATTCCTTCTGCAGGGTGTGAACCAGTTCGACCAGCGAGTCATACTGCTCTGCCGGTGGGGCGGTCCGGTTGAAGTTGCCCACCAGGCAAACGCCGACCGAATCGCGGTTCCAGTCCCTGCCGGCGACATAGGTGTGTCGCCCTGCCAGCTGCTTGCGCCAGAGCTTCCCGGCGGTGACCTGTATCTGACCCTCATCGTCCTGCGAGATGATGAAGTGGTAGTACTGGCCGAGCCGGTCGGGGCTGGCTGTGGAGGCATCGACGATGATGTTCCGCCACCGTCCTTCCTGGAAGTCGACGTCCTTGTCGAACACGGCTTTCGCAGGGGGGGGGTCGGTGGCCTGCAGCGCCGCCAGCGGCCGGATCGGCTCCTGGCGAAGCCCCGCCAGAAGGAACGTGCCGATTGTCATCGACGCGACCAGGGCGGTGAGTGTTTTGATCGTCCTTGACCGAAACATGGCAGACCTCTGGGAAAAGGGAATAAGTTCCGTAGCAATAACTTACTACACGTATCGGCTGACCTCAATACCCGACGTTATTTAAATCGGACGGAATCGACCATAACTCAAACGGGAAACCGGGTTTCAACAGCTTTTCCACAGATCATTGAGAATGATATGATTTGTCGCAGACCTCTGCCAGCCCAAAAGGTAAATCTTTCCGGTTCCCCGGCTTCAGGCGGTCCCGTACTCCTCGGCGTCGACATCCAGAACCTGCAGCGTCTGCAGTGCCAACAGGGCTGCCTGCTGCTCGGCATCTTTTTTGTTCATGCCCCAGGCGCTGGGGAAGTGCCTCCCGTCGATCGAAACCGCCACCTCGAAGCACTTGCTGTGATCGGGGCCTTTTTCGTCGAGCACGGTATAGGAGGGCGTTTTGCCCCATTTCCGCTGGGCGTGCTGCTGGAGCAGCGACTTGTAGTTGCTCGTGTTCTTCTCGGCCAGCGCTTCCTCGATGTGCGGCTGGACGTGCCTCAGGATGAACTTCCGGGCCGGCTCGAGCCCTCCGTCGAGGTAGATCGCGCCGATGATCGACTCGAACACCGCAGCCGAGACGCTGGTCGGCAGTCCGTCGGGAGTCGCCAGGCCCTTCCCAAGGCGCATCAGGTTGGAAATGCCCGCTTCTTCGGCGATGGCAGCACAGGTCTGACGGGAGACGACACTGGATTTGATCTTGGTCATGTCGCCTTCGGTCAGGTTCTCGTCCAACTCGTGCAGTTGATGGCAGACCACCAGCCCGAGCACGGCGTCGCCGAGGAATTCCAGCCGCTCGTTGCTTTCCAGACGTGTGGGGGCGACAGAAGAGTGCGTCAACGCAAGTTTTAGCAGGCCAGGGTCATCGAAGTCATGGTTTAGAAGTTCCTGGCACTTCTGAAGAGTTTCCTGATCCACGCTGCAATAAGTCCTTCAGGTTGTCGTGCGAAGGCCCCTGACGGGAAGCGCCGACTCTCGCGGGCGATTTTCGTCAAAGGTCCCGGCACCAGTCACAGTTTCAATCAGATCGAGTTTCGATTATATCTATCGGTGAAATCAAATCCAATGATCCAGTAGGACGGTTTTTGTCGATTCAGCAGAGAACGCGTCGGGATCATCGGACGTTGGGAAGTCTGTTCGCCCGTCCGCCTTGAATGCGGCCGTCAACTTGGGATACAATCAGACAAATGAGTACTGAAGACAAAATCGCCAACATCGATATACCGAGCCTGACGCTTGTCCACTATCCGGATCCGCGACTCAGGGAAGTCTGCTCGCCTGTTCCTATTGTCGACGAAAACGTCGGCAAACTTGTCGACAGAATGTTCGAAGTCATGTTTTCTTCGCGCGGTGTCGGGCTGGCCGCCCCGCAGGTGGGGGTTCCGGTCCGGATCTTCATCGCCTCACCGACCTTCGAACCGGACGACCGGCGCGTGTACATCAATCCGGAGATCATCGACCTGCAGGGCAAGCAGGACGGCGAGGAGGGGTGCCTGAGCTTCCCGGGGATCTTCTGCAAGGTCAAGCGGGCCATGCAGGCGACCATCCGCGCCCAAAACGTCGACGGCGAATGGTTTGAGGAAACCGGAGAAGACCTGCTGGCGAGAATCTTCCAGCACGAAAGCGATCATCTTGAAGGGCGCCTCCTGGCCGACCGGATGAGCAAGGTCGCCCGGATTGCCAATCGCCGGGCCCTGAACAACCTCGAGGAAGAGTACCAATCCAGCCGTTGATCCGGGACCGTTCCGCAGAGCCCCTGCCTCCGGCAGCCCGTTTGAAAAGCTGTTCCTGCTGCGACCTCGCTCTCGCGACGAAACCCATTGCCAAACGGACTGCCAGGGAGAGAAGCATGCTGATCATCATGGGCACCACCGCCAAACCGGTTGAGCAACAGCGGGGGCGGTTCCATTGCCCCCAGTGTCGTTCCGAGGCAGCCTACACCCTGATCAACATCAAGAACTACTTCACGCTGTTTTTCATCCCGCTGCTGGCCGTGGGTTCTGCAGGCAAAATCGTCCGGTGCGATCGATGCGGGAGCGAATTCGGCCCGCAGGTGCTCAAGCTGCCGCAATCCGATCCTTCCTGAAGCAGGGGCGCGACCATGGAAAACAAGGGGAAGATGTTTTGCTAAGCAGCGGCTGGCTCATCGCAGGACTCGGGGCTGGTGCGCTGATTTTCGGTATCGTGGTGGCGTTGATTCCGCGGATGGGTGTGCGCGCCCCGTCGCCGGGCGATCCTGCCGAAGGGGTGGCGATCTTCTGCGGCGGGTTGCGCTGGTTCGGCCTGCGATGGGGATTGCGGAGCGTGCCGGAAGGGCTGCGGAAAGCAGGCTTTCGCGGGCGCGTGATCTACTGGCCGTGGCATGAGGGGTGGCGTCTGTGGAACACCCCGGTGCTGTGGGATGCCGCTCTTCACGAACGCCAGACCCGGCGGATCGCAGCGTATATCAACGCATTTCGACAGAAGTACCCAGACTCGCCGGTTCACCTGCTCGGTTGTTCTGCCGGCGGGTGGATTGCTGCCAAAGCCGTAGAGCGTCTGCCGGAGGAACTTCGCATCCAGTCGCTGACGTTGCTCTCTGCCGCCGTGGACCCGCAGCGCGACCTGTCGAATGTCCTGTCGCATCTGGACGGTGTGTTGCTCAACTGCAGCAGCTACTGCGATTTCATCATCCTCGGCGCGGGCACGATCCTGTTCGGCACGGGCGACCGGCGACACACGGCCTCCTGCGGATTGATGGGTTTTGCCGGTCCGTCGGCTCAGGACAGTCGCGTGGAGGAGCTCCGCTGGTCGCCGCGAATGGTCCTGTCCGGCAGGTACGGAGGGCACGCCTCGGCCACGCCGCCGGGGTTCATCGCCCGCTATGTCGCGCCGCGCATCCTGCACCGCCGGCCGGACCCTCGCGGCAACTGATTTCCAGCGGTTGATCCGGGCCAAAACCTTCTTGGCACGAAAGGCCTTACCCGGTAAAATCCCCGATCTTTCCCTGTGTCCTATTCGGCAGGGGCATCGCTACAGTCCTGTGAGGGACGGAGCACCATGAGCAAGACCAGCAACGAAATCCGACGCGAGTTCATCGACTTCTTCAAGCAACGCGGCCACGAGTTCGTGCCGTCCAGCAGCATTCTGCCTGCCGACGACCCGACGCTGCTGTTTGCCAATGCGGGAATGAACCAGTTCAAGGACATCTTCCTCGGGCGCGAGACCCGCGAGTACACCCGGGCTGCCAATACGCAGAAGTGCGTCCGCGCCGGCGGGAAGCACAATGACCTGGAAGATGTCGGTACCGATACATACCACCACACCTTCTTCGAGATGCTGGGTAACTGGAGCTTCGGCGATTACTTCAAAAAGGAAGCGATCGACTGGGCCTGGGAACTGCTGACAGGGGTGTGGGGCCTGGAGCCTCAGCGCCTGCACGCGACGTACTTTGAGGGTGACCAGTCGGACGACCTTGCTCCGGACAATGAGGCTCGCGACCTGTGGCGACAGTACCTGCCCGACGAGCGGATCCACACCGGCAACAAGAAAGACAACTTCTGGGAAATGGGCGACACCGGCCCGTGCGGCCCGTGCAGCGAGATCCACTACGACGCCACCGACGACCTGTCCGGGGGGTCGCTGGTCAATAAGGACGATCCCAAGGTCATCGAAATCTGGAACCTCGTGTTCATGCAGTTCAACCGGGCCGCCGACGGGAAGCTCAGCCCGCTGCCCGCCCAGCACGTGGACACGGGAATGGGCTTCGAGCGGATCACCCGCATCCTGCAGGACCGGCAGAGCAACTACGGAACGGACCTGTTCATCCCGCTGCTGAAGGCGATCGAGGATATTTCCGGCTGCGAGTACGGCAAGGGCAGCGACGACCGCTATGACTCTGCCGACATGACAAACCAGGTCGATATCGCCTGCCGCGTCATCGCCGACCACGCCCGCACGCTGACCTTCGGCATCAGCGACGGGATCATCCCGAGCAACGAAGGACGCGGGTATGTGCTGCGGCGCATCCTCCGCCGGGCCTGCCGGTATGGACGGCAGTATCTGAACATCGACGGGGCCTTCCTCTACCGGCTCGTCGACGTCGTGATCGACGTCATGGGCGGTTTCTTCACCGACCTGAAGGGCCGGCGCGATTACGTCGTCGAGACGATCAGGGAAGAAGAGGAAGCGTTCAACAAGACGCTGGACCGGGGAATCGAGCTGTTTCAGCGACAGGCCGACGAACTCAAGCAGCAGGGCGAGGACGTCCTGCCCGGCGAGGTGGCCTTCGACCTGTACACGACGTACGGCTTCCCGGTCGATCTGACGCAGCTGATGGCCGAGGAAGTGGGCCTGAAGGTGGACGTGGAAGGCTACGATCACGCCATGGCCCGCCACCGGGAGCTGTCCAGCGGAGGCGAGCAGTTCACCGCAGCCGCCATCACCGGCCTGCCCGCCACGGACGCCGAATGCAAATACAACCCCCAGCCGATCGAGGCGACCGTCCTCGGATGGGTCGTGGGCGACAAGTTCATCCAGGACGGTGTTCTCAACAAGGGTGACGAAGCCGGTATCGTGCTGGACCGCACCAACTTCTACGGCGAGCAGGGCGGGCAGGTCGGCGATGCCGGCGTGCTGCTGTTCGACGGCGGGCGATTTGCCGTCCGCGACACGCAACTGGCCGGCCAGTGCGTGCTGCACATGGGCGTTCTGGAAAGCGGTGAGCTCCATAGCGGGCAGAAGGTGACGACCGAAATCGACCCCGCCCGCTTCGATACGATGCGCAACCACACCTCCACGCACCTGCTGAACTGGGCGCTGCGGAAGGTCCTGGGCGATCATGTCAACCAGGCCGGCTCGGTCGTCGACCCGGAGAAGCTCCGGTTCGACTTCACGCACAACAAGGCCCTCACCGCCGAGCAGCAGGCCGAGATCGAGAAACTGGTGAACCAGCGCGTCCTGGAAGACCTGCCGGTCGGTGTGAACATCATCCCCCTGGCAGAGGCCCAGGAGATTGAGGGCGTCCGGGCGGTCTTCGGTGAAAAGTACCCCGATCCGGTCCGCGTCATCTCTATCGGTACCGAGAACCCGCAGGTAGACGCCAGCCAGGACACGCCGGTGGAATTCTGCGGCGGGACGCACCTGCAGCGGACCTCCCAGGCGGGATTGTTCAAGATCATCGCCGAGGAGTCGGTCGCCAAGGGCGTTCGACGGATCACCGCCGTGACCGGCCGATCTGCCGTCGAGCAGGTTCAGGAGATGGATCGCGTGCTGCAGTCGACCAGCGCCGTTCTACGCGTTCCCGGCAGCGACATCCCGGAGCGCGTCGAGGCGATGCAGAAGGAGATCAAGAAGCTCCGCAAGCGACCCGCCGCCCCGGCTGCCGGTGCCAATGAGATGCAGCCGGTAGCGGAGATGGAAACGGAGCAGGGCAAGGTCATTGTCGCCCGGTTCCCTGCCGCCGACGCCAACGCGATGCGCAATCTCTGCGATCGTCAGCGTCAGAAAGGCACGGCGGCGATGTTCGTCGGTGCCACCGATGGGCAGAAGGTCATGCTCATCGCGATGGTCAACGACGAGATGGTCAAGCAGGCCTCGCTGAAGGCGGGCGACTGGGTCAAGCAGGTGGCGCCGGTGGTTGGCGGTGGCGGTGGAGGCAAACCGACCATGGCCCAGGCCGGTGGAAAGCAGCCGGAGAAACTGGACGAAGCGCTTCAGGCAGCCGCCGACTTTGTTCGAGACAAACTCGCCTGAACTGTTATGAGGTAAGTACCTGACCGGACACTGGAAGATGGTGTCTGCCTGAGCGGAGGTCTGTTGCGGGCCCCTCCGGCAGGGCCTTTTTCCTTGACAATCCCGGGGCAGGTTTCTAGTTTTCGACGAAATCCGGGCCGGGCGTTCGGTGTCGGATCGTACGGACGGATTGTTTTTTTTGACGCATCACAGGATAGAGAGACATGGTACCCAAACAGAAGATCAGCCGGGCCAGAACGCGGAGTCGTCGGGCCCATCATGCAAAACGGGCAGCGAATTACACCGATTGCCCCCGTTGCGATCAGCCCAAGCTCCCCCACGCTGCCTGCGAGAACTGCGGTTTCGTAAGGCCGGGCCTGAGCATCAAGGTGTCAGAGGAGAGCTAACCCATGCGCATCGGCATCGATGCGATGGGCGGCGACAACGCCCCGACCGAAGAGGTACGCGGAGCCCTGGCTGCTCGTGAATTGCTGAACGATGGCGATCGGATCGTCCTTGTCGGCGATCAGGGGCGAATCGAGGCAGAACTGCGCACCTCCGATGGGTGGGACGAGTTCATCACGATCGCCCACGCACCCGAACAAATCGACATGGACGAAAAGCCCGTCGAGGCGCTGCGCGCCAAGCCGGACAGCTCCCTGAACGTGCTGATGCAGATGCACAAACGGGGCGAGGTCGACGCGGTGATCTCCTCGGGCAACACCGGCGCGACGGTGGCCGCGGCGCAGATGCGCTTGCGCAGGCTCCGCGGTGTGCATCGGCCCGGGATCGCGATCATCACCCCGACCACAAACGGACCGGTGGCACTCAGTGACGTCGGCGCCAATATCCTCTGCAAACCGCAGCACCTGCATCAGTATGCCGTGATGTCGTCGATCTATGTGCAGGTCGTTGCCGGGATCAGCAATCCCCGCGTCGGGCTGCTCAGCGTCGGCGAGGAAGACGCCAAGGGCAATGAACTGGTCAAGGAATCGCGCCAGCTGATGAAGAATGACGAGAATCTCAACTTCATCGGCAATCTCGAGGGCAGAGACCTGTTCCGGGGCGTCTGCGACGTGCTCGTCTGTGACGGGTTCGTCGGGAATGTCATCCTGAAGCTGATGGAAGGCATGGCCGGTAGTGTGGTCAAGGCGATCCTGAAGGAACTGATCAGCCACATGCCGCAGAATGTTGACAAGATCATGGCCGCTACGGGTTCGTTGATCAGCAAGTACGATTTCAACGAATACGGCGGCGCTCCCCTGCTGGGTGTGGACGGGATCTGCATCATCTGTCATGGTGCGACCGACCAGACCGGCATCAAGAATGCGGTGCGGTCCGCTTACGAGTTGATCGATCAGAACATGAACGACCGCATCAGTAACCTACTCTTGCAGTCTTGAAGAGGCCTAGAATGACCAAGCCCGTTCGTGCCGCGATTGCCGGTCTGGGATCGGCCGTTCCGGAAAAGGTCCTGACCAACTTCGATCTGGAGAAGATGGTCGATACCTCGGATAAATGGATCACCCAGCGCACCGGGATCAAGCAGCGCCATGTTGTCTCCGCAGGAGAGAGCACCGCGACGATCGCCTCTGAGGCGGCCCGCAAAGCGTTGGAAGACGCCGGATGCGAAGGGAAGGATCTGGACCTGATCATCCTGGCGACGATCTCCCCGGAGATGACCTGCCCGTCCACCGCCTGTTTCGTGCAGGAGGCTCTCGAAGCGACCGACGTCCCCTGTTTCGATATCTCCGCTGCCTGCAGCGGATGGCTGTATGGGCTGACGATCGGTTCGCAGTTCATCGAAACCGGCAAGTACAAGCGGGTGCTGGTGATCGGTGCCGAGGCGCTGACGCGGTTCACCGACTTCACCGATCGCACCAGCTGCATCCTCTTCGGTGACGGGGCAGGGGCAGCCGTGCTGCAAGCCACCGAAGATGACAGCAGGGGAATCATCCACACGGTCCTGCATGCCAATGGCGGCGGATGGGATTTCATCCACACCCCTGCCGGAGGCGCCCGCAAGCCGGCCAGTCACGAGACGGTCGACGCCCGCGAGCATTTCCTCCGCATGAAAGGCCGGGACGTGTACAAGTTCGCGGTCGAGAAGATGCAGTGGCTGCTGGGCAACTGTCTGGAAGAAACGGGCCTGACCGTCGAGGACGTTGATCTGGTCGTCCCGCACCAGGTCAACACGCGGATCATCAAGTCCGCGACCTCCAAGTTCAACTTCCCGTTGGACAAGGTGTACATGAATATCGACCGGCTCGGCAACACGTCGGCGGCATCGATTCCGCTGGCACTGGACGAAGCGGTCAAGGCAGGGAAGATCCAGGAAGGGTCGAACGTAATCTTCGTCGCATTCGGCGCAGGGCTGACCTGGGCCGGTGCGGTCGTCAAGTTCTAAAGCAAACACGGAAGGCATGCACGCTATGGCTACCGCTTTTCTGTTCCCCGGACAGGGCGCCCAGCAGGTGGGAATGGGCAAGGATCTCCTCGAGCAGTATCCCCAGGCCCAAACCCTGTTTGATCAGGCAGAGCAGGCCACCGGGCTGGAGCTGAAGAGGCTCTGCTTCGAAGGACCCATGGACCAGCTGAGTCGCACCGACGTGGCCCAACCGGCGATCTTCACCGTCTCCGCGGCGATGCTGGCTGTCATGCAGGAGAAAACCGGCGGGCAGATCAAGCCTGACTTCCTTGCCGGGCTGAGCCTCGGTGAATATACCGCACTCTACGCTGCCGACTGCCTCGACTTCGTCGACATGGTCAAACTGGTGGCCAAGCGCGGCGAACTGATGCAGCAGGCGGCAGAGGAGCATCCCAGCGGGATGGTCGCGGTGATCGGGCTGGACGAAGAAGCCGCGCAGAAGCTCTGCGACGCCGCTGCCGAAGGCCAGACGCTGAGTTGTGCCAATTTCAACTGCCCCGGGCAGATCGTGCTTTCCGGCGAGAACGAAGCCTGCCGACGGGCGGCAGAGAAGGCCGAGGACTTCGGCGCCCGCGGGGCGACGGTCCTCAAGGTGGCAGGGGCGTTCCACAGCGAGATCATGGCCGGGGCGGCAGAGAAGTTCGCCGACGCGTTGAACGACGTCAACTTCCGCGATCCGAAGGTGCCTGTCATCGCCAACGTGGACGCTGGTGCTTACGAGTCGGCCGATCGGATCCCCGGGAAGCTCGTCGCCCAGTTGACCGGTGCGGTCCGCTGGCAGCAGTCGATGGAGAAGCTGCTGACCGACGGGGCGGACAAATTTTACGAGATCGGCCCGGGCAGAGTGCTGGCAGGGCTGATGAAGCGGATTCAGCGCCGCACCGATTTTACGAGCGTAAATTCGGCCGCTGCCGTTGAAAAGCTTGCCACGGAAGACAAATAAGGGTATATCCCCTCCCCCGGGTTTCATTTCCCGGACGGATTCAATGGATTGGAAAGAGGAAACCGATGGTTGACAACAACAAAGTTGCGATTGTAACCGGAGCCGGGCGCGGTATCGGGCGTGAGATTGCCCGCGTGCTCCTGGCAGACGGGATGACGGTGGTTGCCGTCGATCTGCAGGAAGACCTGCTCAACGAGCTGCCCGAAGCGCTGGGAAATCCGGGCGACAAGCTCGATTGCCGCAAGCTGAACGTTACCGACAGTGACGGCTGGGATGAACTGGTCGAGGACGTTTCGGAGAAGCACGGCAGCATCGACGTGCTGGTCAACAACGCAGGCATCACCCGCGACAACCTGCTGATGCGGATCAGTGACGAGGACTGGGACCTGGTGCTGAGCGTGAACCTGAAAAGCGCATTCCTGGGTACCCGGGCCGTGTCGCGGTACATGGTCCGCCAGCGCAGCGGATCGATCATCAACATGGCCAGCTATTCCGGAGTCGAAGGCAATCGCGGTCAGGCCAATTACTCTGCCTCCAAGGCGGGGCTGCTGGGCTTGACGAAGACCACGGCCAAGGAGTTCGCCAAGAAGAACATCCGCTGCAATGCGATCGCTCCGGGCTTCATCCAGACGGACATGACCGACGCGCTGCCGGAGATGGCCAAGAAGATGGCGCTGGACCAGATTCCGATGAATCGGATGGGCCAGCCGGAAGACATCGCCAACGCGGTGGCATTCCTCGCCGGAGACAGATCCGGGTACGTCACCGGACAGTGCCTCAGCGTTGACGGTGGGATGCATACCTGAGAGAAAATGAACCCGCCGGGGTTGCAGGATGGTCTTGCAAGGGCGGAGACGTAACGCTATAGTACCGCGACCTACGCGGTAAAGTACGAAAACCAACCGAAGCTTAAACCCATGGAGGACACGACAGTGCCCGACGACATCGAAGCCAAAGTCATAGACATCGTTGCTGATCAGATGGGCGTAGACAAGAGCGAGATCACTCGCGAGACGTCCTTCGTCAACGATCTGAACGCCGACAGCCTGGACACCGTGGAACTGGTCATGGAATTCGAGGACGAGTTCGAACTGAGCATTCCCGACGAAGAAGCCGAAAAGATCCAGACCGTTGGTCAGGCAATCGACCACATTAAAGAGCACAGCAAGTAAGTCCCAAATTAGGACGAGTCTTGATGGCTAAGCGCCGAGTAGTAGTAACAGGTCTCGGAACGGTCAACCCGGTTGGCAATTCCGTGAAGGAATACTGGGACGGACTGATGAATGGGCGCAGCGGGATCGGCCCGATCACGAAGTTCGACGTTTCGGAGTTTCCTTCAAAGATTGGCGGGCAGCTCAACGATTGGGCCGGCCCGCAGGATCCGGTCGATCCGCGCGAGGCCAAGCGGATGGATCCGTTTACCCAGTACGCCGTCGGTGCCTCGCTGGAGGCACTGCAGGACGCGGGTGTCGATCCGAGCCCGGAAGATCGGGATCGGTGCGGAGTGGTTGTCGGCACCGGGATCGGCGGGTTGCTGGAACTTCAGCAGCAGCACGTTCGCATGCTGGAAAAGGGCGTGCGTCGGATCAGTCCTTTCACGGTTCCGAAGATGATGGGCAATGCAGCTGCCGGTACGATTTCGATCCTCGCCGGCTTCCGCGGCCCGAGCTTTTCGGTGCAGACGGCCTGTGCGTCGGCGGCGAATTCCATCGGCGATGCGTTGCGTTTGGTCCAGAACGACGAAGCCGACCTGGTCATCGGCGGCGGAGCGGAAGCGGCTCTCACCGAGATCGGGCTGGGCAGCTTCTGTGCCCTCAAGGGTCTCTCGACCCGCAATGACGACCCCGAGCATGCCTCCAGGCCGTGGGATAAGGACCGCGACGGGTTCCTGCTTTCCGAAGGGGCCGGCGTGATCATCCTCGAGAGCCTGGAGCGTGCCAAAGCCCGTGGAGCAAAGATCTACGGCGAGATCACCGGGTTCGGCATGAGTTGTGATGCACACCACATCACCGCTCCGGAGCCCGATGGTGCCGGGGCGAAACTGGCCATGCTGCACTCGGTCAAGGATGCGGGCATCAACCCCGAAGACGTTGATTACATCAACGCCCACGGCACCAGCACGGTGCTGGGCGACGTCGGCGAGGTGCGGGCCATCAAGGCAGCCTTCGGTGACCACGCCAGGAACGGGCTGCTCGTTTCCTCCACCAAGAGTGCGACAGGGCACCTGCTGGGCGCCTCCGGCGGGGTCGAGGTTATCGCCTGTCTCAAGGCGCTGGAAACCGGGGTGCTCCCGGCTACTCTGAACCTTGAGAACCCCGACGACGAGTGCGATCTGGATTTCATCCCCAATACGCCTCGCGAGAAGCAGGTGGACTACGCCCTGTCCAACAGCTTCGGTTTCGGCGGCCACAATGCCTGCGTGATCATGAAACGGTTCACCGGTTGACCGGCAGCCGAGAATAGGACGAACCCCAAAAAAGCCCCGGGTCTCCGGGGCTTTTTTCATGGAAACGGTTCCCGTGAAACCAGATGAACGGGCGGCGCGAGGGGCGGTTGCCTCCGGCGGTTCTACGGCAGGGTGTTGATGACCGCCCGTGCCAGTTCAAGGTCACCGGGGGTGGTGATTTTGATGTTCCGCGGGTCTCCGGCAACCACGCGCACCGGTTGTCCGATCGCCTCTGCCAGCATCGCATCGTCGGTGACTGTTTCGATGTCGTCGCGATCGTAGGCCTTGAGGATGACCTCCCTGCCGAAGACCTGGGGGGTCTGGGCTTCCCAGAGCCCGGCCCGGGGGACGGTGTCGGTGATGACACCATCCTCCACCCGCTTCAGCGTGCCGTGGACGGGGTAGGCAAGCATGGCCGCTCCGGTCTCCGCGGCCTTGGCGAACACCGCGTCCAGCCACGGCTGGGCGACGCACGGGCGGACGGCATCGTGCACAGCGACCAGGTCGGCAGCATCGTCGAGCCTGGCCAGCGCGTTCTGAACCGACTGCGAACGAACCGCGCCGCCGAGGACCACTTCGACGTTCATGGTCGCCAGGTCGGCGGCGAACTGGTCGCGGATGTCGGCCTGGTCGGCGGCAGAGACCACCAGAAGGATCTGGATAACGTCTTCACGGGCGGCGAAGACCTCCAGGGTCTTGAGGAAGATGGCCCTGCCGCAAAGCGGTTGGAATATCTTGTTCCGATCGGAACCGAAGCGTCTGCCGGATCCGGCCGCGGGAACGATAACGGAGATTGCAGGCATAATTGGCTCGAAAACTGGGGGAAATTCCTATGCCCGATCTTACCGCGGGTCAAACCTTCGGGCAAGCGCAGAGCACTGCTGGAAAACGCGTTGTGATTTTGTGATAATGGTAACAGGAAGGTGTTGTGCAAAGCCCGATTTGTTGGCTGTAACTATTAGCAGAAGTGATAGGATACGCTCTGGCAGGGCGCTGGATGTTCTGCTACATTGGCGCGATACTTGATCTTTGGGAAAAAGGGTTCCTTACAGACATGGCCGAGACGGACGACAAGAAGGCTTCCTGCACCGGCGACTGCAACCGCTGCATTTCCGGTTCGGATCAACCGGTGGACCCCGATGCGCCCCGCGGGCTCAAGCTGCTTGTTCCTGCGGTGACCGCCTTTACGCTGCCGCTGGTTCTGGCCGTGATCGGCGGCATCGTGGCCGGTGGATCTGCCGGGCAACAGTGGGTCGGAGCGGCGATCGGCCTGGTCGGCGGATTGCTGCTCGCGGTAGCGATAGGCCGATGGAGCACCTCGGCAGGTAGGGAGAAACAGCAGGCATGAGCATGGCGATTTCGAGAAAAGGCACCGGGACGTTCAAACGCGGCGTGCATCCGCCCGAAGGCAAGATCTACGCCGAAGACGTCCCGATCGAGGTGTTTCCCACGCCCGCGTCGCTTCTGATACCGCTGCACCAGCATACCGGCGCCCCATGCGAAGCGACCGTCAAGCCTCGCCAGGAAGTGACCATGGGCGAGAAGATCGGCGAGGCACAGGCCTTTGTTTCCGCGCCGGTTCATTCACCCGTCAACGGAACCACGCAGATGCCCTCGGTCGCCACCTTGCCCAACGGCAGACACGTGAAGGCGATCCCCATCAAGTCCGGCGAGGAGAACCTTCAGGGCGACGCCCTGATGGAAGAGATCTACGGTGGCGACTGGCCGACCGATGTCTCGGATCAGGCTCCCGGGGACATTACCGACGCTGTGCGGGAAGCGGGCATCGTCGGACTCGGTGGAGCTGCCTTCCCCACCGCCGTAAAGTTCTCCGTTCCCAAAGGCAAGAAGATCGACACCATTCTCGTCAACGGCTGCGAGTGCGAACCGTATCTGACTGCCGATTACCGCGTGATGGTCGAGGCTCCCAAACCGATCGTTACCGGTGCGCTGCTGGCCGCCCGGGCAGTCGGGGCAGAGAATGTCGTCATCGCCATCGAGGACAACAAACCTGCCGCCATCGAGGAAATGAAGCAGGCCGCTGCCGGGACGGACATCACCATCGCCGTGATGAAGACCAAGTACCCCATGGGCGGAGAGAAGCAGACGATTCTCGCCTCGCTAGGCCGGGAGGTGCCTACCGGTGGGTTGCCGCTCGACGTCGGCGTGGTGGTGGTGAATGTCGGCACCTGCACTGCCGTGGCCCGCGCGGTGTTGCGGGGCAAGCCGCTGACCCATCGCGTTATTACCATCAGCGGGGGCGGAATTGCCAATCCGAAGAACTTGCTGGTTCCGGTCGGCACGAGCCTGCAGGAACTGATCGACTACTGCGGCGGCTTGGAAGAATCCGCCGCCCGGGTCGTCGCCGGTGGGCCCATGATGGGTTTCGCCGTGGGCGATCTGGAGAAGACCCCGGTCACCAAGGGCACCAGCGGGCTGACCGTCCTGACCCATCAGGAGGTCAAACGGGCCGAGGAAACCACCTGCGTGCGGTGTGGCCGGTGCGTGGATGTCTGCCCGGTCGGGCTGGTTCCCACCAAAATCGCCCACGCGGCCAGGTACCGCGACTGGGACCTGACGAAGAAATACCACATGATGGCCTGCATCGAATGCGGATGTTGCGCTTATGCCTGCCCCGCCAGTATTCCGCTGGTCCAACTCATCCGCGTGGGCAAGGCACAGGCACCGCGCGACTGACAGGAACCTGCAACCCCGCCCCCACTCGATCAGACGGGGCGGCTTGATTTTGTGAACGTACACGATTGACCGTACGAAGCTGAGTCGTCCGCCGGAAGCGGCTGTGGGACTCACGGAAGAAAAGCACACATGGCAGAGAGCAAACCGAACAAGGAAGCTGCCCCGGCGAAAGTCATTCACGTCGCGCCGGGCCCGCACGTGGTCAGTACCTCCCTGACGACTCGCCGCATGATGCTCGATGTGTTGATCGGGCTGACCCCGGCGCTGATTGTTTCGCTGGTCGTCTTCCAACTGTACGCGGCCATCCAGCTGGCGCTGGCGGTGGGCAGTTGCGTCGCAGCCGAGGCGATTTTCACCAAGATGCGCCGCAAACCGCTGACACTGGGCGATTTCTCAGCCGTCGTCACCGGGGTGATTCTCGCCTTCAGCCTGCCCGGCACCACGCCCGCGTACGTCACCATCATCGCCGGGTTCGTCGCCGTCGGACTGGGCAAGATCATCTTCGGCGGAGTGGGCATGAACCTGTTCAACCCCGCGATGGTCGGCAGGGCGTTTGTGATGATCGCCTTCACCGCGGCTCTGGGCGCCACGGCGTATGTCGATCAATCCGCCGATGCCGCCGACGCGATCAGCCAAGCCACGCCGATGACCGCGATCTATACACCCGTCAAGGCCGGGCTGACCGAGAACGTACCGGACGGCACGCTGATGAAGCTGCTGCTGGGCAACCACAACGGTTCGCTCGGCGAGACCAGCGCTCTGGCGCTGCTGATCGGGGGGCTGTACCTTTGCATTCGCAAGACGGCGGCCTGGCAGATCCCGGCAGGGGCATTCGTGGGCCTCGGCGTGTATGCAGGCATTCTGAACGTGATGAACATGGACACCGAGTGGACCATGCTGCACCACCTGCTGGGCGGGGCGTTTATGCTCGGCGCGTTTTTCATCATTACCGATCCGGTGTCCAGCCCGCTGACGCCGAAAGGGCGGTTCATCTTCGGGCTGATCTTCGGCGTGCTGGTGATGTTCCTCCGCCAGTTCAGCGCGTATCCGGAGGGCGTGATGTTCTCGGTGCTGCTGGTCAACGCCATCGCGCCGCTGCTGAACCGCTGGACGATCCCCACGCCGATCGGCGGCCCGGTACCGGAACGGAAGTAGGGCGGGGCAGAATCATCCCTGACGTTGCACAGGACAGCGATATGAAACGAGACGGATACATCAAACAGGCGTGGCTGGTGCTGCTGCTGGCGCTGGGCTTCGGAGCCGCCCTTGCCGGTGTGCACCTGGGCCTGAAGGACAAGATCGCCGCGAACCTGCGGGACAAGACCCTCAACCAGATCCCGAAGCTCATCCAGGACAACGGCAGGACGGCCGACAAGAGCCTGACCGAGAAGTTCCAGTACGGGCCGGAAGGATCCGGGACGGTATACAAGGCGTTCGCCGGTTCCGGTGGGGACGCCGACCACATCGGCTGGCTGATCCGCACGAAGGGGCAGGGCTTCGCCGACCAGATCGAACTGGTCGTCGCCCTCGATGCCGATGCCGAGAAGATTCTCGGCGTCAGCGTGCTCAGCCAGAAGGAAACCCCGGGTCTGGGCGACAAGATCCAGTCCGACGACAGCTTCGCCGGGCAGTTCGCCGGAACCGACGCCAAGGCGGATCTGGAAGTCGTCAAAGCCTCCCCCGACGCCGAGAACGAGATCCAGGCGATCACCGGCGCGACGGTGTCCTCCAAGGCTGTGACGGACATCGTCAACCGGGCCGTGATCGAATTCCGCAACGCACTGCTTCAGGGGCAGGTCTCGCCCGCTACGCAAGAGCAGGAGAAGCAATAGCATGCCCAGTACCGGACCGACACCTTCCGAACGTTTCATCCAGGGCATCATCCCGGAGAATCCGGTGTATCGCCAGTTGCTGGCGATGTGCCCGACGCTGGCCGTCACCAATGGAATGCAGCAGGCGATGACGATGGTCGGCGCTACCGCCTTTGTGCTGATCTGCGCCAACCTGCTGACCAGCATGATCCGTCACCTGCTCAAGCCGCACCTGCGGATTCTCGTGTTCACGCTGACCATCGCGACGTTCGTGACCATCGCCGACCGCTTCCTGGCAGCATTCATGCCGGTCATGAGCGACCGGCTGGGCCCGTACATCCCGCTGATCATCGTCAACTGCATGATCATCTGCCGCTGCGAGGTCTGCGCGAGCAAGCAGGGCATCGGTGCCGCTGCTGCCGACGCGGTCGGCCAGAGCATCGGGTTCTGCCTGGCGCTGGCGAGCATCGCCACGGTCCGCGAGATTCTCGGGACCGGCAGCTGGTTCGGGATCGATCTGGGCTGGCAGGGACAAAAATACGACGCCTACAAGCTGGTGCTGTTCGTCCTGCCGCCCGGGGCGTTCCTGACGCTGGGAATCCTGCTGGGCCTGGTCAACAAGGTCGGCGAAAAGATGCACAAGAAAGCCTGACGAGGGAGCATTCAGGACATGGAATATCTTGCAAATATCCTGCTGATCGCGGTCAGTGCCGCCATCATCAACAACTTCGTGCTGCACTACTTCGTCGGGATCTGCCCGTTCATCGGCGTTTCCCGCAAGGTGGACATGGCACTGGGTATGGGCATGGCCGTGACGTTTGTCATCACCATCGCCGGGGCGCTGAGCTGGACGTTCACGTTTTTCATCCTGCGTCCGGGGGCGCCGCTGCCGCATATGATCGCCGGTAAGCCGATGGACCTGAGCATCCTCAGTTACATCGTCTACATCTTCGTGATCGCCTCGTCGGTGCAGTTCGTGGAGATGTACG
>JBKHHU010000004.1:0-47432 GCA_046539045.1 Phycisphaerae bacterium
GCAAGGTGATCGCCATGCTGCTGCAAACGTGTCCAGTCAGGCGCATCAACCGCGCGACTACCGTCGCGGGCTCACGGGCGGTCGACTCGTGAGGGCTCCCGATCCGTCATCAGAGCAAAAACCTCTGTTCCTCTTTTCCTCTGTGTGTGAATCAACACGACTCCCAATGTCTCGCATCAACCGCGCGACTACCGTCGCGGGCTCACGGGCGGTCGACTCGTGAGGGCTCCCGATCCGAGCCGAACTTTTTGACAGTCATTCCCGCTTGTATGGGTAAACACCCTACCCGAAAATTACCTGAGCATTGTTGCTTCCATCAATCACTCCGACCCAAATTCCGGTCGATGTGCGCATATGTCATTTCAGACCAATATATTGTGATCGGTCTGAGCAGTAGAACGAAATCTAATGGCGGACCGTGGGAAGTTAAGAACCCTTAATAATTAAGAAATCGCCGGGGTAGCTGGCCTATCCTGTAATGATAGGAATTCTCGTAAAAAGGATATTCCCGGTGGTAGCAAGGAAAACGGAAATGTCGGAAGCGGGTGATCTACAGTCGGACCTGTCTCAAACTCAGTGCAGTGGTGACGGCAACGGCATTATTCTGGTGCTTGAAAGCGATGCGACGCTGGTCCGAAGATACGAAGAGTTCCTGGAATCGATCAGCCATCGCATATTAACAGCAGAGTCCGCCCAGGAGCTTCTGGACCTTGCGGGGCTGGAGAAAGCGGACGCGGTTATCGTCGAGCCGGAGAGCGCCGACGACGGGCTGGCGCTGATCCGTTCTCTTCGGGAATTGCTCCCGCACTGCCCGATTGTCGTCGTCAGCAGAGACGACCGGCCGGGGGCCATTGAGGCGGCATTCCGAATGGGTGCTTCGGAGTACCTGACCAAACCGGTGGAATCGATGGAGCAGTTCGGCTTGTCGCTACAGAAGGCGTTCGCCGCCCACAGAAAGGTGCGGGAACTGAACGAACGCATCGCCGACCTGCAGAAGGCGGTCGGTGCCAAAGAGGCCGATCTGAACGACACTGCCTGTCAATTGAGGCAAGCCAACGAGGTCCTCCATGAGAAGACCGCTGCTTTGAACGAGTTGCTGCGGGGTGTGGAGCGCCAGCGCGAGATGCTGGCGGAGAGTATCGGCAAGCAGATCGACGAGGTGGCCCTGCCTCTGCTGCACCGGCTTGGCAGGCAGCTGGCCGGAGAGCGGGCGAACCTGATCGATCAGGTAAGCGATTTCCTTAGCGGCCTGGCCGACCCGTACATGGACAAGGCGACCCGGGCGCTCGGGAATCTTTCCCCCACCGAGCGGCGCCTGTGTCATCTCATTCGCCGAGGGCTGACCAATGGAGAGATCGCCAGAATGGAGCACGTCTCTCCCCAAACCGTGAGCACCCATCGCAAGAACATCCGCAAGAAGCTCGGCCTGACCAATAAGCAGGTGAATCTGGCCAGTTATCTCGATGGGCTTCTTGGATGACGGAGGGACTCGGAGCCCCCGCCCCTTAGTGTCGGGTATTAACCCTACCCGTAGTTTACCCATGGTTTGGCCGTGCTGTTATTCCTGTTTTTCCTGAACAGGCCGATGAGATGAATGAGCCTGAACGGTCACGGGGATCGCAGCAGGTCACACAGTTTAATAAAGGGATGCACAGATGTTCAAGAACATGACAGTCGGGAAGAAGATTCTGGCGGGGTTCGCAAGTCTGATGGTGCTTCTGGTCATCGTTGCCACCACTTCCTACGTTTCTCTCAATTCGGCTTCGGACGGTTTCGAAGCCTACCAGGGGCAGGTGCGGGAGGCCGATCGGGTCGTCCGGATGCAGACGTCACTGATCAATGCCCGTCTCTACCTGTCGACCTTCCTGCGAACCGAGGAAGATGCCGATCGAAAGAAGTTCGCTGCCGAGGCGGAGAACCTCCAGACGATCGTCAAGGAGGTTCGCGAACAGACCACCAGCAGTGCCCGGTTGGCCAAGGTTGAGCGGATTGCCGAAGGGGCCGCGGAATACCGCACCGGTGCGGCAGGCATTGACGAGGCCATTGACGAGCAGGTCAGCCTGGTCGGGGAGTTGACGCCGGCAGGACAGGTGGTACAGGAGTGTCTGTCTCGGATATCTGCTGGTATCGGTGCAAACGGCAAAGACGCCGAGGCGGTGCGGCGTATCGGGCAGGCGGGCGTGAATGCCAGCCAAGCACGGTTCCACGTGGCCCGCCTGTTGGACACGGGCAACAGCGAACATGTCAAGGACGCCAAGGCAGAACTTGAAAAACTCGTGGACGAACTCAAGGTGCTGAACGAACTGCTCCCAGACGCCCAGTCGCAGCGGGAGGTCCAGAAGGCACGCCAGAGCGCCCAACTCTATCGCGACCTCCTGGACGGGCTTGGCTCTACCGTCGCCAGACGCGAGGCTGAAGTGGCCGCCGTTGCTCAGCTGGGACAAAAGATCGACCGGCTCGGCGAGGAAATCAAAGACAACATCAAGGAGGAACAGCAGCAACTCGGCAAAGAGAAGAAGGCTGCCAACGCCAGCGCGGTGGTATTCATCGCGGTGCTGAGTGTGGGTGCGGTTCTGGCAGGCGTGGTCCTGGCCGTCCTGATCACCCGCGGGATCAGCAAGACGCTGACGCGGATTATCGACGGGCTCAGCAGTTCCAGCGAGCAGACGACCTCTGCGGCCACGCAGGTCTCTGCCAGCAGCCAGACGCTCGCAGAAGGTGCAAGCGAGCAGGCAGCCAGCATCGAAGAAACCACCTCCAGCGTCGAAGAGATGAACGCGATGACCACCCAGAATGCCGCCAACGCCGGCGAGGCCAAGTCGCTGGCCGACGAAGCCCAGCGGGTGGCGGAGAAGGGCACCGCGGCGATGGGTCGCATGAGCAAGGCCATCGACGACATCAAGACCAGTGCCGACGAGACGGCCAAGATCGTTCGCACCATCGACGACATCGCCTTCCAGACCAACCTGCTTGCCCTGAACGCCGCGGTAGAAGCGGCCCGGGCCGGCGAGGCGGGCAAGGGATTCGCCGTGGTGGCTGAGGAAGTACGCACGCTGGCCCAGCGGTCGGCAGAGGCGGCCAAGAACACCAACCAACTGATCGAAGAGTCGGTCCAGAACGCCACCAGCGGTGTCGAGATCAACTCCGAGGTCTCCGAGGTGCTCGAGCAGATCGCCGGCACCAACCGCAAGGTCAACGACCTGGTCAGCGAGATCGCCTCTGCCAGCAACGAGCAGTCCGAGGGCATCAATCAGATCAGCCTTGCCGTCGGCCAGATGGATCAGGTGACCCAGTCCAACGCCGCCAACGCCGAGGAATCCGCCAGCGCGGCAGAGGAACTCTCCGCCCAGGCAGAGGAACTCAACGCGATGGTGGAACAGTTGCGGAAGATGGTCGGTGGCAAGCAGTCCGGTGGCGGGTTCCACGTGGACCGCAAGCGGGTGAAATCCCAGCAGCACCACGCCACCCGCAAACCGGCAGTCAGCGGCCCGAGTCCGAAGCAGGCCGAGAAGGACAATCCGGAAAAGATGATCCCGATGAACGACGACGCCCAACTGGCGGAGTTCTGAGTCGGCTAACGATCCCCGATCGGCGGGTCTCCTGCCTCCGGCAGGCAAGCCGGACCCGCCGACGGCGGATCGGTTTCTGAGACGGCCTGTCTGCAGCAGGCCAACGAATCAACGAAACAACGAGATGAACGAACTGTGAATGGGTGCGGAAAGGCCCGGCCGGTGCTGAGGATATCAGCCCGGCCGGGCTGATGTTTTGCGCTGCTGTGATCGGGGCGGCGAGCCGGAAGCCCCGCCGCCCGAGTTCGATAGGTTTTTTGCCCGACGGAACAGAGCTGGGCATGGGTGCGGACGGCCGGTGGATTTGTCAGCGGCCTGTTGGCTCCGTTCCGTCGGGAATCCACTATCGGTGGTTGCCGCCTTTTCCTTTGCGGAATGTTGCTCTTTTACCGGTTTTCTCCTGCGAATTGTTCAGTCCCGCTGCAAGGAAGGTCAGGCAGACTTTGCGGGTGGTCTCGCTGCTCGGACCGTCCAGCAACTGGTGCAGTTTGTTGGCCGCTTCGTAGATGCCCGTCGCCAGTCGGTGTTTGACCAGGAGCGTGGCGAGTTCTTCCTCCAACTGCAGTCGCTGCTTGAGGCGGTTGCTGGTAAGCATGGGTCGGAACCGGGATGGGGCCAGGTTCAGTTCGTTGAGGATTTCCGCGGGGGATTTGCCATCTTCGATGAGACGGGCGAGCGTGTCGACGTTGTTCGTTCTGGGCATTTCGTACCTCCTTGGCAATAATCCGGGCCGCTGCGTGCGGGCCCCTCACCCTCTCCAGCGGCGGCAAGGTTTGAGCGCGCGCCCATTGCCGCCGGCGGGGCGATTGGGTCGAAAACCGTGATCGGCCGGGGAGATGTTTTTTCGTAGTTTTCCGCAGTTACGAAGAGCCTGTGTGCAGCGGCGCGCGCACAAACCTTGCCGCGCGCCGCGCTTCGGAGGGGGCAGAAATGCGCCTGTCGGCTCAGCCAGCCGACCGAGTCGAAGAGGTTGTAAATCTCGCTTCAGACACTAATTACGTTACTTGCTGACGATGACCCAGATGGCATGAATGATGCCGGGGATGTATCCCAGAAGCGTCAGAAGAATGTTGAGCCAGAAGTGAAACCCGAGGCCCACCTGCAGGAAGACTCCCAAGGGGGGCAGAAGAATGGCCACGATTATTCGCAGAATATCCACTGTTGTCGCTCCGATCAAAGTCCGTTGCGGCCGATGCGGGCAGCCCCGCGTCGGCGGAAGATCCCCTCGAAAACTTATGGGGCGCCGGACCGGACACGCCCGATCAGGCAGGAGTGAGACGTCGGCAGGATGCCCCTGCCGACGTCACTCGTTGTGCTTGTCCGCCCATTCCTGCATGGATTCCAGCCAGCGATTGACCTGTTCCATGGCACTTTCGCGAGATTCACCATAGACCTGCTGAACCCGCCCGACGAGCTTCTCCTTGGAGCCCTGAATCTGGTCCATATCGGACTCGGTCAGCTTGCTCCACCGCTCGTGGGCGTAGCCCTTCAACTCATTCCAGTTGCCTTTGAGAATCTGTTCATTCATGGGCGGCTTCGAACGTATCTCAACTTCAGTCGGTTTCTTCTTCCAGTTCGTCGGTCGTCTCTTCGACCGGATCGTCGTCGTCCTCACAGCCGGGGAGGACCGAAACGGTTCCGACGGCGAACAGTGCGACCAGGAACGACGCCATCAGTTTCTTGAGCAGTTCCTTCATGATTTCTCCTCTTCTGAGCATAGGTAAACGGATCTTCGGTAAGTCAACCGTAGTATAGACGTCCGCCGCGGGGAAAACCGTGCGGCAGCGAAGATCGCCGGAAATCGGACGGTTCGCCCTGTCGACAGACTCAATAGAGCGACTAGTCCACTTCGAGTTCCGCGTCGTCGGTTTCGACGTCGATTTCCTTCTCGTCCAGCGGGTCGTCGTTCTCGTTCATCCGGTCGAACTTGTCGTCCTCGTCAAGCTCGTCTCCCAGTTCGTCGAGTTCTTCGTCGGCCTCGTCCAACGCGTCATCGACTTCTTCGTCGGCCTCGTCCAACGCGTCATCGACTTCTTCACCGGCTTCCTCGCCGGTACCTTCTTCATACTCGCAGCCGCCGAGGAGCGCACCGGACCCGAGGGCCAACAGCGCCACCAGCAGCCACGTGTTCAGCTTGTTACGGAGTGAACGCATGCTTCACCTCATTTCGAGATAGCAACGCCGGAATGCAGGGGATCTCAGAGTTCCTCTTCCATTTCGTCTTCCACATCTTCGGCGCCTTCTTCGATATCTTCGCCGGTTTCTTCTATCGGGTCATCATCGTCGCATGCCGGCAGCACGGCGGTGGCTCCGACGGCGAACATCCCGATCAGCACGGACTTCATCAGTTTCTCAAGCAATGATCTCATGGGGCTCCTCTCTATTGGTAAAGACAGTAATCTCGGTTCACCATGAGAAGTGTAGACACAACCGCGCCGAATCCCCATCGCCCCGTGGTTTTGTCGTGCATCGTAAGTAATTTGGATGCTAGTCAGTTAAGGCTGAGTGTAGAGTTCCTCAGCCGCGGCGAGTTCCGATTGGATCTCTTCGACAAGCTCCTCCGGGGCCAGCACCCGTGCATGCCGGCCGAAGCCCAGCAACCAGCGTTTGAACTCGACGGTGCTGGACAACTCGAACTCCACAATGCACCCGTCATCGTCGTCGGTGACGATCTTCTGCGAGTCGTGCCACTGCATTTCCCGCACGTTGACCGCAGCCCACCCGGTGAAACGGGCGCGGATTGTCCGGACCGTGCCCGGCCCGAACACACCGAACGCCCCGTGGGTATGTTTGGCCAGGGAAAACGTCCGCGGCACGTCGAAATCCTTGTCCAGCGGGCAGACATCCTGCACCCGCGCGATCTTGAGCGTGCGGACCTCGTTATACTCCGCCAGATAGCCGATGCAGTACAGCGACGCGTGCAGCAGCACCAGCCCGTACGGGTGAAACTCGGAGGTGATGTCGGTATCCCTGCTGGCCGAGTGGTAGGTGATTCTGACGGCATGGTTGTCGAAGATCGCCCGGTTGAGGGTCGCGATCTCGGTGCTGTGCTCGGAGTAGTCGTGATGGGCCAGGCTCTTGATGAGAATGGTCTGGTCCATCGCGTCGAAGTAATGCAGAGCGCGTGTCGGAAGGAGGGTCTTGATCTTCTGCAGTGCGGTCTGCAGCCCCAAGCCGAACGGCGTCCCGCGCAGGGGCGTCAGCAGTTGCTGCGACATGTAGAGGCTGAGCATCTCGGTCATGCTCAACTGAAATTGCGTCGAATCGAGGAAATCGCCCTCGATGCTCCAGAATTTCTTGCCGAAATCCCGCTGCTCGCTCCGGATGGGGAAGATGGTTCTCAGCACGTTCAGGTCGCGCTGGACGGTGCGCTTGCTCGTGCCCAGCCGCTCGGAAAGTTCATCGGTGCTGATTCCGAAGCGATGGGACTGCATCGTCATCAGAATCTTCCACTGGCGCGACAGCGTCTCTCCACGTGCCATCCTGCATCCTTTCCCGAACCACCGATCAGTCCACGCACGGATACCAATCCGTCGGCACCGGCAGGAAGAATGTACTCGCTGGAGACTGTCTGCACAAGCTTTGCAGACCATTCGGCCCGAGGTATGCGCCCGCAACCCGCCGACAGGTAGGTTGTCCATCGCTGTCATAGCGAATAGGAGGTGGGTCGGGAAGATGCGTAGATTCATCGCGGAGGGGCGGTATGGAGGCGGACGCTCGAAGCCCGGACACTTTTGCGATTAGGCTGATTCAAAATCGAAGTTTGAAATAGCTTTGAGCTACTGTATTATTGTGCGCAATGACTATCCAACGAGACATCGGCCCCAGGCTCGCAGAACTGGCGGCACATTTCCCTGCCATTACCTTGACCGGTCCTCGCCAGAGCGGCAAATCGACCCTCTGCAGGATGGCGTTTCCCAAGCATGCTTACGCCAACCTGGAATTGCCGGATATCCGAAGCTTCGCCCAGGAGGATCCGCGAGGTTTCCTTGCGCAGTTTGATGATGGCGTTATTCTGGACGAAATCCAGCGGGTCCCTGACTTGGTCTCCTATCTACAGGGATTGATTGATCAGGACTCCGGGCCAGGCCGGTGGATTCTGACTGGTTCGCAGAACCTCGCGTTGCTCGAATCGGTCAACCAGTCGCTTGCCGGAAGAACGGCTGTTCTACATCTTCTGCCTCTGGTACGAAGCGAAGTACTGCGGTTCGAAGACTACTCCGGTGGGCTTGAGAAGGCCATACTCTCGGGTGGGTATCCCAGAATATACGATCAGCATTTGCCTCCGTCTGAGTGGCTGGCGTCTTATATCGCCACCTACATCGAGCGGGATGTACGGATGATATCCAACATCGGCGACCTGACGACATTCCAGCGGTTCGTGGAACTCTGCGCCGGCAGGACATCCCAGTTGCTGAACTTTTCCCGTCTTGCCGGCGATTGTGGTATCTCCCAGCCGACTGCGAAGGCATGGTTCAGTATTCTCGAAGCGAGCTTCATCGCGTTCCGCGTTCCGTCTTTCAGCAGCAACATTCGCAAGCGACTCGTGAAGATGCCCAAGATGCACTTCTATGATACCGGGCTGGCCTGTCGACTGCTTGGGATACGTACGACGGATCAGCTTCGGAGCCACCCACTTCGGGGGCCGCTGTTCGAGACCTGGGTTGTCTCGGAGATCGCCAAACACCGGAGCAATACCGGTACGGGAGGCGGTCTCTATCACTATCGCGATCAGAACGGCTTGGAAACCGACCTGATCATTGAGCACCCGGACCGGTTGACGCTCGTCGAGGCGAAAGCGGCGCAGACACCGAACTCAAGTCTACTGGACGGCGTTCGCCGCGTTCGTAATGCCCTTCAGCGACATCGCCACTGCCAGGTCATCGTCGCGTATGGCGGAGAGGCCGAACAGAAGCGATCCGATGCCGTTCTTGCGCCTTGGTCGGACCTCCACAAGCTTACATGGTCCTGAGGCCGTCTTTGCCGGCCAATTGACAGACCCGCCGCCATAGCCCATTTCCCGTGCCTCCTGTCCGCGATAGCTGGTCGTCCATTCCCTGCCCAAACACAAGACCCCCAACCAGAAACTTCCAAATTTTTCCCGTCCACCATTTCTGGTGCTGCACCCGGTCCGCAAGGGCTATCAGGAGGGGGTATGACCGGGCCTGTCATACCGTATAAGTCCCTAACGTGAAAAAGGCTATGACCGAACCTGTCATACCCCCGTGCGATACTTCCATGGCAGAAGGGCAGCAGCGGAGTCTGCCCGGCGACGACAACTCACATGGTGGGGAAAGGAGAGACGGACATGGAACTGAACGTGGAAATCGTCAAGACCGTGATTCACGGGATCGTGTGGATTGTGGCGCTGGTCGTTCTCGGACGGCTTGGCATGTTCATCGCGACAAAGTACTTCGCCGGCAGAAGTTCCGGTATGGAGAGACGACACCGCCAGGACGACAGCGCCTCCCGGGCGCTGAATGACATGAAAGAATGATCGACGGTCGGAGGGGAAATTCGATTGGGTGACTGCAGCGGATTCTGGGAGGACAGGAGGGCAGGAGGGGGTATCGACCGGTCCGGCCCGTCGAAGTTGGACGGGCCGGCCGGAATAACTTCGTACCCGTAGAGGAGATGTACAAAGTGAACACGATGAACAGTAGAGGCATCCATTCGGTGAAGGTGGAGTATCTGGAAACCGCCGATCAGCCCCGTCCTCGAAGGGCGATGATCCGGTTCCAGGGCGGATGCGAGATCGCGGTCGAGTACTGCGGCCGGGGCGTGCAGGTTCGGTTGAGCACACCGCATCAGTCCGTGATGCTTCTGGAGGAGGCGCCAAGCGGAGATTTCTGCCGCGCGGTAAATCTGTTGCGGCTGCACATCCCCGACCGCCGACCGGGAGTGTGATGCGGTGGTCGGTTGAGTGGCCAAGGCGGCTGCGTATCATTATTAGACAAAGCCGCAACCCATTAGACCGGGAGCGAACGAATGAAGATTGTTGTCTTTGAATTGGAAGATTGGGAAAAAGAGAGCTTTTCGGGCCTGCAGGACGGTCACGACCTGGAACTGCTGAGCGAGCCGCTCACCCGGAAAAAGGCCTCCGAGCATGCCGACGCGGATGTGATTTCCACATTCATCTATTCCTCCCTGGACGCAAAGGTCCTGGAGCAACTGGACAATCTCAAGCTCATCGCCACCCGGTCCACCGGATTCGATCACATTGATCTGGACCACTGCAACCAGCGCAATATCGCCGTCTGCAATGTCCCCGAATACGGCGACAACACCGTCGCAGAGCACGTGTTCGGACTGCTGCTGACGATCAGCCACAACCTGTATGAAGCGATCGACCGCACCCGCAAGGGCGATTTCAGCATGGCGGGATTGCAGGGTTTCGACCTGCAGGACCAGACGCTGGGGGTGATCGGTACCGGTTCGATCGGCCTGCACGCGGTGAAGATCGCCAAGGGCTTCGGGATGAACGTCCTCGCCTTCGACGTGAAGCCCAATGAGGAGGCAGCGAAGGAACTGGGATACGAGTATCGCGAAATGGACGATCTGCTGGCCGAGTCCGACGTGATCACCATCCACGTCCCGGGCAATAAAATGACCCGTCACCTCATCTCGCGCGAGCAGTTCCAGAAGATGAAGCCCGGGTCGGTGCTGATCAACACCTCCCGCGGAAACGTGGTGGACAACCAGGCGCTGGTCCGCGCGATTTCCGAAGGCAATGTCTCCGCCGCCGGCTTGGACGTGCTGCCGGAAGAACCGGTCATCCGCGAGGAGGCCGAACTGCTCCGCAGCGTCTACCGCGAGGAGCACGACCTGCGGAACCTGCTGGCCGGTCACGTACTCATGCGTCTGCGGAACGTCGTGGTTACGCCTCACAGCGCCTTCAACACCCGTCAGGCCGTCCAGCGGATTCTCGACACCACCGTCGAGAACATCGAGAGCTTCGCCAAGGGCGAGCCCCAGAACCAGGTGAACGAAGAAGAAGCCTGAGTTCTCTTCCCACCCCACGTGCATACTTCTGCTGTTTGCGATCGGGCTCGGTCCGGTGTTGCCAGAACCTGATCCGCGATCTATACTCGGCGCCGAGACCGGTTTCCAGCAGGGGAAGAAGATGAACCAAGAGTCTGCCGTTGACATTCGCGGCGTCAAGAAGGTGTACAAGAGGAAAGTGCACGCCCTGGACGGGGTTGACCTCCGCGTCGGGCGCGGGGAAGTGTTCGGTCTGCTCGGACCCAACGGGGCGGGCAAAAGCACTCTTGTGAAGATCCTGATGACCATCGTCCGGCCAACCCATGCCAGCGGCACGCTGCTCGGGCGGAAGATCGGGCACAAGCCCACGCTGGCCAGGGTCGGATACCTGCCCGAAAACCATCGGTTCCCACCGTACCTGACGGGCAGGCAGGCCATGCACTACTACGGGGCACTGGCCAAGGTGCCATTCGGGGAAGCCCGCAAACGCACAGAAGAGCTTCTGGGGCGGGTGAAGATGGCCGGGGCTGCCGACCGGAAGGTGTCGACCTATTCCAAAGGCATGCAGCAGCGGGTGGGTCTGGCCCAGGCGCTGATCAACGACCCGGACCTGGTCATCCTCGATGAACCGACCGACGGGCTCGACCCGGTCGGCAGGCACGCGGTCAAGGACCTGCTGGATGAGCTTCGCGGGCGGGGCAAGACGATCTTCATCAACTCGCACCTGCTGGGCGAGGTCGAGCAGGTCTGCGACAACGTAGCTATCCTCGTGGACGGAAAGATCATCACCCGCGGGCAGCTGGACGAGCTGCGGGGCACCAGCCTCTACTATGAGGTGGATCTCCTGCCCGATGGGCACGAGGCGAGCCCTTCGGAAGAACTCGCGCGGGCGCTGGACTGCCGGTGGAAACAGGCGGGCAAGAGCATGGGGCCGATCGATCTTCAGAAAGCAACCGCTGGGGAAGTGCAAGCTGCAACCCTCGCAGGCGGGTTGCGTGCGGAACTGGAAGGCAGCACGCTCCGACTCGATACCGAAGACGTCAAGCAGATCCAGCCGCTGCTGGACCGCGTGCGAGATCACGGATTGCTGATCAACAGGGTCCAGCCGCGGAAGCCGACCCTGGAGGAACTGTTCATGAAGGCGGTGGGCCCCGGCGAGAGGTCGACAACATCCGCCCCCGCCGCCGCACAGCAGGGGGAAACGGTATGATCCAGACATTCGCCATTCTCTACGATGCGTACCGTCGACTGCGGGCCAACGCCATTTTCTACGTTGTGCTCGGAATCAGCCTGCTCGTGGTTGCGGTGTTTGCGCTGATCGGCGTGGACGAGGAAGGAATCCATTTTCTCAAGTGGACCTGGCCGGAGCGGACGACCCCGGAGGAGTTCTATCTGGGCGTGTTCAACGCCTACGGGGTTCAGGTGTGGTTGACGTGGGTCGCGGCGATTCTGGCGCTGATTTCCACGGCATTCATCTTCCCCGGTTTGATCAAGGGCGGATCGGTATCGATGGTTCTGTCCAAGCCGATCAGCCGACTGCGACTGTTCCTGACGCAGTACGTCGCCGGATTGATGTTCGTGTTCGTTCAGGTGGGGCTGTTCTGCATCGCGGGTTTTCTGGTGCTCGGGCTCCGCGGCGGGGTCTGGTCGTGGAAAGTCTTCCTGGCTGTGCCGATCGTGTTGCTGATGTTCAGCTACCTGTACTCGGTGCTGGTGCTTCTGGGCGTGTGGACGCGGAGCACGGTAGCCAGTCTGCTGCTGACGCTGGTGTTCTGGTTTGTCCTGTTCGCGGCGGTTTCCACCCAGACCTTCATGATGAGCCAAGAGGTGGTGATGCGCGACCGCGCCCGCCGGTACGAGCAGGCGATCGGTATGGTCGAGGCCGACATCCGCCGGTGGGAAGACCGGCAGGATCCGCCGTCGCCGGCCACCCCCGCTACCGAACCGGCAGCCGGGCAGCGTCGATTCACCGTCCGCAGGCGTCCGCCGATTCTCGGCCTGAGTCCGGCGGCCTCGCTGGAGGAGACGAGGAAGGTCCTTGCCCTGGCCCGGCAGCGATGGGAGGCGATGCGGAAAGAGGGCAAAAGCTACGGCGAGATCGCGGACATGATCGACCGCCTGCGAGGCCCGCTACCGAAGACCAGCGAGACCAGCAACCTGCTGACACGCTATGTCAGCGACCAGCAGATGCGCAGCGACATCACCGGGTTCAGCGTGTACTCCGATCCGACACCGGAGGAGGAGCGGCAGTGGGGCATGGCAGTGGCGAGCCTGAAAGTGTACGGCGGCTCATGGTGGGAACTGGTGGGCAGTTCGCTCGCGTTTGAGGTAGTGATGGTCGCGCTGGCTGCGTGGGTCTTTTGCCGTCGGGACTACTGACCGCGAGGCGAAGATACCGAGCGGCGGCTGGAATCGTCTTCCGCGTCTGCCTGCTGCTCATGTTCCTGCTCGTCGGTCAGGCGGTTGAGCTTCTCGGCCATGCGAGTGGTGGCGTTGCATTGGCCTGTACCGCACGAGCAACCGCCTTTACCGGACAGTGACCGCCAGTATCGCCAGGCGACGAAAACGACGGCCGCTGCGATAACTGCTCCGACGATGATGTATTCCCAGACCATTGCTTTCTCCTGTCGCGTTGACCAGTATAAGTGGGCGCGGGTGCCGAATCCAAACCGATCTGTCCGGCAGGCAACTCAGACAGGGACGGGATATCCCGTTTTCTCGCATTTACCTTGCTGTCCTAAGCAATAGCGCGCCCCTGACTTCCGCCATGGCGGCCGGTCTGCTGCCGGCAGGTGATCCGCAATTTCTGCTTCTTTGCTATTGACTAACGCCAGCTTTCATGGAAACTTAAGATATAGGGACTATCCGGAACGCGACGGGTGTTCACCTTCTGTCGGGGCAGGTTCTTGAGGTAATCCGGAAAAATCCTAAAGTTTTACTGGAATAACTTTCGACGTAGATAAACAATACAAGAGTCCGCTGCAGCCCATAGCGACGCAGGCCTCCCTCCGCCTGCTAAACAGGGTTGTAGCTTTCGGGCGGTGCAAGGTCTCCCTCCACCTTGCCATCGCCCTTTTTTTTGCGCTCATGCTGTCAAGGCGCGAGAAAGGGGACAGGCACCCGCGCGACGCTGCCGCTCCGGTGCCTGTCCCCACTTATTCAAGAGACGCCCGCCAAGGCGGGTTCAGTTTTCAGGAACCGCTCACCCCGGCCACGAGCCGGCCATCTTCTCCAGCACGATTCTGCCGTCGGTCATGGAGACGGTTTGCTTACCGATGACGACCTTGTTGCCGCTGACCTGCGGTTCAGGGGCCTTGCCCTCGCCGATGAACAGGAAGCTGTAGGTCACATCGCCGGCCTGGACTGTGGTCTTATTCGGCGCGCCGGGTCCGGTCATCACCAGCATGCCGTCGACACCGGCAGCGCCGGAGAAATCCACCGCCAGGCAGGTCGTCTCGCCGCCCTTGCTTTTGACCGACACGGTTCCGGACCCGTCGGCGGCGCCGGCGAAGTGGGTGACCTTCCCGCTCATCTTCGCCCACTTGTGCCGCTTGCCGTCGTGGCGGACCCAGAGCTGGCCGGCTTCCTTGTTGGCTTTGTGCCATCCGCGGGTGGTCTGAGGCTGGCAGGAGACCAGAACGTCGTTGTCGTCCTTGAAGCGGTTGCGGAAGGCGAAGAACCCGAACTTGCTGTCGTGCACGTAGCGGGGCATGCACCCAGCCGGGTTGGCTTCCTTCACGTCGGTTGGCAGGTTCACCAGCGCCATCACCGCGTGATGCGGGTACGGAGAGGCGGTACCCATCAATCCGGTGTAGCCCTTCACGCGATTATGCAGCCACAGCAGCGCCTGCTTGTGAGCTTCGCTGGCGATGCCCAATCCTGCACAGAACGTGCCCGGACCGCTCACGCCGTCGTTGGCCCAGATGTTGTGCGGGTACGCGCCGCGGTTTGGGAAGATCGGCTTTTTCTCGCCGTTGGGGTAGCTCAGCAGCACGAACTTCATGTAGGTCCACGGTACGTTCGGGCGCGGCGTGACGAAGTCCAGCCCGCCGGCGACCTTCCACGCCTGAACCGCGGGCAGGTAGATGATGTGGCTGGCCATCACGCCGGTCCCGTCGCCTTCGGCGAACCATCCGCCGTCGCCGAAGCCGTCGGTGACGTTGCGGATCATGGTCTTTTTGCTGATCTCCAGCAGTTCCTTCATCTTCTTGTCGTCCGTGCCCGGGTCGCCCATCAACGCCAATGTCGCCAACGCGCCACCACCGATCTGCATGCCCCAGTGGTTGCTGCTCGGCATGTGACGCTTGCCCTTGACCAGGTACTCCAAGTCGATCTTCCGATTCGTCTCCCGGTAGTCCATGAACGCCTTGGTGATCTTCTTCTGCGTCTGCTCATCCCAGCCGTCGTAGCAGAGGTCGTAGCCCAAGGCGTAGTAGCCCACGGTCGGCCCGGCCCGCAACGGCCCGCCCGGATCCTTCCAACTGTAGCGGTCGTCGCGGTCGCGGACGCCCTCGAACGCCTTCTCGAAACACTGGCGACCGAACTCGGCGTACTTCTTGTCCCCGGTCAACTGGTACAACAGCCCGTAGCCCATCGCGTGAGACATCGTGTACGCGCCGGGCTTGTCGTAGACCAGCGGGCGGTACTTGCCCTTAGAATAGGCTTTCTCCGCCGGGGAGAACACCGTCGTCATCGTCTCCCCGTTCTTGCCGTCCAGCAGATAGCGAAGCCGTTTGATGATGGCCTGTCCCTCCGGCGTTTTTGCCTTGGCTCTGAGTGCCTGCAGGTCGCTTCTGCGGAACAGCAGACGCGGATGCTCCCCGGGCTTGACCGGCTTGTGATTCTCAACCTTGACGGGCCAGGGCATCTTCTCCTCCCCCAGAGCCCGATCCGCCCCAGCCGCCAGGGCAACCAGGACCGACGCCAGTGCGATCAACGAGAGTTTGCGCAACATGTTCCATTCTCCTGTGTCTTTGAATCCGACTGCGTGCGAGTCTTCCACGAAATGAAACCCGCTTCCGCTTAGAACGGACCGGATCATTTGAAGATGCCCGCCGCTTTGGCAGGGCGATTCACCGGCCCGGGCGCCCGAACGACCTGCCGGCGGCAATTATCTATCCGCCACGGAGCCGTCGTTCAGGAAGTATGCTTTCCCGATGCCCTTGGAGCCTTTCTCGCTTCTTTTCGCCACGGCCTGCTGGAGCGCGTCGCGGTTGACCGTTACGCCCAGGCCGGGCCCGTCCGGAAGCGGCAGGAAGGCGCCCTTGCTCCACGTGAGTTTGCTCAGGTAGGCGGCGCTGTTGGCAATATGCTCGTAGCATTCCTGGATGAGGAAATTGTTGACCGATGCGTCCACGTGCAGGCTGGCTGCGGTGCCGATGGCAGAGTGCGTTCCGTGCGGGGCGATGGGGATGTCGTACATCTCCGCGATCGACGCGAGCTTCTTGAGCTGACTGATCCCGCCGATACTGACCACGTCCGGGTTGAGCACGTCGACGCACTTGTTCTCGAAGAGCGGACGGAACGGCCAGATCGTGCTCATGCGCTCACCCGCGGCCAGCGGGACGGTGGTGGCGCGCTTGACGCGGATCAGATCCTCGTTGTTCTCCGGTGGGACGACCTCCTCAAAGTACATCAGGTCGGCCTTCTCGATCTTCCTGCAGAGCTGGATGGCTGCCTGGGCGGTGAACTTCCCGTGCCCGTCGGCCATGAGATAACCGTCCTTGCCGACTTTTTCGCGAGCCTTGAGAATGTCCGCCGCCCAGCGGTCGATCTGGGCGGGCGTTTCGATCATGTCCATCAGCGTGTGCCCGGTCTGCTTCCACGCCTTGGGGCTCGGGTAGTGGCGGATCTTCTGCCGGCACGGACCGCCCAGCAGCGTGTAGACCGGCACCTTGGCCATCTTGCCCAGAATATCCCACAGTGCGATATCCACGCCCGCCAGGGCAGCGACATGGATCGCCCCGCCGCGAACGTTGCGGTGCGCGCGGTACAGCATCTGCCAGATGTGCTCGATCCGCGTCGGATTCACGCCGGTCAGAAGCTTTCGATATGCCTTGACTACCGGCTCGCTCAGCTCGGCAGGCACTACGTTCACCTCGCCCCACCCGGTGATGTTCGCGTCGGTGGTAACCTCAACGATCAGCCGCCCGGTGTTGTGGGTTTTGACGTCGCTGATGCGAATCTCGCCCTCTTTGGCCTGGACCGGCTGTCCACCGGACTGGGCAAAAAGCCCGCCGGTCCGTCCGAGAATGGCTGCCCCGGCCCCGCCAAGAGCCACGGATTTGAGGAATCTGCGTCTGTCCATAGTAGCCTCATCAAGTTGAAGTGTGCGCGAATGGGATCCCGACCGGTGCAAATCCCGGCGGATCGTCCGGAACCCGATGCACATCATACCGGCCGGCTCGCATCAGGCAAAGCCCGAGCCCGCAAGAGCCAAATTTGGAGGATGCGCACTGGTCACGCAGAGGCGAGTCTGTACACTTGGTAGCAGACAATGCCCGCAACCCGACGGCAGCGAGAACAGGAAAGCAGTAGCAGATGTCTCACCCATTGGATGCACACCCTCATTTCACGCGTTGGACCGACCCGGAAACGGGGTCCGTCAGTTACGTACTGTCCGAAGGCATCGCCCCGGTGATGAAAGCGCTTTACTTCGAGACACCCAGTATGAAGGGCGACTCGAAATGGTTGTGGTTCGGCGCGCTGTACCCTCCGGGTAGCCGATGGCAGCTTGGCGTGGTCAGTCTGGATCCGGACGACCCGCAGATTCGCCTGATCCCCGGGGCGCAGTACACGGGCAATCCGTGGATTGACCCCGGCGGGGACACCGCCTGCGTGCCCATCGACGACGGGATCTACCGTTTCGACACCGAGGGCAATTGTACCGAGCTGTTCCGCATGCCCAACGAGGTTCGCAAGAACCGCTACCTCTACAAACTCGTGACCGACCTGAGCGTCACCGCCGACGGGAAGTACTTCCTGCTGGACAGCCACATCGGCAACCGGTGGCTGCTGTCGCTGGTCGACTGCGAGAGCGGAGAACTGACCGAGCTGGAATGGTTCCACAACGCCCACATCCACTGCTTCACCAGCCCGGTCGACCCGACGCTCTTCGCCGTGGCCCAGAATCACTGGATCGACCCGACCACCGGTGAGAAGAACCAGATGCACGTGCGTTTGTGGTTCATGAACACCATCGGCACGCGATACGAGCCGGTCTTCGGCGATCTCTGGTTCGGACACAACTGCATGAGTTGCCACGAGTGGTTCGGCCCGGACGGGTCGTTCTACTGGTGCGACTACAAGGACGGGATCTACCATTGCAGGACCGGTCCGGACCGCGAGCGGGAACTGTTCTGGAACCGGCCCAGCTGGCACGGTCAGACCGACCCGTCCAGCGGGCGGTACCACGTCGCAGACATCCGGCCGTATTCGTGGGATCCCTGCCAGGTCTACTTCTATGATTCGCAGCTCAAGCGGGATGTGGCGATCGCCTCGGACCTGCCCAAGCCCATCGTGCCGCCGAACAACTGGCGGAAGTGGCACATGGACCCGCACCCGCACTTCAGTCAGGATGGGCAGTACGTCATCTATACCACCAGCGCACCGGAGGGCGTACTTTCCGTGGCGGTCTCACCGACCGAGGGGCTGCGGGAACGCCTTGCGGAGGTGGGTGAGGATCGCAGCTGATAGTTTCCGAGCAGTTCTGGAGTAGGCGAGATGGACATCCAGCCGTGCCGCGAGAAGTGGGCGTCGACCATGACCGATCGGGAGCGTTTCAACGCCCAGATGCACTACCGCCGGGTCGATCGCTGTTTCAATCGCGAGTTCGGGTACTGGCGAGAGAACTATGAACAGTGGTCGATCTTCACCGAAAACGGGATCACCAGTGAACCCGAGGCCAACCGGTTCTTCAATTTCGACCCGATGCACGGCGTCGGCGGGAATCTCTGGCTGCACCCGGCATTCGAGCCGGAGGTCCTCGGCGAAACCGAAGACCGCCTGATCATGCGGAACGCCGAAGGGCTGACCGGTGAGGTGCCCAAGGACGGCCATTCGACGATCCCGCACTTCACCGACTCTGCCATCAAGACGCCCGACGACTGGAAGCGGATCAAGGAAGAGCGGTTCCGTCGCGACGACCCCGCCCGGAAGGTGGACGTCGAAGCGATCAGAAAACAGCACCCGCCGGAGCGGACCTGGCCGGTGGGTGTGGACTGCGGTTCCATGATCGGCAAGATCCGCGACCTGCTGACGCTGGAGGGCCTCAGTTATGCCGTGTTTGACTATCCGGACATGGTCGAGGACATGGTGGAGACCTGCTGCCTGCTGGTGGAGGATTTTCTGGATCAGGTGCTGGGCGAGATCGATTTCGACTTTGCGTCCGGTTGGGAGGACATCTCCTGCAATTCCGGCCCGCTGGTGAGCATGGACTTTTTCCGCAACGTGGTCGTCCCGCGGTACAAACGGATCAGCGCGAAGCTGCAGGCGGCGGGGATCGACATCCGCTATACCGATTCCGACGGGGATATCCGTGCGATGCTCCCAGCCTTCCTTGAGGGCGGAATCAATACGATGTTTCCGTGGGAAGTCAACGGCTGCGGGCATCCCGGGCCGGTGCTGGATGAGTATGGCAAGCAACTGCGGATCATGGGCGGCGTGGACAAGATGGTGCTGGGCCGGGGCAGGGAAGAGACTCTGGACTACCTCAAAAGCCTCGTGCCGTACGTCGAGCGGGGCGGGTTCATTCCGTTCTGCGACCACCGCTGCCCGCCGAACGTCAAGCCGGACGACTACCTCTACTACCTCGACGCGAAGGAAGACCTGTTCGGCATGTGATCGTCGCGGCTGAACTGTTCAGCGACAGGCGATCTCCGCACGCCGGACCATTTCCTGCTGCTCCGTCATCAAGCGTTCGACAAATCAACCGTTCGGTTCGCACAGATCAGTCGCCCAGGTACACCCCGTCGGCGCGGAGGGTGGCCTGGAGGCGATCGACGGGCAATTGTCGGATGGTCAGGTTCTCGGCGGCGCACAGCGCCGCGGCAGTGCCGACGGCCTGTCCCTGTCCCATGCAGCAGACGGTGTTCCGCGTGGACATGTGCGCTTCCCAGTCGGAGGTGATCAGCATGCCCGCCACCAGCAGGTTGTCGATACCGGCAGGGCGAAGGGCGCGGTACGGCAGGCCGTAGGTCCCGCCGTCGCGGATCTGAAGTCGCGGGGCGCTGTCGTGGAACCCATAGTGCATCACGTCGTCGTCAAAGTGCCTGCCGCTGAGGATGTCCTCCAGCGAGATGTCGTAATCGCAGACGATCCGGCGCCCCCGACGGATGCACAGCGACGGGCTGGAGCGGGCGATGAAGGCTTTCTCACAGCCGGGAACATACTCCCGCAGCAGCCGGACCGCCTGATGTTGCCGCCGACGCAATTCGAGTTCGCCGCGGCTGACCGCATCGCGATCGGTCGGGCTGACGGGCAACTTGAGGTTGAGCTTGAGGAACATGAAGTAGTCGTCGCGGACGCTGGTGATCACCAGTGCCATACCGATCTGTTTCGCCTGCTCGGCAAATTCCTGCGGCAGGCGGTCCTTGCGTCCGTCGAGGCGCACGATTTTGCCGTCCACGCCGTCGCGAAGGCCCTGGCTGTGCTGCGTCAGGGCGTCGTGAGAGTCCAGCCATTCGGCGTACTTCTCGATATCGACCCCACCGACACCGATGCTGTTGGCGACGGGGTGGTCGTTGGGTTCATCGTAATCTGCCCCGGCAGCGGCAGCGAGGTCGCCATACCCGGTGGAGTCAATGAAACATCGGGCAATCAGCGCCTCCCGCCCGGAACGGCTTTGGACGATCGCCGCTGTGACCCCGCCGTCGTCGGTGTGAGCGTCCACGACCATGGTGTTCAGCAGCATGTCCGCGCCGGCTTCGTTGAGCATTTCCGCGGCGATGAGCTTGTAGAGTTCGACGTCGATGGCGGTGCAGACGCTGTCGTAGTCGAACCCGCGGGTCATTTCCGCGTGGCCGCTGGTTCCCCCGACCTCGGCAAGGCGGTCGATGAGTTCCTGGGGCAGGCCCCGGACGACCTGTTTCTTCTCCACCTCCGGGAAGGCTTTCCACAGATTGTAGAAGCTGTGCAGTGCGGTTCCGCCCTCGACGGCAACTCCACCGAGGTAGCCCTTGCTCTCGACCAGTGCCGTCCGGGCTCCGCGACGCGCCGCTGCCAGGGCGGCGATCACTCCGGCAGTACCGCCGCCTGCCACCACGACGTCATATTCCCGCACGGGAAGATCCCGGGCCGGTTCTGTGTATTTCTGCATTAGAGATCCTCGAGGGCTTTTTCCAGGTCGGGTATCTTCTTCTCCGAGCCCATGCCCTCGGGCAGTTCCACGTCCTCCCGCAGGTCTTCCGGCTCCACCTCGGAGACCGCTTCCCACGCGACGCTTACCTGGATCTGCTGGTCGGCCAGCTTGCCGGTCAGGCCGAGCGCCTTGCCCGGTACGCTGAAGCGGGCGCTGGGCAGGGCGTAATTGGGCGCGGGGTATTTCAGATGTTCTTTCTTGTACGGGTAGGAGAAACTTGAGCTGCAGGGGGCATCCTTGAACGGGATCTTCTTTCCGTTCAGTTCCAGCATCCCCCCGATCGTGCATTCGCCCACGGGGAAGTCCTTCCTGCCGTACTTCCTGCCGGTCTCTTCCCATGGGCTCATGTCGGTTACGTGGACCTTCAGCTTCGGCATATCCGCCTGGCCCTTCTGGGCGGCGGTCACCAGTTCGCCCAGCACCCGCTGGTGCTGCAGGCCTTCGGTCTGCAGGATCTTCGGGCAGTCCAGCGTGAAGTCCGCCGTGGCGCTTTTCTTCCCGTAGGTGAACGTCCCACCGGCGACGCCGCGTCCGTGGAAAAAGCTCGGCCACATTTCGTTGTTCTCATCCCGGAATGTCACCTTGACCGTGGTACAGTCTTCGGTGCCGATTTTCCAGACCTGTCCCGCTTTCGGCCAGAGGCGTCGCGGGCCTTCGTAGGGCTTGAATGGGCGGGGCTTGTGTTCGCGCTCGGGCGGGTCGTATTTCAGCTGCGTTTTCGGCGTCAGGTCCATCAGCACCGCATAGCCGTCCATGAGCCCGCCGGCGTATTTGTCCTGCACCGGGTTCTTCAGGGGAGGTTTGACGGTTCCGCCGGTGGTCTTCTCCTCGGCGAGGGCCCCGGACAGACACAGCAGCATCGGCTTGCCGTTGACCGTTCCGCTGGCGAAAGCCCACTCGTTGACGCGTTCACCGCATCCACCGACGGCAACCCGCGTGCCGACCGCGGGCATGGCCGAGGCAAACCGGTAGCTTGCGAGGTTCGGCTCGGTCACGATAAGCAGCATCCCTCCGCTCTTGTTGAACGTGTTGGGCAGGTTCGGCGTCATGTTGCCCTTGCCGACCCAGACGACCGACTTATCGCAGGCGACGTCCAGCGTGCGGACCGACCCGGCGCTGGTCCAGAGGGTCGAGGTCTTGACGTTGTGGTCCGGGCCGAGCTTCACCACAAAGGCGTAGGTGCTCCCGCCGGTGTAGCCCATGGCGTTGGGGATCAGCGTTTCCGGATCGAAAGGACGCCTGCCCATGCAGTTGTTCCCGCCGTGACTCCACGTGGAGTAATACAGGTTGCCCTCGCTGTCGTACGCGCTGCGGCGGACGGCGGAGTCTGCCACCAGGTGGAAGTGGTTCGGGCAGAAGAATGGGCCTCGCCAACCCAACAGGTACTTGTACGTGCTTCCGTCCGGGCGGTAAATCGTCAGGCGCGGACAGCGCCAGGGTTCGCGACCGGTCGGGCTCATCCAGTCGCCCACGCGGGTGTAATGGCCGGTGACGGGATTTACCGCCGAACCGCTGGAGATGCGGGTCTTGGGCATGGGTGTGGCTTGCAGCAGCTTCCCGTCCGGATCGTACTTCAGGTAGCCCGGGCCGATCATGACGATGTTCCCGTCCTTCAGGACGGTCAGTTTCGGCAGCCAACTCCAGGCCTTGAGATCCCGCACCCACAGCACCTTGGACAGATCCGGCGAGAGTTTGGCGATGTAGACATGATTGAACGGGTGGGCGTTGGTGCCCGGGGCGGGGATCTCCTTGATCGACTCGGTCCGCCGGTCCTTGCTGAGCTTTTCGATGCGTTTGGTCGCGCCCCCGGCGATGTAAATGTTGCCTTTTTCGCCGATAGCGACGCTGTGGATGCTGCCCGCACCCCGCGGCAGGCGGAACAGCGCCCGCACCTTCTTCAGCGAACCGTCGAACCGGGCGATGAACCCGGTGGCTGATTTCTCGTTGCCGATCAGGCGGATGTACGCCGTCTTCTGATCGATGGTTTCCGGAAAGGTGAACTGGAACTCCCGCGACACGCTCCGCAGGCGGGCGAGGCGTTCCTTCTCGAGTTTTCGGACCTCTTCCTTTGTGGGCGGTTCATCGAGTGTAAACTCGATGTCGCTTCCGCCCTCGTCGAGCGAAGTCGGCAGCTTACCGGTGTCGGGCAGGGCGATCTTGCCGGTGTCCTTTCCGCCCAATATCCTGTATTCCTTCGGTGCCGGCACGGCGGGCGCGTCGGATCCCAGCACGCGAGCCCTGGTGCCTCGCAACGTCAGGTCCCCGTTGAGCGTCACGCCGGTGATGAGGATCGAGTCGTCGCCGGGGAACGCCCCGGCGGTGAACCATTCGGTGCCCTCGCTGCCGAGGAAGGTCGCCGTATCCACTTTCGCGAGGTTTTCCGACGCCCCGGCGGCGTGTACAGTTGTGGCGATCAGCAGGCAAAGGCACGGGATCAGCAATGTTCGATAAATGGGCATCAGCAATATCCTCCCGAAAGGCGGGGAACTTTCAGTGGCCGTCTTGTTTAACTAATGACTGTACGGACCTGACTATTGAACAAGGACGCGTGTCTATGGTTTCCCACGGAAAATGTCATAGCGGATTGATCTGGGTGTGCGTCGCTTTCGTCGCGGGTGTGCTGGCCCCGGTCGCTGCCGGTTTCGCTGCCGAGGATGCCCCTTTCACCGACGCCGAGCTTCGCGTGCGGATCGGCAACTACTGGACGATGCGACTGACGGCCCAGGACGGCAAGTGGGAACCGGTCACCCGGGCCAGGCCTTCGTTCAAGCATGTGGATTTCGGCTACGTTACTGCCTCCAAAGGCACTCCGGCGGGGTTTTCGGTGTCCATGCAGTTGCGGGACGACGGGGGCGTACGCTCCAACGGATATGTGTTCTATGAGATGCAATTCAAACGTGCCAAGGACGGCAGCTACACCGGGACGTTCAAGGAAACCCGGGGCAGCCGGACGGAAACCGGAACGATCGCCGCCTTCCTCCTGCCGGACCAGCCGGCCGATGCTGTGAAGCGAGAGCCTATTGCTTCCGGCGAATACCCCCGCCTCCTGCTGCGGAAGGGCGATGTGCCCGCATTGCGTGAAAAGGCCAAGACCCCCTTGGGCAAGGCGTTCATCGAAAAAGCAAAAAACTCCAAGGACCCTGTGCTGCTGGGCACGCTGTACCAGGCGACCGGCTTGGAGCGGTACGCCCTGGAGGCGCTGCGGATCGTGCAGGGCTATTCCGATATCGACGGCAACGCTGCGCTGAGCGGGAACGTCGGGCACCAGATCGTCAGCGTCGTGCTGACGGCAGACCTCTGCTACGACGCCTGGCCGGAGGAGTATCGCGACGATCTGCTGCAGCAGATCAAGGCCCGCATGCCCAAGCGGCAGTATGATCTGACCATCGCCCATGCCAACTACAACCATGTGAGCAATTACTACGGCCCCGGGTTCGGCTCTGCCGCCATCGCGACGCTGCTGCTGCACAAGAGCAAGGGCCCGGCCCCGGATGAGCCGGTCAAACCGCTTTGCGTGCGATTCAAGGACTGCAAGGTTCCGCCGGTGGAAAACTACAGCCCGCCCCAGAGCGTGCCGGTCGTTCCGCTTACCAGCGACGAACTGCCGGCGGACTGGATCTACGCAGGCCCGCTCAAGCCGGCCGAGAACGCCGAGCCCCTCAAGTCCATGGGCGGACCGGAGAAGGCACGTCCGACCGTCGGCGACGATCTGAGCGACGGCAACCAGACCGTCCGCTTTGAACCCGTCTCGAAGGAGAAGGACAAAGGCTACTACGTCTGGGGCGACCGCAAGGTGCTGGACGTCTCCAACGCCATCGGACGCGTGTATCACAGCACCAGCTATTACTACACCGTCATCAAGAACGACACGCCCGGCTGGTACCAGTTCCGCATCGGACAGGACCACAAGGAATCCCGCACGTGGCTCAATGGGTTTGAGATCCGCGAGGGGGATGTAATGCAACTGGACAAGGGGCTCTACACGGTCCTGATCCGCGTGGACATCGGCCAGACCGAACCTTGGGGGCGGGAGATGCTCGCCGCCCGGTTCGCCTATCTGCCGGACAAGAAAGTCAGGAAACAGACGGTGGAGGAAATCAACGCCGAGATCCGCGCACGATATGATCAGGCTCTGGCGTTCTGGAAGACCGAGACGGCAGAGTGGAAGGCCCGCGATGGTGAGGACCTGCAGTGCCTGCGAATGTTCCACAAGGGGCGCGAGCAGATGTACCAGCACCTGCGGTTCGGGATCGGCGACGGTGGGTTCCAGGCCGAGGTCACCCACTACGGGAATATCGCCGCCCATTACCCGCTGCTGTACGCGACGTGTTTCCGCAAGGCCATGGGACGCGACGTGTCGCCGTACCCCGATGCGACCCACGTGCTCCCGCGACAGATGATGCAGGCGTACATCAAAGACGATCGCCCGGTCATCATGGACCTGAACGTCAAAGGGCACTTCGACACGCGGTGGCTGGCGCTGAACTTCCCGATGGTTCCGAAGGAATACAAGCCGCACCTGCTGTGGAGCTGGGACAGGCTCATGGGCGCCGAGCGGAACACCGCCGGGAGCCCGGACGCCGCAACCGCCGAAACGATGCTGCAATCGGTCAACGGGCAGACGCTCGCAGCCGCCTTCGTCAACTATCCACTGGACATCAAGCCGGTGCATCCAAGCAAGGGCATGCCACTGACGTGGGCAGCCGATACGCTGGGGTTTTATGTTTTCCGCAGCGGGTGGCAAGGGAAGGACGAGTTCATCGCCCAGGTGTTCAGCAAGAGCATCCCGATCCGCGCGTGGAGCCATCCCAATGCAGGCGCGTTCCGTCTCTGGGGGCTCGGACATCGCTGGACGGCGGCACCGATCGAACGTAGCGGGTACCGTCCGGAAGAGTCGATCGTTCACATGCCGGACGACGTGATCTACAAATCCACCTGTGGGAAGATCGACCACCACACGGCCAGGGCCGACGGCTCCGGCTCGCTCAGCATCGACATGACCGACGTGTACCTTGCCGTCAAACCGCCCGAACAGAAGAGCGACTTTGATCAGATGACCGACAGCCTGGAAGACCTGGTCAACTCCGGCGGGCCCAGCGAGGAGATGAAGATCGACAATCCGGTGAAGACCCCGGAGGCGGCGACGGATTACTTCCGCCAGAAGGACCGGTCCAAGCTGCGGCGCAAGCTGCCGAAGCTCTACAACGGGTACGCCGAGCGACGCGAGGTGGACTACTCCTCCCATGTGGACGGCGACCGGGCGTTTGCGTTCGACTACAGCGGCAAGAGCGGCGCGCCGTGTCTGATGGTGATGGTCGACCACGTCCGCGGCGGGGAGCGGAAGCAGTGGTTGTGGCACCTGCCGGATGCGGAGGAGATCAAGGCCGAGGCGAAGAAGAATGCCTTTACGCTCAGCTATCCGGACGCGAACCTGAAGGGGACGTTCGTCTCGCCGGCGAAGATTCAGCCGCAGTTCATGGAAGACAAGAAGATGTACTTCATCTACCGCGGCGGGAGCCTGAAGGGCAAGAGCATCGAACGTTCGTACGATTTCATCGCCGCGGAGACCGACAGCGAAGAGACGCTTTATTTCGTGGTCGTCACGGTGCAGCGGGGCAAGGCTCCGGCTGTGACAACCACCGGCAACGGGAAAGACACGGTCGTCACCGTCGGTGGTAGGCGCATCAGCTATCACGACGGCAGGATCGTCATCGAAGATACCAAATAGATCAAGAGGGAACACCCATGCGAAGATTGTGCATACCGTTTATGTTTGTGTTGTTGCTGACCGCCGCCGCGGGGGCCGATGAGGCCTCGTGGGAGCAGCTGGACCGGCTCGAGCAGCAGCAGCGGGAGGTAGAGGCCGACCTGCGGCAGGTTGAGGACGAACTGCAGATCCTGCGAGAGGCCGTGCCGTCGGCGGATAGTGAGCAGCTCGCTGCCGCGCGCAACGCGCTGGACGAGGCGGAGCAATCGCTGGAGAAGGCGCGTGCCGCAGCCGGGCTGGATGAACTTCGGGAGAAACTCCGCACCGCCCAAGCCGCCCGGGACGAGAAGGCTACTGAATTGATTGTCGCCGCCCCGACCGGCAAACAGGCCGTTCAACGGTACCAGCAGATGGACCAGCGCCTGGCGGAGTTGGAATCTCGCATCGACAACCTCGACGACAAGGAAGTGAGCGAACTGGCCCGTCTCCGTCGCGAACACCGCCACTGGGGCAGGCAGCTTTACGATGTCCGCCGGGCCGTCTGGGAACGCAGGGAGGTCCTCCCGCTGTACCGACAGGCCGACTCCGCCTACAAGGCCTACGGCAGTGCACGCAAGAAGAGCAAGGAATACCAGGCTGTGGAGCGCACCGTCAGGGACGCCAGGAAGGCCCTTGGGCAGGCCCGCGGGAAGATCGAACCGGACGGCAAGCGAGCCGAAACGCGCCTCAACCGCAAGACCGAGCTTGAGCGGAAACGCGACGAGTTGAACAAGCAGATCGCATCGGTCCGCAAGTCGCTGTTCGACGGCGAGCGGAACATTACCATCACCGTCGAGATGCCTCCGAAGAAGGGCAAGCCCCGCAAACCGGAGCGCGTGACGCTGTGGATTCCGCCGAATTGCGACAACATCCGCGGGGTGATCGTCGCCCACCCGATGATCAAAGGCATGGCCACCAGCAGGACCGTCCGCCGGGCAGCTGCCCAGGCCGGCCTGGCGACCATGGTGATGCCCAACTATTCCTTCAAAGGCGAGGAAACCGTCAAGCGGATGGACGCGATCTTTGAAGAGATGGCCGCCAAGTCAGGCCACTCCGAACTGAAGGGGGCCGCGGTCATTCCGGCGGGTCTGTCGGCCAGCGTGCTGGCTGCGAGGAACGTCGGCTACGCCGCGCCCGAGCGGACGATCGGAATCGTGCACGTTGCCGGTGGGAACATGCACCACAATATCGTCAATCCGGACCAGTCACTGTCAGGCGTACCGTTCATCGCGATGAACGGCGAGTTTGAATGGTGCGGGCCGGAAGGCGGCATTCGCCCGGAATACGGCCGGCAGACGCAGTGGGTAATGATCCGCGAGCAACTGCTGCGTCGCCGTCGGCACGATCCGCAACACCTGATGAGCCTGGTGGTGGTCCCCGGACGCGACCACGGGGCATGGGACGTGGACCTGGCGGCGCTGTTCGTTCGCAAAGCGGCTGAGTATCGCGCGCCCAAGGAGAAACGCGACGGGAGCAAGCCGGCGAAGTGTCGGACCATCAAAGCTGAGGACGGCTGGCTGACCGATGCCGACCTGGATCACCCCGAACATAACCCCGCCCCGTACGACAAGTACACCGGCGACAAAACGGAGGCGTTCTGGCACTTCGACGGCGAGATGGCCAAGGCGGTTCGCGAATACCACAAAGGCCGGTTCCTCCTGCCGGATCCGACCAAGCAGCATCCGGTGCCGGAAAGCTGGCCGAAGGACCGCGGGCTCAACTACCTGAAGAAGTAATGCGCTTTGGTTCGAGGCTGACGCCCCCGGCAGGTCAGCGACAGTTCCTGTGCCTCACGTCAGGTTCTGTCGCTACCTGCCCGGGGCGATCGCCATTGTGCCTTCAGTCTGTTCGCAACGGGCGGCCCATCTCCAGCAGACGCTCGACGGACGGTTCGGGAATTCGGCCGAGGCCATCAGGGCCGACGTTCAGCAGGTAGTTCCCGCCCTTGTCGTTCACATCGCGCAGGTTCTCCATGAGCTCGTCGACCGACTTCCAGTTGTCGTCGCCTTCGCGGTAGCCCCACGTGTCGGCCATCGTCGCTGGGTATTCCGGTCCATCCGGGCCTTGGCGGCATCGATTCTATCGGCCATTCTTCTGTCCATGGAGCCATTTTCCGCAGACCGGGGACCCAGTTGCAGGAGGGGACGGGCGGGTCTGTTCGGGAATGGAATCCATTTCAGCAACAAACCGGTAGATTTGCTGACACCCTCTCAAGCGTATTGTGTTAAAGGAATGTTAATGAAGCGTTCATTTCGGGTTCTGGTAGCAAGGAATGATGAATGTCGACCATTAAATGGCTGTTGTTGATCGCGCTGATGATTGGATGTGCGCCGATTGCGCACGGCCAGAAGCTCTACAACGCCAGTCCCATGGAGCCCGTTGGCCTGAAGTGGTCTCCGCCGGAAGGTTCCTCGCTGGAGCCGGTGCGGATCGCCGGGGCCAGAAACAGCGTCTACTCCGGTATGGTCATCTGCGATGGTACCCTCAGAAGTCCTGCCCGGATCACGAACTTTCGAAGCCCAACCGGTACGATTCCCGCTTCGGCGGTGGAAATCACCTATCCGACCCGGAAAGCTGATCTCGCCGGCGGATCCGGGGCACTTGACGGTAAGCGGGACCTGTTCGACGCGCTTTCGCCCAAGCCCGATCCCTCGGCCGCCCTCCAGCCGATCCTCTTGACGGTTCATATCCCCAGCGACGCCAAACCGGGTCGATATGAAGCCACACTCAAGGCGGGGGACAAACGGGCGGAGATCGAACTGACGGTGGTCGACTTCCTGCTGGAAGAGCCGAGCCAGTGGGGCATGTGGGTCAGCACCACCCAGTCGCCGACGACTCTCTCGCTCCGCTACGACGTGTCCCCCTACTCCGACAAGCATTTCAAGCTCATCGACCAATCCCTCGCCCTGCAGGGCGCCTTGGGCGACAACGTGCTCTACGTGCCGATCATCGGCAAGAATGTGCACGGAGACGAGCACGGGCTGGTGCATTTCCGGCAGCGTGGCGATGATTGGGTCCCGGATTTCACTGCCTTCGAGCGGTACCTCGACCTGTACATCAAGCATTGCGGCAAGCCGAGGATCGTCGTGGCGTATCTGTACGATCCCTACATCGGCTACGAGAATCGTTTTCCCCGCGGGCACAGGCGGCATCGCGGCGCACGGGAGCGAGAAAGTCGAGGCAAGACCATCCATCTGAGCGTGATCGAGAACGGGAAGCTCATCAGCAGGGAGTTTCCCCGTCCGCCGGCGATGCCGTCGGTTTGGAAGGCAACGCTGGACGGCCTGCAATCGGTTCTGAATCGCAAAGGCGTTGATGCCGATACGCTGCGTCTGGGCACCGCGTCGGACAATCAAGCCGTGGAAGACTTCGTCAAGTTCTTCCTGAAGATCGCCCCGGACCTGACCTGGGCGATTCACACGCACGGTTATGGTGGACGTGCGGCCTCTCGCGGGCAAGATCAGTGGACCGACAGGAACGGGATGGTCGTCACCTACGCCGAGTATCCCGACCCGGACCGGGACAGCGAGCCGGTCCCCCGCCCGGGCAACCCGGAGCGACCTTTCGTTGTGATGCAGACCGGTCGTGACCAGCACGGGGACCACAGCCCGCCGAGCGTCTTCCGGAAGGTGCCCACGATCGCGTTGTCCGCGTCGCGCAGTCGCAACCACGTTGGCCTGGCGCGGGTGGGGCTGGACCTGTGGCCGCTTTCGTCGAAGATCTTGCCCGATCGCGGCAAACACGGGACGGTGCTTGGAAGATACTCGTGGAACCGGCCCAACCGCCTGTACCGCAGCGCGACGTATGCGATTACCGCCCCGGGCCCGGACGGGCCGGTGGCAACCCTGCGGTACGAGATGCTACGGCAAGGCACGCAGGAAGCGGAGATCATGCGGCGGATGGTCCGGCGGGTCGTGCAGTTGCCGGAGCATATCGAGCATCTTGAGAAAAACATCCAGAAGTGTACCTCCATGATCAAGATGCACGGCCGGCGCGGTCCCGGAAAGCAGGCGACTGAACAACTGCCCGGACTCCAGAAGCGGCTGACCAAAGCCAAGGCACAGCTGGGCAACCCTGTTTCCCAAGAGGTGCACAAGCGGTTTGTATCAATGATGAACGAAAGGTACGAGATGTTGTTTCCCGGCGAAAAGAGCCCGCCGCGCAGCAAAGGCTGGCCGAGGTTGAACGAGCGGTTCTGGTCGGTGGCTGCTGAGGTGTTAGCCCGATGATACACTCGATTATTGACATTTCTGTCACGCACGGGACGCCACCGGCGGTGGTGCCGGTGTTGATCGGCCCGTTGCAGGTGTTGCTGGCAATGCTGCCGGCCATCGTGATCGCGGTCTTTTCCACGATTGTTTCGCTGCTTCGCCCGTCGGCGGTCAAGAGTCTGCTGCGTCTGCTGTGGCGCCTGAAACTGCAGGTGGCGGCGGTGGCGCTGGTGGTTGTCGGTCTCTGGTGGGGCGCGGGGGTGGTGTTCCCTTCTTCCCCGACCACTCGTTCGAGCATGAGCGGCCCGGCCGAGGCGGGGGCGGACTGGCCCGTGTTCCGAGGCAACTTCCGCCGGACCGGCAGAGCACCGGACAGCGAAGACCCCACCAGCGGAGGGATCAACTGGCGCTACACCTCCGGGAACGAGGCGTACCTGAGCTCGCCGGCGGTCGTGGGCGATCGCGTCTATTTCACCACCGCGCTGATCGAGATGGGCGGCGGGCAGGGTGAGATCGTATGCCTGGACGCCGACACCGGCGAACTGGTATGGAAGGTCGCTCCGGACAGTTACGACGCGACGTTCTCCTCACCGACCATCAGCGGCGATTATCTCGTCGTCGGCGAGGGCCTCCACACCACAACCGACGCCCGCGTGATCTGCATCTCTCTGGCTCCCGAGAGCGAGGGCCAGATCCTCTGGAGCTACCGCACGCAGTCGCATGTCGAATCGACCCCGCTCATCCACGACGGGAAGGTGTATGTCGGCGCCGGCGACAAGGAAGGCTACTACTGCTTCGCGCTGGAAGGCGACGGTAACGGCAATCCGAAGGTGCTGTGGCATCAGGTCGGCGACAACTACCGCGACGCGGAGACTTCTCTGGCCGCCGCTGGGGACAGCGTCTACGCCGGGCTCGGCAATGATGGCAAGGCGCTGGTAGAGTTCGATGCCGATACCGGTGAGGAACGCAACCGCCTCCCCATGCCATACCCGGTTTTCAGCCCGCCGGCGATCGTCGACGGGAAACTGTACGTCGGCTGCGGGAACGGTGACTTCGCCATGCGGGCAGAGCAGTTGGGTCTGCCCACGGCGGGGCAACTGGTGTGCGTGGATCTGGAAACATTCAAGATCGACTGGTCCTACGACCTGCCGGACACGGTCCTCGGTTCACCCGCGGTCGCCGACGGGAAGGTCTACGTCGGCTGTCGCAACGGGGAATTGTTCTGCCTCAGCACGGACGGCAAGCTGATCCGCAAGCATCCGACGGGTGCCGAGATTCTGACCTCCCCGGCCGTGGGAGAGCGGACGGTCTACTTTGTAAGCACCTCGGGCGTGCTGCAGGCGTTCGACACGCGGACAGGACGGAGCGTCTGGGAGCGCATCATCGGCAACGTGCCGACCGGACAGCAGTTCGGGTACATCTCTTCGCCCGCCATTGCCCGGAACCGCATTTACGTCGGCACACAGTTCGACGGTCTGCTTTGCGTGGGCGAAGCGGGCGAGCCGGCCGTGCCGGTCTGGTCGTCCGCTCGGGGAGGTTCGCTGCAGGGGTCGCTCAACGGCGTGCCGCTCCCGGAAGTGGCGAGTTTCCTCGGGCAGTTCCCGACAGCCCCCGCTGCCGACAGCGCGACCGCGACGGTCAAGGCGTCCCCGGCAATGGTAGGCCGGTCGATCCTCGTGCCGCTCAGCGACGCGGGGAGCGAGAACGGTCTGGCGTGCGTCCGTCCGGGTGACGCGGGGGTGGATCGGGTGTGGAGTTTCCCTGCCGAACTCGGCGTCTACACCGCCCCGGTGGCGATAGGCTCTGCCGAAGGAAAGCTCCGGAAGGCCTTCTTTGTCGACGGCAAGAAGGGGCAGGACGGGAGAACATTGCGGTGCCTCGACGCCAACGGAGATGTTCTCTGGCGTCGGCCGGTCGCACCGGATACCGGCGGAGCGCTCTACCTGACGGACCGCTGTCTGTACGCTCAGGTCGACCAGGCCGGGACGCTGAGCCGTTTCTCTTTGGAGGGCGAATTGCGCTGGACGGCGGAGACCGGACCCATCGGCGGAGCGATGGTCCGGCAGGACAATCTGCTGGTTGTGCCCGTTGAAGGCCCTGTCCCGGAAATCGTCATCCTCGACGCACCCACCGGGAAGATCCTCCTGCGGACGAAACTGAAGGCCCGAAAGCTGCTGGACGTGGTCGCGCACCGGGGGCATATTCTCGCTGCCACCGACCGCGGGATTCTCCCCATCGATCCAGCCGACCCAAGCGGGACAGCCAGAACGCTCGGGCCGCCCGCGGCAGGCAAGGTAACTCTGGCTGGCGATACGCTCTGGTACGTCTCTTCCGACGCGAAGCTGGTCCGCCTGGATCTGCAGACGAAGAAAGTCGCGGTGGGCCCCGAAGCCTCGCCGCGGGCGCCGTTGATCGTCGGCTCGACGCTGCTGTATCTCGACGCGCAGACCGAGATCCGCATGCTCCCCGCCGATCCGTCCTTGCCGCTGGCCGAAGCGGCGGCCCCGACCTTCTGCGAGGGCGGCAACTCCTGGCTCGGCCGCCCGACGACGCCGATGCTGTCGGCAGGGGGGCGCGTGTATCTTGGCTTTACGGGGATGGGGCTGTGCGTGCTGGGAGGAAGCAACTGATGGACAGGATGCTTTATTCGTTCGACGAGCCGCTACCGAAAGACGCCGACTCCAAAGCGCTACTGGGCGGGAAGGGTGCGAGCCTCAAGGAAATGACGCTGGCAGGGCTCAAGGTACCTCCGGGCTTTACGATCACCACCGAATGCTGCGCCGACTATCTGGCAGCAGGCAATCGCTGGCCCGATGGACTCGAGCAACAGCTGGACGAACATCTGTCCCGACTGGAGCAAACCAGTGGGCGCATATTCGGACGCGGCGCTCAGCCGCTGCTGGTGTCCGTGCGCTCCGGTGCCGCTCGGTCCATGCCCGGAATGATGGACACGCTGCTGAACTGCGGGCTGCATCCGGGTCTGGCTGAAGATCTCGGCGATGATGAGCGGTTCTGGTCGCTCTGGATTCAGTTCGTGCTGCAGTTCGTACACACCATCACCGATGCCGACATGGCGCAATTCGACAGCGTTCTGGAAGACAGGCCGGCTTCGCGGGAGGTCTCCGACGACCTTCTGGCCGCGTGCAAACCGGTGCTCGGCAGGGAGGTACCCACCCACCCACGAGACATTCTCACGCAGTGCATCGACGCGGTGTTCGATTCCTGGAACAACGATCGGGCCGTCGACTATCGCCGACGCAACGGGATCCGCGGGCTCAACGGCACTGCCGTCAACATCCAGATGATGTGGCCGTCGGAGGTTTCGGGCATCGTCTTCACGCAGGACCCGGCAGGGCTGGACCGCAACCGCATGATCATCGAATCCAGCTATGGTCTCGGCGAGGCCGTGGTCTCCGGAGATGTCACGCCGGATGTCTATACGGTCCCGCGGGACCAACCGGAAAGCTTCACCGTCGAGGTCGGCGACAAGACTCAGGTCTTCGCGGCGCTCGGTAGCGACCGGCCTCGGCGCGATCCGTCCGAGCCCAGTCTCAATGCCGAAGAGCTGGCCGAGCTGGTGGATCTGTCGTTGCGGGTCGAAGACTACTTCGCGCATCCGGTGGACGTGGAGTGGGGCCTGGTGGATGGACAGTTCGCGCTGCTGCAATCCCGGGCGATCCGCGGCCTGGACATCGCCGCGGACGTGGACGTCGGCAGAACAGAAGAGATCCAGAGACTACGTGTCCAGGCCGACGGCTCCCGAAAGGTATGGGTTGCTCACAACCTGGGCGAGACACTCCCAACTCCCACGCCGCTGACCTGGGACATTGTGCGCGAGTTCATGTCGGGCGAGGGTGGGTTCGGGCGGCTGTACCAGTTGCTCGGATACCGTCCCAGTAAAGAGGTCCGACGGGAGGGATTCCTCGAGCTGATCTGCGGGCGGATCTATGCCGACCCGGACCGGCTGCCGGATCTGTTCTGGGCGGGCATGCCGATGGAATACGATCTGGACGAACTGCTGGAGGACCGGTCGCTTCTGGACCAGGCACCCTCGCGGTTCGCCCCCGACCGGGCCGACAGCCGCTTCCTGATCAACCTGCCCGGAAACCTGTGGGGCATGTTCCGCAGCCATTGCATCACCCGGCGGATGGGCCCGCAGGCTAAAGACCGCTTCGAAAACAGGGTGCTTCCCGATTATCTGGAATGGGTGCGTGAGAAGCGGCGGCAGGACCTGGCTTCGCTCGACTGGTCCGGACTGGTCGAGGAGCTCAACCACCGCCGCGTGCGGGTGCTGCAGGAGTTTGCCCCGGAGTCGCTCCTGCCGGGCTTTTTCGGCGGCATGGCGCTGTCGGAACTGACGGCGCTGCTGACGCAGATTCTCGGCCCGGAGAAGGGGCCGACGCTGGCCGGCACGCTTACGCTGGCACTGGAAGGCGACATGACGTTCGAGCAGGACGCGATGCTCTTCGACGTGGCACGCGGCGAGGGGACGCTGGAGGACTTCCTGGACAAGTTCGGCCATCGGTGCCTGGGCGAGATGGAACTGAGCAACCCGCGGTACCGGGAAGATCCGAGCTATCTGGAGAAGCTGATCCACAATCTGAAGCAGTCCGACGCGCCGCATCCGCGGGACGTGCACGAATCCAACCACCGGAAGCGGGAGAAGGCGGAAAAGCAGTTGCCCGACCTGCTGGCTGAGTGGGGCGGCAGCAGTTTCGAACCACAGGTCCGCGACCTGCTGCAGCGGGCGCGTCTCCTGTTGCCGTACCGCGAGACCGGCAAGTATTACCTGATGATGGGCTACGAGCTGATCCGCTGCGTGACCGAAGAGATGGCGTCCCGCTCCAGCCTGGGCGGCGATCTCTATTTCCTGCAACTCGACGAATTGGCCGACCTGATGAACGACGAGCAGGCGGTGCGGGAAGTCGCAGCCGGTCGGCGAATCCGCCACGCCTCCGCCCAGCGTCTGTACCTGCCGGACGTGATCGACTCCGAGCAGTTGGACGATCTCGGAAACGTGCCCGACCTGGAATCTTCCGACGAAATGTCCGCCACCTGCCTTGCCGGTGGCGTGGGTTCGGGGCCGGCGCGGATCGTCAGCGACCCTGCCTCCGCCGACGATCTGGGCAGCGGGTACGTGCTGGTCTGCAGCAGTACCGACCCCGGCTGGACTCCGCTGTTCATGCAGGCGGCGGGGTTGATCGTCGAACGCGGTGGGGCGTTGAGTCACGGTGCGATCGTCGCCCGGGACTTCGGAATCCCTGCGGTGGCCCTGCCGAATGCAACGCGCCTGATCCCCGACGGCAGCGAGGTCCGCGTGGACGGGAACAACGGGAAGGTGTACATCCTCGAGTCTTCGCCGGTCTCTACCGGCTGATGATGGGAGTCTGACGTGCTGGAAACGTTTTTGAACATAGCGGATGTCGTGCTGGGCTGGCTGCTTGTGCTGCCGGGCGCCTTGGCGGCGGTTGGTCTGGCGGTGCTGTCTGCCGTCGCGATGGTATTGCTGCGATGGATCTCGACCGACCAGGAATACCTCGGCCGGTGCACGCGCGACAAGAAGCGGCTGAAGCGACTGGCCCGTGACGCCCGCCGACGCAAGGACAAGGACGCCGCCCGTCGCTTCAAGGCGACCCGCAATCTTGTGCAGGTCAAGCTACTGAAGGCGGAAGGCCGGCCGCTGCTGCTGAGCATACCGATCATCGCGTTTCTCGGCACGTGGGGCTACTACCGGCTGGAGTACAAACCGCCGCGCGAAAACGAGAACGTCACGCTGGAACTTTCGCTCCCGCCGTCGTCGGTGGGGTCGCTGGTGACGCTGGTCCCGCAGGAGGACCTGGAAGCCGAGCGATGGATCTCTCGCGTGGCGACCGGGAAAGGCGAGCCCGCCCACGGAATCGCCCGATGGACCGTTCGAGGCCGTCGCGCCGATGCCGATTACCGGCTGGAAATGCGTTACCGGGAGCAGACGCTCGAACATCCGTTGCGGGTGGGCCAACCGGTCTACGCCGAGCCGGTGCGCCAACATGATGCGCGGTTCCTCCTGCCGCAATCCGCGCTGCGCATGGAACCGACGCGCGTGCTCGGGTTCATCCCGTGGTTCTCGCCGGTGACGATGGTCGGGGCGTTTTTTCCTGCGTGGTTGGTAACCTATGTGCTGGTGGTCGTCCCGCTGGTGTACCTCCTGAAGGCGGTCTTCAAAGTCTATTAGTTGCCGTCGCAAGCAGTTCGAGATGCCGATGACTTCCGCAGTGCGCATCGTTCACATTACCGATAGTCACCATAGGGTCGGCCACCCTCAGCTGGCGCGGGCGGTCGAAACCATCAACTCGCTGGACCGGCCGGTTGACCTGGTTGTCCACGGCGGGGACGTCATCAACGGATACGCCGAGCCGGACGAGATGCACCGACAGGCGGCAGAGGCGAGCGAGATCCTCTCCCGCCTGACCGCTCCGCTCATGGTCACCTGTTGCAATCATGATACCCACGGCGAACCGGTCCGCGGGACGATCTTCGCGGAGCATTTCCATGATAGATGGGTGCAGGAGTTCCGCAAAGACGGGGTGTATGTGCTGGCGATCAGCGGGAATGTCGACGACCCAACCGGGCTCGAACTGACCGACGATGAACGGGAAGACAGGCCCTACCGAATCGGCCGGCCATGGTCGGTCCGGCTGCTGCGGCAGCGCCTCAGCAGTCAGGACGGGCTACCGAAGCTGGTGTTCACTCACAAGCCGGTCGTCCCGCTTCGCGGTGAGTTGATCCCGGAAGACCCCGAGGGCAAGTCCGTCAGTTTCGACTTCAGCAAGTACGCTCACAAGCCTGCCCCGCGGGAGCAACTGATGCGTGTCTTCCGCGAGTGCGGGGTGGTTGCCCACTACGCGGGGCACGTGCATCTCAACGCCCACGTGGAAGAGGGCGGGCTGCACTATGTCGCCACCAGCGCCACCCAGAGCTTCCCCGGCGAGGTCCGACTGATCGAGGTCTTCGAAGACCGCATCGAACACCACATGATCGAAGTGCCCGGCGGTCCGGATCTGTGGGTCCGCTGGCGCAACGCGACCGATCGGGATCACCCGACGGTCCGCGAGTTCTACTACGGCAATCCGGACGAGCGGGATTTCACCATCCGCCTTTGATGCCGCCGCTCGCCCACTGGAGATACCCCATGAATGGCTTTCTGAGAAAGATCCTCGCGTCTCTTATCGCGCTGCTGTTGCTCGCCGTCCCGGCGGCCGGGCTGATCAACACGAGCTTTACTCCGGTTGATCTGGTGAACAAGGCCGACGCGATCATCGTCGCCACGGCCACGCCCGACAGCGAGAGCAAAACGCTGGCGATCAAGGTCGACAGGACCCTGAAGGGCAAGCCGGTGGGCGTGAAGAAGATCGACGTCTCGGACCTGCTGGGCGATGAAGATTTCTCGTACTACTTCGAGGACTTCGACACGATTCCCGTCGTGATCGTCCACGCTGACCTGGGCCAGGCCAAGGCCGACGCCAAGACCGACGCGATCGCCGCGGTGCACATCGGTGCGCACTGGTACAGCCTCCACAAGACCGACAAGGGCTACAAGCTCCACCCGGACCGGTTGGATCTCAAAGCTGTCTGGGACGGCGGACACAAGCCGCTGGTGCAGGCGGTGCAGTACGTGCAGACCGCTCGCCGGCCTCACATCCCGACCACCTCCGGCGTGAGTTGGGCGGAGATCCGCACACTGACCACGCTGGATGAAAAGGTCAGCAGTCCGTTGGTGCACACAACCGGACGGGGCGCGGAGTTGCTGTTCCCGGGAGCCAGGAACGACTGGCTGGTGACGATCCGCTCCGGGAAGGCCACGTGCAGCAAACTGCCCACGGCCTCGGTTGCTGCTGCCCGGGTGGACATCGACCGCGACGGGAAGGATGAATGGATCGGCACGGACGGTGTGAGCGTGTACAGGCTCGCCGTCAAAGGCGACCCGCCGCTGATCAAGGGACTGAGCGGTGTGATCGACCTGCTGCCGGCGACCACGCGGGAAGGCCCGGCTGCCATCGCCGTGACATCGGAGGGCCCGAAGCTGATCGCGACGGCCGACGGCAAGACGACAGCGACCGACCTGCTGGAGAAGAAGCTTATCGGCGTCCGGTGCATTCGCCAGGCCGACGCAAACAATGACGGCCTGCTCGATCTGATCATCGCCACCGACAAGCAACTGCTGGTGGCAGCGGGCAGCAGGACCGGCCGGTTCGCGGCGCCCGCCAAAGCGGCGGATATCTACGAGATCGGGCTCAACAGCGTTTCCGTCGGCGACTTCGATGGTGACGGCAATCTCGATCTGCTGCTGACCGGGACGGCCGACTACGGCATGGTGCTCCTTGCCGGCGATGGGAAGGGCGCGTTTGCCCACGTGCTGGAGGAAAGCGGCGAGCTGGCATACCACGGCGAGGGTTCGATGCAAAATTCGGGCCTGTGTGACATCAACAGCGATGGGCTGGTGGACTTGTACCTGCTGCCGACCAGCGGGCCACCGAGGATGATGTTCAACCGCGGGTTCCGCAGCTTCGGCAGCGCCCGTTCGCTGGATCTGGGTTCTTCGAAACTGAAAGGTGCCGACGCGCTGGTCAGCGGGAAGGTCACGGCGGGGGCCGTTCTCGACGTCAACGACGACGGGGCGCAGGACCTGCTGTGCGTCGTCGATGGTAAGCTGCAGGCCGTACTTCGCAAGCCGCTGCCGAGCGATCTCGGCGCGGTCTTCCACGTGAAGCAGGGCGTCGCCGGCCCGATTCGCGTCGAGGCGGCAGAGAACAAGCGGCTGCTGACTTCGCGGATGGTCGCGCCGGGGGAGCCCGCGTTCATCGGCAAGAGCGTCCGCGGCCCGCTGGAGGTTACGATCACCCAGCCCGGCGGCACGAAGACCACTAAACGCGTCATCGTGCTGAAGGTGACCGGTGTGGAGCTTCCGCCGGCCGACGGGAAGTAGAAACCCGCGGCAGAGCCGAAACGGGCCGCTTGTCAACGCCAAACCCGGCGCATAGAAGGGCGGCCGGTTCTTCAGATGACCCGCCGCCCTTCTCTTTCTCGCCGCTTCACCCGGGTTACGCTCTCATTTCCGTCGCCTGGGCTGCCGGTGCGGGCACGTTTCCGCGGTAGGCTTTGCGGTATAGCTCGGCGATTTCCTTCATCAGCGGATAGCGCGGGTTCGCGCCGGTGCATTGATCGTCGAAGGCCATCTCGCTGAGCTCCTCCAGGGCAGCGGTGAACTCCGCCTCATCCACGCCCGCCTCGGCGATATTCGCGGGGATATCAATCCGCCGCTTCAGATCGTCAATCGCCCCGGTCAGCCGCCGGACTTTCTCGTCGGCGGTCGCCCCGCCCAACTGCAGGTAGTCTGCCACCCGTGCGTATCGCTGCTTGGCGTTGGGGTACTCGTACTGCGGGAAAGCCGTCTGCTTGCGCGGGTTGTCGGTGGCGTTGAAGCGGATCACCTCGTTGATCAGCAGCGCGTTGGCCAGCCCGTGCGGCAGGTGGAACATCGCCCCGAGCTTGTGGGCCATGGAGTGGCAGAGCCCGAGGAACCCGTTGGCGAACGCCATACCCGCCATCGTGGATGCGTTGTGCACCCGCTCGCGGGCGTGGGCGTCGGCGGCCCCTTTCCCGTACGCAGCCGGGAGGTATTTCATCAGGATGCGGATCGCTTCCAGGGCCATTCCGTTGGTGTAGTCGGTGGCGGTCACCGCAGCGACGGCTTCCAGCGCGTGGGTCAGCGCGTCGATCCCGCTGTGGGCGGTCAGCGTGCGGGGCATGGTCATCACCAGGTCCGCATCGCAGATGGCCATGTCGGGCGTCAGCTCGTAATCGGCGATGGGGTATTTACGTCCGGTTTTCTCATCGGTGACCACCGCGAAGGGCGTGACCTCACTGCCGGTTCCGCTGGTGGTGGGGATCGCCACCAACTGGGCCTTTTCGCCCAGCTTCGGGAACTGGTAGACGCGCTTGCGGATGTCCATAAACCGCATCGCCAGGTCTTCGAACTTCTCTTCCGGGTGTTCGTAGAGCAGCCACATGATCTTGGCAGCGTCCATCGGGCTGCCGCCCCCGACCGGGATGATCAGGTCCGGGCCGAATGCGTTCATGCGGGCCACGCCTTTACGGACGGTGGCCAGGTCCGGGTCCGGCTGGACTTCATAGAACACGTCGGTCTCGATGCCCAGCTCGTCCAGCACGTCGGTGACCTTGTCGACAATGCCCAGGTCGTACAGCGGCTTGTCGGTGACGATGAACGCCCGCTTTCGGTCGGCGACGTCGCCCAAAGCGATCGGCAGGCAGCCGCGTTTGAAGTACACCTTGGGCGGCACGCGGAACCACAGCATGTTCTCCCGTCGCTCGGAAACCGTCTTGATGTTCAGCAGGTGCTGTGCGCCGACGTTCTCGCTCACGCTGTTGCCTCCCCAGCTGCCGCAGCCGAGGGTGAGGCTCGGCTCCAGGCGGAAGTTGTAAATGTCTCCGATGGCCCCGTGGCTTGACGGCTGATTGATCAGCACACGCCCGGTTTCCATCTTCCGGCCGAAGGTTTCGATCCGCTCGGAGTTGGCCGGGTCGGTGTAGAGGACGGACGTATGGCCCATCCCGCCGAAGGTCACCAGGTCGCGCGCCTTCTCGACCGCGGCGGTGTATCCGTCGGCGCGATACATCGCCAGGACGGGGGAGAGTTTCTCGTAGCTGAATGGCTCATCGGTGCCGACGTCGGTCACCTCGGCGATGAGCACCTTGGTGTCTTCGGGCACGGTGAACCCGGCCATCTCGGCAATCTTCGCTGCCGGCTGGCCTACGATTTTCGCGTTGAGCTTGCCTTCTCTGACGATGGTCCGCCCGAGGGCTTCACGTTGCTCGTCATTGACGAGGTACGCGCCGCGGTGGAGGAATTCATCACGAACCTGGGCGTATACCTTCTCGGCGACGATCACGGACTGCTCGGAAGCGCAGATCATCCCGTTGTCGAAGGTTTTGCTCAGCAGGACGGAGTTGACGGCAAGGGGGATATCGGCGGTTTCGTCGATGACCGCGGGAGTGTTGCCCGCGCCGACGCCGATGGCGGGCTTCCCGGAGCTGTAGGCCGCCTTGACCATGCCCGGGCCACCGGTGGCGAGAATCATGTTAACCTTCGGGTGCTTCATCAGCTGTTTGGACAGGTCGACGCTCGGCTGGTCGATCCACTCGATGATGCCTGCCGGTGCCCCTGCGTCGACGGCAGCGTTGAGCACGGCCCGGGCTGCGGCGATGGTGCACTCGGTCGCCCGCGGGTGCGGGGAGAAGATAATCGCGTTGCGGGTTTTCAGGGCGATCAGCGCCTTGAAGATGGCCGTGGAGGTCGGGTTGGTGGTCGGGACGATCCCTGCCAGCACGCCGACCGGTTCGGCGATCTTGCGGATGCCGAAGGTCTCATCGCGTTCGATCAGCCCGCAGGTTCTGGTGTCTTTGAACTTGTTGTAGATGAACTCGGAGGCGAAGTGGTTCTTGATGACCTTGTCTTCGGCGATGCCCATCCCGGTTTCGCGGGCGGCGAGCTTGGCCAGGTCGATCCGCAACGCATTGGCGGCCATGGCCCCGGCCCGGAAGATGGCGTCGACCTTCTCCTGGGCGAACCGGGCGTATCGCTGCTGGGCGTCCCGAACGCGGTCGATCATCGCATCCAGGTCTTCGGCGGAGCGGACAATCTGTCTCGGTGCGGGAGTATCTTCTGCCGCCGGCTCATCGGTTTCGGTTCGGCTCTCAACAATCATGGTACTTCTCCTTTGTGTTCGGAGTCACAACTCCGAAGTAACAATGCGCTAATAGCGTGATGTAATTCACAAATAGGGGCAAAAAAACGTTTCGCGGACGGTCAGGCCTTGGCGTCTCTGGTCGACGAGGGGTGCAGGAGGTCGTTGACTCGCGAGGTCAGCACTGCAAGTCCTGCCGACAAATCCTCATACTGGACGATCACGTCTTCCGGCACGGCCAGTTTCCTGCCGGAAAAGTTCCAGATCCCGACGATGCCGGCATCGACCAGCAGGTCGGTGACCTCCTGGGCGGCGGTGGAGGGGACGGTCAGCACCGCCACCCGCACGCTCATCCGCCGGGCCAGCGACGCGAGCCGATCGAGGGCGAAGATCTCGGTCCCGTCGATTGTCCGGCCGACCACAGCGGGGTCGGTATCAAACCCCGCCACGATTTCCAGCCCGTGGCGGCGGAAGCCTTCGTACCCCAGCAGGGCCGAGCCGAGGTGGCCCGCCCCGACCAGGAACGCCTGCGTGAGGTTGTCCCATCCGAGAAACTTCTCGATCGCCTCGATCGTCGGTTCGATCTCGAACCCGACGCGGGGTTTGCCCGCAGCCCCGGTGCAGGCGAGGTCCTTGCGAACCTGAATCGGCTCGACCTGGAACTCTCCGGCAATGGTGGTACCGGAAATAACCTGCTCGCCCGCATTGCGATGACGCCGCAGCAGCCGGAGGTAGGCAGGCAGGCGTCGGATCGTCGGAAGCGGGGCGGCAGGCTTGTTTTTGCTCGGGGCCATGCGGGGCTCTCGTTTAACCGGAGAATCATTATCGATATCTCAGTATCGATAGTCTAGTAGCGAAATCGGCCGGATGCAAGTGTCAATTGATAAGTTTTTATCGAAACACTCGGATTTCGTGGATTCCGGCCGTCACACGGGGCCGGCTGCCAATGCCTCACTAAAGTAGTCGAGTTTATTGAGCGGGGCTTCCTCGGCTTGTACACTGGCGCCTATGGACAGAAGATACGACAATCCGGATCGCTACGCGCGTCAGACGGTTTTCCCGGAACTCGGGCCGGTGGGGCAGCGGAAGCTGACGGAGTCTTCGGTGACGATTCTCGGTGTCGGCGGGCTCGGGTCCTGGTCGGCGGAGCTGCTGGCTCGCGCGGGCGTAGGGCATTTGCGCCTGATCGACGACGATCGTGTGGAAACCACTAACCTCCACCGGCAGGCGATGTACGATGAACCCGACGCCGAAGCGGAGAAGCTCAAGGTGGATGCCGCTGCGGCCAAGCTCGTGCGGATGAACCGCGAGATCCACGTCGAAACCGTTTCCGAACGGGTGGACGCATCGAACATCGCCAAGGCGATCGGTACACCGGATCTGATCATGGACGGGACCGACAATTTCGCCACGCGATTTGTCCTTAACGATTACGCCGTCAAACACTCCATACCCTGGGTTTTCGGCGGAGTGGTGCGTGGCGAGGGACAGGTGATGAGCATCCTCCCCGGCCGGTCCCCGTGCCTGCGGTGCTTCCAGGAAACGCCTCCTCCGGCAGGCACAGAACCGCGGGCCGTCACCGCCGGTGTGCTCGGGCCAGCGGTCGCTGCCATCAGCGCCATCCAGGCCGCTCAGACGATCCGGATTCTGACAAAGAGCGTTGACATACCCGCAGGTCGGATGATTCTGCTGGATGTCTGGAACCTCACCGCGCGGACGATGGACATGCAGGCCGCCTGCCGGGATGTCAATTGCGTCTGTTGCCAGCAGAAGCGCTTTGAGTTCCTGAGCGACGCCTCCTAAAGTTTTCCTGGACAAGCAACTGGCCGTTGCGCCCACGCAACACAGATAAAGGAGCGACCCATGAGCCGCATCTACGATACGATCCTCGACACCATCGGAGGAACCCCTCTTGTACGCGTTCACAAGATCATCCAGTCCGACGCGACCCTCCTGGCCAAGATGGAGGGCTTCAATCCGATGGTCAGCGTCAAGGACCGCATCGGGCGGGCGATGATCGATGCCGGCGAAGCTGCCGGGAACGTCAAACCCGACACCGTCATCATCGAGCCGACCAGCGGGAACACCGGGATCGGGCTGGCGCTGGTCTGCGCGGTGCGCGGATACCGGCTGATCCTGACCATGCCGGATTCGATGAGCATAGAGCGCCGCAAGGTGCTCAAGGCCCTCGGGGCAGAACTGGTACTCACACCCGCAGAGAAGGGGATGACCGGGGCGGTCGAGGCTGCCGAGAAGCTCCTCGAGCAGACCGAGAACAGCTGGATGCCCCAGCAGTTCAAGAACCCCGCCAACCCGGAAGTCCATCGCAAGACCACCGCGGTGGAAATATGGGAGGACACCGACGGCGAGGTCGACATCTTCATCGCGGGCGTCGGCACCGGCGGGACGATCACCGGTGTTGGTGAGGCGCTCAAGCAGCATAAGCCGGACGTGCAGGTTATCGCAGTCGAGCCGGTCGAAAGCCCGGTGATGACCCAGAAGCGGCAGGGCGAAGACCTCCAGCCGGGCCCGCACAAAATCCAGGGCATCGGGGCCGGGTTCATCCCGGACGTGGTCGATATGGACGTGATCGACGAGGTCGTGCAGGTCAACAGCGATGAGTCGCTCGAATGGGCCCGCCGGGCTGCGCGGGAGGAAGGACTGTTCGTAGGCATCAGCTCCGGTGCAGCCTTGAAAGCAGCTGCCGAGGTGGCCGCCAGACCGGAGAACACAGGCAAGACCATCGTGGTCATCATCCCCAGCTACGGTGAACGGTATCTGTCCACGGCACTGTTCGACGGACTGGAGTGACCTGAATCTCAAACAGCAACAATCAAATAACAAACAAGGACCAAGAAAACAAATCCCCAAAGGCCAAACGCCCGTTCCTTACCTCTCAGCCTCCCCGAGAGCTTCGTTTGGAGTTTGACGCTTTACCGTTTGGAGCTTGTCTGTCATTTGTGCTTTGTTATTTGTGTTTTGCCACTAGTACTTTGTCATTGTTCCTCTGTACCTTGCAATGATGCAGCGACGTTTCGTTGATCTTCATACGCACACCACCGCCTCTGACGGCCGGTATGAACCGGAGGAGTTGATCCGGGCGGCGGACACGCGCGAACTGTTGGCGATCGCGGTGACCGATCACGACACCACCGCCGGGCTCCAGCGCGCTCGCGCCGAAGCCCGGCGGCATCCGGAGTTGCTGCTGATCGCGGGTATCGAGATTTCCGCGGTCTTCCCGGACGGCACGCTGCACATCCTCGGTCTGGGCATCGACGAGAGCAACTCCCAACTGCAGGCGCTGCTGCAGCGCCTCCGCGACACACGAGCCCAGCGGAACCCGAAGATCGTGGAGAAGCTGCGCGATCTGGGAATCGACATCACAATGGAGGATGTGCTTGCAGAGACGGGACGGGGCGACCACGAAGAGGAAGACGCCACCGTCGGGCGGCTGCATATCGCCCAGGCGCTGTGTCGAAAAGGCGTGGTTCGTCAGGTGCGGGAGGCGTTCGATCGGTACATCGGCGACGGCAAGCCGGCGTTCGAGGACAAGGAACGCCTGAGCCCACGGGAAGCGATCGAGAGTATTACCGCTGCCGGCGGGACGGCGGTGCTGGCCCACCCAGTGCAACTGAAGTACAACAATCACCTCCACCTGGAAACCACGATCCGCTCACTGCAATCGGTTGGGCTGGGCGGGATCGAGGTCTATCATTCCGATCACAGCCCGGAGCAGACGGCCCTGTACATGAGCCTGGCCAGGCGTCTGGATCTGACGATGACGGGCGGGTCGGATTTCCACGGGCAGAACAAGCCGGACGTCAGCCTGGGGATCCCGCGCGTGCCGGCGGACATCATCGGCAGGGAGTGGATGTATCGGCTTGCCGGACGAACTTGCTCTTGAAACCGTCGTTCGTCGCGTATGATAATGACGAAGGTTCGCAAGCTCAGTTTAGTCAAAGGAATGCGTGAATGCCGCTAGAGCAGGGGAGTCATCGGGTCGGTCTTTACACGGTGGTGGTGTTAGCCGGCGTGATCGTCATCATCGCAGGTTTGCGGGCGGCAGCAGGATTGCTGGTGCCGTTCCTGCTGGCGGGCTTCTTCGGGATCATCTGTTCCAGCCCGCTGTTCCTGATGAAGCGCAAGGGCGTGCCAATCTGGCTGGCGCTGCCGATTGTGATCATCGGAATCCTGATGCTGTTCGGATTTCTCGGCATGCTGCTGACGTATTCGGTGGATCAGTTCACCTCCAACATCGAGAAGTACAACGAACTGCTGCGCAAGGTCGTCCGCGACCTGGTGGAATGGCTGGAAATTCACGGGATTTACAGCCGCTGGTCCACTAACTTCGATCCGCTGAACGGAGGAAATAGCGTCTCCTTCTTCACCAATGCACTGCAGAGTGTGGCAGAGACACTTTCCAATGTGCTGCTGATCATCTTGACCACCGCTTTTATCTTGCTGGAGGCGGCGGGGTTTGAGCGCAAACTGCAAGATGCCTTCGACAAGCCGGGCAGTCACTTTCAGCGTCTGGAGAATTTTCTGACCGGCGTCCGGAGGTACTTGGGCATCAAGACGATCACGAGCCTCTGCACCGGCATCCTCGCCACGTTCTGGCTGTGGATTCTCGGCGTGGACTTCGCGATTCTGTGGGGGCTGTTGGCGTTCCTGCTGAACTTCATCCCGAATATCGGCTCCTTCATCGCGGGCATCCCTCCGACGTTGCTGGCTTTTTTGCAGTTCGGTTGGTTCGAGGCGGGGCTGGTCGTGCTGGGCTACTTCGTCATCAACACAGCCATCGGTGGGATCATCGAACCACGCGTGATG
>JBKHHU010000227.1:0-5049 GCA_046539045.1 Phycisphaerae bacterium
TCGCGGGTAGCTTTGAGATAGCTTTCGCCACCGGTATAGCTGTAGCCCCGCATCTCGTACATGGCGTCCCCGGCGCGGCAGTTCAACTGCCCTGCCAATACCGACTCCGGAACATATTGTTCGGAAAGTTTCTCCGACTCGTCGCGGACTTCTCCCATCTTGTAGACAGCCAGCCCGCCCAAGGCGACTGCGATGAGGATCAGAAGTGAAAAACCGACGGTGATCTTGTACGACAATTTCAGATTTTTAAACATAGCTGTAATTCCTGATGAATGAGTGTCTGTTTGCTGTGTTGTGTGTTCTGTGTTGGGTGCGAACGAACGTGAATGGTACAAAGACAACTTTCGCCGAAGCGTCTGCGTTCAGAGAGGACAAGACGCCCGTGCTTAGCCCATCTCCTCCAGCAGGTCCTGGTCCTCGCAGAGGATTCGCGTGATATCCAGCAGGAGAATCACGCGTTCGGTCTTGGCCACGCCCAGGACGAAATCCGCTCGGGCCTGGCTGCCCATGTCCGGGCTCGGCTCGATATTGTCCCCTGAAATGTCCCGCACCTCGCAGACGCGGTCGACAATCAACCCGGTCTCAACTTCTCCGATGCTGACCACGATGATGCAACTCTCCGCCGTCGCCTGGCCGGCGGGCATGTCCAACTTCTGCCGGAGGTCGATGACCGGGATGACACTTCCGCGGAGGTTGATCACCCCCTTGATATGGTCCGGCATGCGGGGCATGCTGGTGACAGGCATCAGGCCCACGATTTCCCGGACCTTCAGAATCTCCACCCCGTACGGCTCATCCCGCAACTCGAAGGTGAGATACTTTCCCGCCAAGTCCAGGCTGGGCGCAGTGGTCCCCTCTTGGGTGTCATTCATCGTTCTCTTCTCCTGTGAATGAAGAGCGAAAGCAATGCAGCGGTAACACACCGCCGCGAATCTATGAACTCTTCCAGGAGAAAGCTTTACAATCGCGGCCGTCGCCGGTCGCAATATCGCCAGAGACAGAATGTCCCCGAACCCGAGATGAATCCGGTGCGATTCAGCCTTCTCAACTGGATCGCACCCATGCCAGAGTATTCTTCGGCCACTCTGCACAGTGACTTTTCCTATTTGACCGATTTTTCTCATCAAGCGTGTTTTTTAACAGTCGCATGACCGGGCTTCGGAATTGGGACATCCGCCTCGATTCGTGCTATACTCCCGATGGAATGGAACTACCCGCGCTGCCGCCGGGTCGGGATATCAGGAAGGAAGTACCGGATGCAGAAGACCCTCTCGGATTCGACCGTCGCGTTCATCGGAGACTATCCGCCACGGAAGTGCGGGATCGCCACGTTCACCGCCGACCTGTGCGAAGCTCTCGCCACGACAGTCAGCAGCGAAGACAACGTCTTCGCCGTTGCAGTCAGCGATCTGCAGGAGGGGTATCCGTACCCGTCGCGGGTCCGGTTCGAGATACGCGAGAAGTTCCTCGGCGACTATCACCTGGCCGCCAACTACCTCAACATTCACGACACCGCTATCGCGTGCCTGCAGCACGAGTACGGCATCTTCGGCGGGCCTTCCGGGTCGCACGTTCTGACGCTGATGAACGACATCCGCTGTCCTATCGTCAGCGTATTGCACACGGTGCTGAAATCGCCGACCGAGGAGCAACGGGCTGTGCTGGGCAAAATCGCCCACCGCTCGGACAAACTGGTGGTCATGAGCGAGGTCGCCCGCGAGATCCTGCTGGACGGATATGACGTACCGGCAGAGAAGGTCCGCGTGATCCCCCACGGTATCCCGGACGTGCCGTTCATCGACCCGAACTACTATAAAGATAAGTTCGAGGTGGCCGGGAAGAACGTCCTGTTGACCTTCGGCTTGCTGAGCCCGGGCAAGGGCATTGAGCAGGTGATCGACGCCCTGCCGGACATCGTCAGCGAGCATCCCGATACCGCCTACATCGTCCTCGGCGCCACGCACCCGAACGTCAAACGCGATTCCGGCGAGCAATACCGAAACGCTCTCCAGCGCCGCGCCAGTGAACTCGGCGTCGCAGACAATGTCCTCTTTCACAACCGCTTCGTCCAAGTCACAGAACTCTGCGAATATCTCGGGGCGGCCGATGTGTATGTCACGCCCTACGTCAGCGCCGAACAGGTCAGTTCCGGCACGCTTGCCTACGCCATGGGCTCCGGCAAGGCGGTCGTCTCCACGCCCTACTGGTACGCGGAGGAGATGCTCGCCGAAAATCGCGGACTGATCGTGCCTTTCCAGAATCCGCCCGCCATGGCAGAGGCCGTAAAGCGGCTGCTGAGCGAGGAAATGCTGCGGCACCAGATCCGAAAGAAGGCGTACAAGTTCAGCCGCCGGGCAACCTGGCCGCGTGTCGCACAGGAATATCTGGACGTATTCGAGGAGGCCCGCGAACTGTGGGCAGCGCGTCGCCTGGAGGGCGTGCGCATCTCCAAGCCCGCCGGTGGAATCAAGCGTCTGCAATTGCCCGAAGTCGACTTGCGGCACATGAAAGTGCTCTCCGACGACACCGGGATCTACCAACATACGTTGTACCTGACGCCCGATCGCTCGCACGGGTACTGCACCGATGACAATGCACGCGCCCTGATGGCGGCAGTGCTGTACTGGGACCAGACCCGCGACGAAAGCATCATCCCGCTGATCCAGCGGTATCTGGGCTTTCTGCTCAGCGCGTTCAACGGGAAGACGCAGCGATTCCGCAACTTCATGAGCTACGACAGGACATGGCTGGAGGAGGTCGGCTCGCAGGATTCCCACGCTCGCGCTCTGTGGGGTCTGGGCACGGCCACCGCAATGAACGTTCAGCCGACAATCAACGCCATAGCGGCCCGCCTATTCCGTCAGGCTCTTCCGGCCAGCCGAGAGCTGACTCATTACCGCGCGTGGGGGTTCAGCATTGTCGGGATTGAGGCGTACCTGAAGCGATTCTCCGGGGATACCGAAGCCCGTCGCATCCGCGATGAACTGGGAAAGAAACTGCTGGACGTCTTTCTCGACTATCAGGAAGACGACTGGCCGTGGCTGCAGGATCTTGTCAGTTACGCCAACGCGAAGCTCCCCCACGCCCTGCTTATCTGCGGGCGAGACAAGCCCGACAGCGCGTACATGCGAATGGGCCTGGAATCGCTGCGGTGGCTGATCGATCAGCAGACGGACAAGGCGGGCATGCTTTCGATCATCGGCAACAATGGGTGGATGCATCGTGACGGCACACGCGCCAGTTTCGATCAGCAACCGATTGAGGCCCACTCTCTGGTCGAAGCGTGCATCGAGGCATACGACGTAACCGGAGACGAGGACTGGATCTGGCAGGCCAAGCGTGCCTTCGACTGGTTCCTGGGCGACAACGACCTCCGCCAGCCCGTGGTGGATTTCACCACCGGTGGCTGTCGTGACGGGCTCCAGCCGGACAGAGTCAACGAGAATCAGGGAGCAGAGAGCACTCTGGCATGGCTCATCAGCCTGCTGAGAATGCACGACCTGGCCAATCGACTGGCATTCGAAGACGAGGACAGACAAGCGAAAACCACAACGACCGGCGAAGAGAAACCGCTGCCCGCGAAAAAACCACTTTCCTGATTTTTGTCCGTTTCCGCAGGAAATTGTCGGCCAATAAGTTAGGGGACTCAGCGAAAAATTTGTCGAAAAAACAGCGTCCGGCCCGGTCAACAGCCGAGCCGGGCGCTATAGTTTTAATGAGAAGAAAAACAACAGATGCAAACGAGACACAGAGGTCAATAGCATCTGTTGATACGCCAAGGACCTCCTCGAATCGAGATTCTCGAATTTCGATTCCTCCTCCGCCTTGGCCTTTTTCTTGCGCTCATACGGTCCTGACACAGTAGGTGCATTTCTTGCTCAGTTTACTGAACCCACCTGATTTCTCTCCCAAGGCGAACCGTTTACCATTAACAAGAGATCTTCGGCTTGTGACATTTCCGGCAATTCTCATCACAGAACGATGCGTCATTTTCTTCGAAAGGTAGTGCAATGCGACGCTCGGGATTGATTCGATACGCTGTGGGAATCCTGATCGTGTTGGCGTTACCCGCTGCCGCCTGGGCCGACGTGCATGTCTGGACTCCATCCGACCCGACCGACATTGACTGGTCCAATCCGGACAACTGGGTAACCCATCCGAACTCCACTTGTGAAGAAGCCCTGTTCCACCAGGGCCACGCGGAGCTCACCACCGGCTCACACACCTACGATCAGGTGACCCACTACGGCCTGACGCCCGGCGGGATTGCCCATACCGGCGGATCGCTGCAGGCTGGGGCGTTGTTCCTCGGTATTGACGGAACCAGCACGTACGACTTGACCGGCAGCGGAACGGTGACGCTGGATCAGTTGTCTCTGGGGATCTGGGGCACCGGTTCGCTGACGCAGAGCGGCGGCTCGATGTCGGCCAACTACGTCTACGTCGGCGGGCACATCGGCTCCAGCGGCGACCTGGTGATCAATGGCGGCCTGTCTTCGGTGGGAATGGTCCATGTCAAGAGCGGCTCTTCGGTGACCGTCAACAGCACGATGGAGATCGGCACACTCACGCTCGATGCCGGCGCAACGCTGCAGGGCGGATCCGGCAGCATTCTCCAGATCGGAGGGAACTCCCATCTGGACATACGTACGAACGATCCATCGCAGGTCCGGTTGCAGGATGCGACGATTCAGGTCGCCGCTGCGGAGGCAGGACAGGCCGGGCCGAAACTGGAAGCCGCGGCCGTCGACCGGGGCGCCACCGACGCGGGATTCGTCGACAATGTCGTCCTCGGCACGCTCCGGATCGACACGGCGAGCGATCTTCCGCTGCTGGTGGTTGATGAAACCGACAACACACCCGGGGCGGCCGGCTCTGACGCGGTGTACGTCGAGACGCTGGAGATCGGCGACGTGGCCTGGCTGGATGCGGGTACCGTTCCGATCTACTATCGCAACGGCGGGGAAGTCAAACGGCTCCTCAGCGGTGACAACAATCTGGACGGCGAAGTGAACCTGCTGGACTTCAGCATGATGTGCAGCAACTACG
>JBKHHU010000228.1:0-4977 GCA_046539045.1 Phycisphaerae bacterium
GCCCGGAGCGTCATCATCGGCACGCGAGGCCGCTCCGGATTGATGTACTTCAACGGGTCCAACGGGCACATTCGCGGATCGATGGGTTCCGGCGGGTACGTCAAATGGGCCGAGGAAAACCGCAACGTCACCGCGGCAGAGCTCGCCAAGGCCGGGCAGACCTCGCAGAAGATGGTCGGCTGGGCGATGATGGCGTACATGTGCATGGACGAGTCGGCCTATCCGGGAACGCGGGCGATGCTTCCGTGGTCGCACCCGGAGGCGCTGAACCCGTTCTACCAGGGCATGGAGAACATGAACTTCAACGCCGACCGCTACCGGCTTGTCAGCATGCTCGGCGAGGGGCTGATGCTGGCAGGGCACCCGGACGGGGAGAAGATTTTCCTCCACGGCCAGCAGCAGATGGACATGGCCCTGGACCGCTACGTCTACCCGCAGAGCGGCTGCTGGGAGGAATCGCACGGTTACTGCGGGCACACGCTGCACAACCTCCTGCCGCTGGTGAAGATCCTCAACCGGCGGAACAAGCGGGACTTCTTCAACGACCCGCGGTTCGCGAACCTGATGGGCTTCTGGGTGTACGCCCACTCGCCTCGTGACCCGGACTTCGGCAAGCTGCGCATCCCGCCACCCATCGGCGATCACGGGCTGGGCGTCGGGAAGTTCAGCCGCTACTTCAAGGACTCGGTCGGCTACTTCGCCGAGTCGAAGAATCCGAAGGTTCGCGAGACCGCCGCGAACATGGCCTTCATGCTTCCCCAGATCGGTGGGGCGGTGCCCGCCGATGTGAAAATCACCCCCCGCAAGCCGGACCTGACCAGCCGATGGATGCAGGGCTACGGGTCGACGATGCGCGGTTTCGGCCGGGCGCGGGAGGTGGTCAACATTCGTCTGCACGGGGCGATCGCCCGGAAGGTGAAGAATAAGATCGTGCCCAGGGACCTGATCATCCAGGCAACGCTGGAACGCGGCAGAATCACCGGCGAAGTGACCGGCCAGAGCCCGGAATTCAACCAGGCCCAGCATGACGGAACCATCCGCACCGGCAGCAGCGAAGGGACCTACGCGATCGACATGAACGTGAACTCCGACCGCTGGGTCAAGGGCGGAAAGGGCAGCTATGAACTGAAGCTCGATGCCCCGATATCCAAGGCCGACGGTGGGACGTTCACCGGCACGTTCGAGGGCGAGCAGGTCGAAGGCAAACTGGATATCCGCAGTTACGCCCAGCCGGAAGAAAGCTACCTCGTGCTGCGGGCGGGCCAGAGTTGGGGCCATCACCACATGGACAAGGGCTCGATGTGGTTCTGGGGCCGGAACGTCCACTTCTTCGGCGATTGCGCGTGGGGCGGCCCTCCCGGAGGCACCTACGGCAACTACTACAAGCAGGGCCCGGCCAGCGGCACGCAGATCGAGCTGCACGGCGTGACCAACTGGACGCTCCCGTGCAAGTACGCCGCCCCGTGGATCAGCGACGAGGAATACGCGGGCACGTTCGATTACGCCAACGCCCGCTGCATGTTCCCGTTCAACCCGCGGCTGGATTTGTCGGAGTCGACGCCGGTGGCCCTCCGCAACGGGTACGACCGGCAGACGCTGTTCATCCACCCGGACATTGTCGTCGTGCGGGACAACGTCGAAACCATGTGCCCGACGACCTGGCGGATGCACTCCTACCAGCCGGACCGGACGAGGGTCGACGGCAACACCGCGATCCTCGCCAGCGAGCATGGCGTGACCGGCAAGCTGACGATGCTGCACCCGAAGGATACGAAGCTCTCGCTGGTCAAGCAGCACCCGGAAGGCAAGGACTTCGGCTCCAAGAAGAATCGCAAGACCGGGGCCGACACCCGCAGCGAGATGCTCAAGTGGGACATGCCGGACAACACCTCCGCCACTTGGGTCTTCAGCGTCAGCGGCGAGAAGGAAACGCCCGCCAGAATCCGCCGCCTGGATGCCGACGGAAAGGTTACCGAAATCAGCACAGGCGACAGGAAGTACATCGTGCTGATGAACATCCACCCGTTCACCTACGCCGGTGAGTGGGGCAGCTTCACCGGTACCGTCGGGCTGGTCGAGATCGACCGCGACGGCAAGCCGGTCTTCCGGGCGATCCGCGGCAAGTTCGATTCCGAGAAATAACAGCGGAAACTTCGGCAAATCTCCCGCGCGGCGGCAGGCTCCGTCGCGCGGGAGGCGCCGCCATGCTCTCACGGCACACCCGCCGACCGCCTCGATCGCGGCGCATCCCGCTTGCCCGGTCAATGCGACTTTGGTACATTTCCCGGGCTCACTCAAACCCTCAAAATGCGAAAAGGAGACTCCCATGCCGGAACTCAAAGGCACCAAAACCGAGAAGAACCTGATGGAAGCGTTCGCGGGCGAATCCATGGCCCGCAACAAATACACCTACTTCGCTTCCGTGGCGAAGAAGGAAGGCTATCAGCACATCGCCTCGATCTTCGAAGAGACCGCCTACAACGAGAAAGAGCACGCCAAGCTCCACTTCAAGGCGATGGGCGAACTCGGAGACACCGCCGCCAACCTCAAAGCCGCCGCGGAAGGCGAACACGAAGAAACCACCGACATGTATCCCCGCATGGCCGCCGAGGCCCGCGAGGAAGGCTTCGAGGACATCGCCCGCGTCTTCGAAGGCATCGGCAAGATCGAAGCCGAACACCGCGACCGCTATCGCGAATTGCTGGAGAACCTCGAAAAGGGCAAGGTCTTCGAGAAGGAAGAAAAGGTCACCTGGCGCTGCCGCAACTGCGGGTTCACCCATACCTCCACCAAGGCTGTCTCCGTCTGCCCCGTGTGCAAGCACCCGCAGGCGTTCTTCGAAGTGGCGGCGACGAATTACTAAGCCGCCCCGGCGGCGGCCGCTCGCATCGCGTGGTGGGTCTCCCTGCTTCGCCGTGGCTTCGCAGGGCAAGCCAAATCTTCCGCGTGGTGGGTCTCCTGACCCACCACGTTGCGGGATGCCATAGCGAGCGTCGCATCCCGTTGGCGGGTCGGGCTTGCCTGCCGCAGGCAGGAGCTCCGCCAACCGCTTCGGCGGCGGCCGATCGCCTGCTCTCTACTCCGCAAACACTTCCATAACGCCTACAATACCAGTGAACTTGCAGCGACGCGGAAGGAGAGGCGCGTGGACTATCGATCGATGTCGTTTCACGAAGGCTGGCCGGACCCCAGGCTCGTCGAGCTCGGGGCGAAGCTCGGTTTCAATGACCTGTGCTTCCAGACCGAACGCGGGCTTTACAAACCGCTCGCCCAGCTCCGCCAGCGGGCCGACCGCAGCGGCTACTTCGAGTGGGCCAAACGCTACGGCATGACCGTCAGCCTCTGGGTGCACGAGCTGATGGACTACAATCCCGACTGGGGCGAGGTCGCCGTCGACAACGACACGCTCTGGTCCATGCTTGGCGACCGTTACCGCAAGATCCTCACCGACCAGTTCCCGGAAGTCGACTACCTCGTGCTGGTCGTCGTCGAGACGCAGATCAACGTCACCGAGTCGGATCTGCTGGTCAAGCTCGTCCAGACCCTCCACAGCGTCTGCCGCGAGTGCGGCAAGCGGCTGATCTTCCGCAGCTTCATCCACCACCCGGACGAGCTGGCCGACGTCGCTGCCGCCATCGAACGCATGTCCGACGACGTCATCATCATGACCAAGAGCGTCCCGCAGGACTGGCACACGCGGTCGATCGACCATCCGCTCATCGGCAAGGTCGGCGACAAGCAGCAGGTCATCGAGGTCGACATTGCCGGCGAATACTTCCGCATGGACAATGTCTGTCACTGCTTCCCCGATGTGCTGGACCGGCAGTTCAAGACATGGCAGGCTGCCGGGTGCTGCGGCATTTCCGTGCGAGTCGATCGCGGCTGGAAGCCGTGGAAATACCAGGCAAGCGTCTACGGCGAGGCCCAGGAGGTCAATCTCTGGCTGCTCGGACGCTTCGCCGAAGGCAAGGCCGACGATTTCGAAAAGGTCTGGGACGAGTACGCCCGCGCGACCTTCGGCAAGAAGGCCGCCCCGGCCATGATCGAAGCCCTCAAGACCACCGGCAATACCATCGCCGAAGGCCTCTACGTCGAGCGCGAGCCGTTCGGCGAGAGCAAGTACCAGTATTCCCACCCGCTGGTCAAGCTGCCCAAAGACGAACACGCCGTAGCGTACCCGGACGATGAAGATTCCTTCCGCCGCAATCCGTTCCACATGGCCTGGTCGCCGTTCCGCTGGGATGATGAGCTGGTCGGTCCGTACCATCGCATCCGCACCGGGCATCCGGAGGTCATCGATCGCAAAGAGCACACGTACAAGATCGAACTGGACTACGCCGAGGAGTCGCTGGACCTGATCTACTCCATCCGCCACGAGCTGCCGGCAGGGGCGTACCCGTTCTTCCGCTTCAAGCTGGAGGAAAACCTGTTCCAACTGGAGCTGTACGGCGAAATGCAGCTGGCGTGGCTGAAGATGTCCTGCCGCCTGTACAACCTCGACCCACACCGCAGCGACGACCTGCTGGAGGAAGTCCACAACCACCTCCGCCGCGTCCGCAAACTCCAGCAACGCACCGGCGAGGGCATCACCTGCACCTGGAAAGGCCGCACCCACCACCTCCACCGCGCCCAATACGTCGACATCGACGCCTTCGTAGCAGAATTCTGCCGCTACTGGCGGATTGAAGAAGAGCCCCGGCGGTTCGATTCAACCGTCCGCGACGAATGACGCACCCCCGGGAGCCCCGGACGTCTCCCCTCCGGTTGGCGGGTCTCCCGACCCGCCAACACCGCACGGCGTTTGCCATGGGCATCTGGCAACGTGGTGGGTCAGGAGACCCACCACGCGGAACGATATTGTCTTACACGGTTGGCGGGTCTCCCGACCCGCCAACAGGGCACGACGTTTGCCATGGGCATCCGGCAACGTGGTGGGTCAGGAGACCCACCACGCGGAACGATATTGTCTTACACGGT
>JBKHHU010000229.1:0-4929 GCA_046539045.1 Phycisphaerae bacterium
TGCTCAGTGCGCTGCTGATCCCCTTCGCCCTGGCGTACCTGCCCATCCTGTACCTGATCAACACGCGCATCGCTCGCTGTCACAAGGAGTTCCGGGCCAACGCGAAGATCGTCAACCCGCGTTTCAACGCTGAGATCGGCGCCATCGCCGGAAGCGACGGGCCGGTCAGCGAAGAGGAGGTCTGGCGGCGGGAGATATTCGAATCCGAGGCCTACGACCTGAACAAGAGCAACTTCTACGAGCGGATCCTGGCCCGGGAGAAACTCGATTTCTGCAACTCGCTGCTGTTCATCCTGTGCATGCTCTTTCTGTTCATGTACTTCGGCAGCCCCTGGAAACGGCACGATCAGTCGTGGGCCGAACTGGTGACCGTGCTGATCGCATTGCGGTTCGTCTGGCGAGGCCTTCGGCAGACCACAAGCACCTTCACCGCGATCAGTCGTTTCTTCCCCGAATTCCACAAGTACTCGGTCTTCGTGGACCGGGCCCGCGCCCTGTGCAGCAAGCGGGAGGAAAAGGCCGCCCCATCGCGGCAGGCAACCATGCCCGAGGAGTTCGTCGTCTCCGCCAGACCGGGCGACATCGACCAGCAGGGGGGCTCGATGCCGGTACGGAAGGGGAGGCGCTACCTGCTGATTACCTGCGAGCGGAAAATCCGGGACGCCCTGTCCGATTCGGCGCTGGGAATACTCGCCAACGCCGGCGTTCCGGCCCCGGCCGTCGTTACAGAGATCGCCAGTTTCCACATGCAACATCCGTACCTGCAATGGGCAACCCCGGAACTGAACGCGCTGGGCCACGCTCCAGACGCTGACCGGCTTCAGCAACTGCGCGACTACCTGCGGCGGCTGCCGGTGCAAAGCGACTTTACCGGCGACCTCGACGAACCGGAACTGCCCAATCCGCGGACCGACGAGGCGCGATACGCACTCAGCGCAGCCCATTGCGTGCTGCGGGGTCGGCCATGGGTCTTCCTCGCCTACAGCGCACTGGAACGGCAGGGCGAGGACTTCCGCCAGGCATTTCTCGCCGAGTTGGAGGGGCGGTACCTGTTCATCGTCAGCACTCCCAACCAGTTCGCACCGGGTGAGCAGTCGCCGCTTACCGATACGTTCGACGGGGTCATCGTCACAGAAGGACGAGAGGTCATCGGGTGTGGGAGTGTGGAATGGTTCCACGAGCACTTCGAGCCCATCGCCCAGAAAGCCGGCAGTAGTAAAGGCGAAGGCGGCGAGGGCGAAGAAGACGACATGCTGGAACTGGAGATGCAGGGCTGAGACCGAGGAAGCCCCCGGCCATACGGGCATACGCTCACTGGCAGCGACGGTCGGGTCCGGTGCCTGCACCCGGCGTGGGCAGCAAGCCGGAGCCAACCGGAAAGCCCTGGCGGCCTGGCGATCCAGAATGGCGAGGGTCAGCGTGGAAGGCGGGGGATATTTCGGATTTCAGGCCGAACGGGAACGGCCTGGCTGGGTTCCCCGGGTAAAATGCGCCCTAAATATCACATAACATATATTATCGGACGTTCCAGATTTCCGAGTTTGCCATTTGATTGGCAGCCAATAGCTTAGGAGAATCCCCTGGGAGATTATCGGACATTGCCTTGCCGGTCCGTCACACGGCGATGTCCTGATTTTCTGCCCACGGAACCAGTCCGGGAGTTGCCCCACAGAGTCCAACCCGCTGGGTCACATAGGCCGTCTATGGTGTTCCCGATCACGCTTCCTTTCTCCCTCCTCGTTGTTGCGTTCTGTCAGCGAATCAGTGGCGACGATGTGCGGGCACGGTTTCTCCCTGAGCCGCTGAGAACCCTGGGTCCGCCGGGTCGGCCATCGTAAGAACGTCGATTGCGCCTGGGCCGCGTTCGCGGTTTCGGGGTTGTTCGTTGGTTGGTCAGAAACCGGCAGTGGTCGCAGCCAGAGCCCCCCTCTTCCCCCCTGCTGGGTTTGCACGTCATGGCCAGGTCGCCCCCAGCATCATTCGGTTTCTCCGGCGATCGACGTCGAAAATGCCCCGGGTTTTCGGCCCGCCGCTGGTGTAACCCATGCCGCCTCGGCATACAAAGATGTCTCTATGCTGGGCTCAGGATTACAAGAATGTCGCACATGCTGCTCGGAGTCACAAATGCGGCGCATGCGCAAATACATGTATGGGAAGAAGATGCCGTCTGAGTGACAATCTGGCACGGTTTGTGCGTTGCAGACAGGCGGCAGAGGCCATTTCAGACAAGTGTTTCTACAGGCGTCAGGAAAGGGATTCCTCACATGACGAGACCATGGTTGTATGGACGGCGTGCAGTCTGGCTGTGCGTGATCGTACTGGGTGTGTTGGCGGTCGCGGCCGGTCCGCTTCAGGCCGCCGATGACGCTCCGTCGCTTGCGAAGACGGCGATGGCGGTCGACACGGTTTGGGTGTTGCTGGCAGCGTTTCTGGTGTTTTTCATGCAGGCCGGGTTCGGCATGGTCGAGGCCGGCTTCATCCGGGCCAAAAACGCCTGCAACATCCTGACCAAGAACTTCATCGACTACTGCTCGGCCAGCGTCATGTTCTTCCTGGTCGGGTATGCGTTCATGTTCGGCGACGGGAACGGCTTCATCGGCCATTCGGGCTTCGCGCTGCAGGGACTCAGCCCGGTGGTGGACAACGGGCTTGAGGGCCTGCCGCTGTGGGCTTTCTGGCTTTTCCAGGCGGCGTTCTGCGGAGCGGCGGCCACCATCGTCGCCGGCGGAATGGCCGGACGCATGAAATTCCCCGCCTACCTGATGTATACGGTGGTGATCTCCGGGCTGATCTACCCGATCGTCGGGCACTGGATCTGGGGCGGCGGCTGGCTCGCCGAGGCCGGCTTCCAGGACTTCGCCGGTTCGACGGTCGTCCACGCCACGGGTGGATGGGCCGCGTTCATCGGCACGATCCTGCTGGGGCCCCGCATCGGCAAGTATGTCAGCACCAACGGCGGCACCAAGGTCAAGGCGATCTTCGGGCACAACATCCCGATCGCCTCGCTGGGCGTCTTCATCCTGTGGTTCGGCTGGTTCGGATTCAACCCCGGCAGCACCGTGGGGGTCTCCGGCGACGGCGGCAACCTGGCGGCGATCGTGGCGATCAACACCAACCTCGCCGCGGCCGCGGGTGCCATCGCAGCCATGATTACCATCTGGATCTGTGTCGGCAAGCCGGACCTGGGTATGATCATGAACGGCTGCCTTGCCGGACTCGTGGCGATTACCGCTCCTTGTGCGGTGGTCGAGCCCTGGGCAGCCATCGTGATCGGCCTGGTGGGCGGCGTGATCGTCGTGCTGGGCACGCTGCTGCTGGACCGCATCCGCGTGGACGACCCCGTGGGCGCCGTACCGGTCCACGGCATGAACGGCATCTGGGGCACGCTGGCGATCGGGCTGTTCGCCGCGCCGGGCCTCATGGACAGCGACGCCTCCGCGTCGGGTCTGTTCTACGGCGGCAAGGGCAGCCTGCTCGGAGTCCAGGCGATGGGTACCTTCTCGGTGGTCGGGTTCGTCATGGTCACGATGGGGCTGGTGTTCCTGGCGATCAAGGCGACCGTCGGACTGCGGGTCGATCGAAGCGAAGAACTCCGTGGCCTGGACATCGGCGAGCATGGCATGGATGCCTATGCCGGGTTCCAGATCTTCACTACTGAATGACAGCGAGGCGAGACATGAAACTCATAGTTGCCTATATACAGCCGGAAAAACTCAACGACGTGAAGCAGGCCCTGTACGCGGCCGAGGTCTACAAGATGTCCGTCACCAACGCGATGGGCTGCGGCCAGCAGAAAGGCTACCACGAAACCTATCGCGGCGTGGACGTGGAGGTGAACCTCCTCAAGAAGGTCCGCATAGAAATCGGCGTCAACGACTCCTTCGTGCAGCCGACGGTCGACGCGATCATCAAGGGCGCCCGGACCGGTAACATCGGCGACGGGAAGATCCTGGTGCTGCCGCTGGAACGCTGCGTCCGCATCCGGACCGGCGAGGAAGGACCCGACGCGATCGGGTAGGAAGTCGCATTCTCTTACGAGATATGCAGAAAGCCCTCGGTTTGGAGCCGGGGGCTTTTTGTATGTCTATTCCATGTCTTGCCGACACGACAGGCAGCCAGCAGCGGCGGGCCGACCTTAGGAACTACTGACGAGTTGGGCATACCGGGACTGTTTGTGATCCCACGTGTCCTGGTCGGCCGGTTCGTAGAGAGTAACGTCGAAGGACTCCCGCATGACCTGGCGGATTTCCTCTCGGCTTTCGAGGATGCCCAGCCCCAGGGCCTGTCCCAGGGCGTTGCCCATGGAGGTGCACTGGTCGGCCCCGGCGTAGACCGGAAGGCTGCAGGCGTTGGCCGTGAGCTGGCAGAGCAGCTTGTTGTGGATGCCGCCACCGACCATGTAGAGGGCGTCGGGCTTGTGGCCCTGCAGTTCGGCGACCATTTCCAGGCGCAGGTTGTACTCCAGCGCCAGGCTCTCCAGCACACTGCGGACCAGTTCACCGCGCGACTGCGGTTTGGGCTGATTCCCGTCTGCGATGAGCTTCTGCAGCGCCTCTTCCATGTCGGCCGGCGCCAGGAGCGAGTCGTCGGCGACGTTCAGCAAGGCGTCGGTGTCGGCTTCGGAGGCCTCGGAGGTCATGCGGACGTAGTCCCACGGGTCGTCCTTGGTGTCCCACTTGCGCTTGAGTTCCTGCACCAGCCACAGGCCGGAGATGTTCCTCGCCAGGTACCATCCACCGATGGTGTACTCGTTGGTGAATCCCAGTTGCAGCGCCCGGGCGGTGGGGATCGGCCCGTCGGTCAGGGTGCCGATGATGCTCCAGGTGCCACAGGAGAGGAATGCCCAGTTGTCGCCCTCGCCGGGAACGGCTGCCACGGCCGCTGAGGTGTCGTGCCCGCAGGTGGCGACGACCGGTACCTCGCCGAGGC
>JBKHHU010000230.1:0-4896 GCA_046539045.1 Phycisphaerae bacterium
GGCGCGGGTTGCTGGGCGAGCACGGCCTGTCGTTCTGGATCGAGTGGGACGGCAAGCGTTTCCTGTTTGACACGGGCCAGAGCCACGTCCTGCTCAATAATGCCAGGCGGCTGGGCATCGGGCTCGACCGCATTGATGCCGTGGTCTTGAGCCACGGCCATTACGACCACACCGGCGGTCTGGGCGATGTGCTGCGAAGCTCGCGGGCCACGACCGTTTATGCCCACCCGGCTGCGTTCGATGTCAAATACGCCAGGAATCCCGACGGCAGCGCCCGTGATGTGGGCATGCCGGACCTGGATGAGGAGATGATCCGAGACAGGGCCGAACTCGTGCTCGTGGAGGGGCCGACCGAACTTTGCAGGGGCCTGCATCTGACCGGGCCCGTGCCACGAACGACCGGTTTTGAGGATACCGGCGGAGCGTTCTTCAAGGATCGTGCCTGTACGGAGCCGGACCCGCTCGTGGACGATCAGGCCGCCTTCCTGGAGACCGGAGTCGGTACGGTCGTGATCCTCGGCTGTGCGCATGCCGGCATCATCAACACGTTGCGGCACGTTCAGTCGCTGACGGGCAACCGCCCGGTTCACACGGTCATCGGTGGGATGCACCTGCTGCATGCCCGTCTCGAGCGGATGGACAAGACCGTGGACGAGCTGCGCCGCCTGGATGTGCAGCGCCTGCTGCCGTGCCACTGCACCGGCATGGCGGCCGTCGCCCGCCTGTGGCAGGAGTTCCCCGGCAGATGTGCCGCCTGTCCGGTCGGCAGTGTGGTGGACATCCCATGACGGACTGCCGGTAACACGTATTTCTGTCGTGGGCCTCGGTGGCCATCGGCAAGAAGGATGAGTTGTGCCGTTTTGCAGATCAATCTGACTGAAAGGAATGACGTATGACCGAGTTGCCCCAAAGTATTCGTGAGGCTTGGGAAGACCGTAATGGACCGGTGATCCTGGCAACCGTCAGCCCCGAGGGCGTTCCGAACATCATCTATGCCACCTGCGTGGGAGCGTTCGGAAAACACCGTCTCGTGGTGGCCGACAACTACTTTGACAAGACGCGGGCGAATCTCCAGGCCGGCGGAAGGGGCTCGCTCCTGTTCCTCACCAGCAAGGGCAAGGCCTACCAGGTCAAGGGCACGCTGGAATACCACACTGCTGGTGAGATATTCGACCACATGAAGACATGGAATCCGGAGAAACACCCCGGACACGCGGCAGCGGCGCTGCGCGTTGAGGAAATCTACTCCGGCGCGGAGAAGCTGTTTTGAGCAGCCAGCATGGCCTCAAGGCAAGCATTGGCTGACGAAGCGACACCACACCCAATGAGGTAACTCGATGAGCCGTGTTTTTGGTCCAGTCCCGTCACGGCGACTGGGTCGCTCCCTCGGAGTGGACCTCGTCCCGTTCAAGACGTGCAGCTATGACTGCATTTACTGCCAACTCGGCCGGACGACCAACAAGACCGTTGAGCGACGCGAATGGGTTGCGCTGGATGATGTTCTGGAAGAGCTCAAAGACAAGTTGGCGAGCAAGCCGGACTACATCACGCTCAGCGGGTCAGGCGAGCCGACTCTCTACTCTCGGCTGGATGAACTCATCGCCGGCATCCGTGCGATAACGGATGTTCCCGTGGCCGTGCTCACGAACGGCTCGCTGCTCTGGCAGGAAGAAGTCCGCCGGCAGTTGATAGACGCCCACCTGGTGATCCCGTCGCTGGATGCCGGGCACGCCAGCATGTTCCATGCGGTCAACCGCCCGCACGAGAGCATCTCCTTTGACCGGATGCTGGAGGGCCTGATCGACTTCCGTGAAGAGTACTACGGCGAGTACTGGCTGGAAGTATTCCTGCTGGCGGGATACACCGCCGTCGAAAGCGAGGTCAGCAGAATCGCCGAATGTGCTCGGAGGATCAAGCCCGATCGCGTGCAGTTGAACACCGCTACCCGCCCCACGGCGGAGGACTACGCCGTGATGGTGGATCGTGCACGCATGGCAGATATAGCAGACCGGTTCGAACCGCCCGCAGAAGTAATCGCCGACTATCGCGGTGTACACGCCCAGAGTGACTTCAAGGCCGGGCGCGAAGGTGTCCGGGAGATGATCCAGCGTCGGCCCTGCTCCCTGGACGACATCGCCGAGGGGCTGAATATGCACCGGAACGAGGCGATCAAGTACGTCGAAGAGCTGATCGCCGAGGGGGTACTGACGAAGCAGACCTCTGGCGGCAAGCTGTTCTACACCGCCACGCACGATATCGAGAAACCCAGGCAATGAAGGAGACCGCATGCACAGTGCAGACATCGTAGTGCTAGGCGGCAGCGCCGCCGGAATCACCGCCGCCATCACGGCGCGCCGCCACCACCCGAACAAGAGCATTCTGCTGGTTCGAAAGGAGAAACAGGTCCCCATCCCCTGCGGCATTCCCTACATCTACGGAACGCTGGGCGGGCCGGAGAAGAACCTTATTCCCGATTCCGTCCTGGAGTCCAACAGGATTGAACTGGTGATCGCCGAAGTCACCAGGATCGACCGGGAGCAACACCGGCTGATTACTGGTGAGGACGAGGTGCAATACGAGCGGCTGATCCTGGCGACGGGCTCCATACCCACGCAGCCACCGATCCCCGGCGTCGACCTTGATGGCGTTTTCGCCATTCTGAAGGATGTGGAGCATCTTGCCCACCTGCAGCACCGACTGAAGCAGGCAAGAAACATCGTCATTATAGGGGGTGGTTTCATCGGCATCGAATTCGCCGACGAGATCAACAAGATCGACAGCAAGAATGTCACGGTCCTGGAATTGGCCGCCAACTGCCTCAGCCTGTCCTACGACGCCGAGTTCTGCTCAGAGATGGAGACACTGCTCCGATCTCGCGGCGTGACCGTTCGCACATCCGCGACGGTTGCGCGGATCGCGGGCAACGGGCACGCCAATGCCGTCGAGCTCAAGGACAGCACCAGCGTCCCGGCGGGCCTCGTGATCCTTGGAATCGGGGCCAAGGCGAATGTCGATCTGGCCAAGGAAGCGGGACTGCGGCTGGGGCTTACCGGCAGCGTCGCAGTGGACCGCACGATGCAGACGTCCGACCCGGCCATCTTCGCCTGCGGGGACTGCGCCGAGAAGATATCCTTCTTCGGCGGCGGGCCTTCGCCGTTGAAGCTCGCATCCATCGCCCAACTTGAGGCCCGCATTGCAGGGGCCAACGTCTATGGCCTGCGACGGGAAAGCGACGGCACGCTGGGCGTCTGGTCCACCGCTGTCGGCGACTTGGCAATGGGCACCGCTGGCCTCACGGAATCCATGGCCAAGGACCGCGGCTACGAGGTGGTGGCCGGTACGGTGGAAACGCCGAACCGCCATCCGGGCGGCATGCCCGGCGCGGCTCCGGTGAAGGTGAAGCTCGTCTTCGAGAAGCACTCACAGGTGCTTCTGGGCGGGCAGGTGCGGGGCAGTGTCTCGGTCGGCGAGTTGATCAACACCATCGCGGCCTGCGTCCAAAAGCGGATGACGGCCGAGGACATCGCCATGTTCCAGATGGGCACCCACCCGGCGCTGACGGCCTCGCCCATCGCGTACCCGTTGGTCAACGCTGCGGAGGTGGCCATAAGCTGTATGCAGTAGAATTCTGCTGAAGGATTCCATTGGTGTGACGACGAACGGCAACAATCAGGAGACCGAAGAAGGCAACCGGCCTCGGAATCGTCACCTTACCGGTTCCGCCATCGCGCCCGGGCTGGCGGAGGGCAAAGCCTTCGTCTATCGGGATATCCTGTCGCAGGAAGAAGCCGCCTCTGCCGGATCGCCGCCGAAGCTTGACGTGGAACATGCGCGCCTTGACGAGGCCCGCGAGACGGTGCTCAAGGAGTTGGCGACGTCCCGCCTGCGCGTTGAGGCCCAGATGAGCTCGTCCCTGGCGGACATCTTCCGGGCACATGACGCGATGCTTCGTGATCCTGTATTGCTGCATGAGGTGGCCGAGGAAATCGAGGTCGAATTGGTCCACGTGTGACTGTTCCGGAAGACATGGACAGGGCCCGTGGCGTAGTCGAGTCTGCGGCCCGCGAGCTCGGCATCGCACGCATTCCACCACTGGTCGCGATGATCGAGACCCCGGCGGCAGCACTGAGCGTCAGCGAAATCCTGCGGGCGGCGGATGCGATCAGCATCGGCACCAACGATCTGACGCAGTACGTCATGGCGGCTGGACGTCAGAATCCTCTGGCGAACGAGTACTTCCGGGAAGATCACCCGGCCATGATGCGCCTGATTCGCATTGTCTGTCAGGACGCCGGCGCAGCGACGGTCGGCATGTGCGGCGAACTCGCCGGTAGGCTGAAGGTGATACCTGACCTGCTGCGCGCCGGCATTCGCCTGTTCAGCGTTGCGCCTCGGCTGATTCCTCTCGTCAAGGAAGCCGTACGCCGGGCGAAAGCAGCCCCGAAACCAGCCTGAATCCTCAGCCATGAACAGGCAAGCCGAGATAGGAGAGCAACATGCAGAAGTCGAAACTGAAAGACTGCAAGGCCTGCGGCAAGGAGATCAGTCCGCTCAGCCCATTCTGTCGCCAGTGCGGCCACCCACAGGGCTCCGCCGTAACCATATGGCTGCTGGTGCTGTTTGGTATCGTGCTTCTGGCGGCCTACCTGGCGTTCTGCCTGCACGGAATGACGCTCTGCAAGTGAATCCCTGCGCTTCGTTTAGCGCCCATATGGGGATCACATCGACAAAACACGCGGTCGCCCGGGCGGTTGCCTGGGGCGACCTGCTGGAAGCCCACGCACATCGCATCTATGCGGTCGGCATCGAGCCGGGCGTCGTTCATGCCCGGGCGCTGGCGGCCAGCAGATACGCGTGCCGGATCACTCGCTCCACATCCCTCACCCGGCGCTGGTA
>JBKHHU010000231.1:0-4853 GCA_046539045.1 Phycisphaerae bacterium
CACGGCTCCGGAGGCCAGGTTCGTGAAATTAAAAGTTTGACATGCCTAACATCTTTAGCGAATACTATAGTTCTTGAATCGAGAACCTATTGCAGGACCCGCGCCATGGCCAGCCGGACGCAGGACAAATCGCGACGCAGGAAGCTGACCCGTTCCCAGGAAGACTATCTGGAGGCGGTGTATCTGTTGATTGAAGAGAATCGCGTCGCCCGGGTGCGGGACATTGCCGCCCGTCTGGGCGTGGTCGCCCCGTCGGTGACTTCCGCCCTGAAGACGCTCTCCAACAAAGGACTGATCCACTACGAGGCGTACCAGTACGTGACCCTCACCGAGCCCGGGCTGGCCGCTGCCGAGAAAATCCACTCGCGCCACGAGACGCTGCGCACCTTCTTTCAGGAGGTGCTCGGGCTCGAAGAGGACTCTGCCGACGACAATGCCTGCCGCGTCGAGCACGCCATCGACGAAAAACTGCTCGAGCGGCTCGGCGAGTTCAATGAGTTCGCACGCCGCGCAGGTCTGACCGGCGAGGAGTGGATGGACCTCGACGAGGATCGGCTGGTGTTCAGGAACAATCTGGAAAACGAAGCGGATGAGCCCGCCGAGCAGGCAGGGCGCTCCGCCCAGGAGGATACACAGTGAAGCATCGTCACGGCCAGGAGACTACCGAACCGGTCGGCCCGCCGTCGGCCCCGGTCAAGCCGTTGGAAGATATCGCCGGAGGCGAAACCGTTCGGCTCCATTCGATTCACGGTGGAAGGCAACTGCGGCACCGTCTGGCGGAAATGGGCCTCACTCCGGGTACCGAAATGGAGATCATCCGCAAGGGTGGCCCGGGGCCGTTTATCGTGCGAATCAAGGAATCCCAACTCGTACTGGGCCACGGAATGCTCGGCCGGATCTTCGTCAGCCCGGATAACGACGCAGAGTGAAATGTCGCCTGCAGTTGCAGCTTCCAGAAGCGGCCGAGAGTATGGAACTCCACTGTTGCCGACCTGTTGAAAGATGCTTTGTCGTTTATTCTGTTGCGTCGGCGTAGTCGGTCGGGTCCGGCACGCCGGCTGAGGCGAACCCCGCCCGGCGGAGACGGCATGAATCGCAATGTCCGCAGGCCTTGCCGTCCGCGGCGGGGTCGTAGCAGCTGTGGGTCCAGCTGTAGTCGACTCCCAGAGATACGCCGGATCGGATAATCTGTGCCTTGGTCATCATCACGAGCGGGGCATGGATGCGGAACCGGCCCTTTCCTTCCGCGCCCGCGGCCGTTGCGAGGTTGGCGGTTTTCTCGAACGCTTCGATAAACTCCGGCCGGCAGTCCGGATACCCGCTGTAGTCCACGGCGTTGACGCCAATGAAGATGTCGTAGGCGCCGATGGTTTCCGCGTATCCCAGAGCGATGCTAAGGAAGATGGTATTCCGTGCCGGAACGTAGGTTACGGGTATTTCGTCCGACTCGTCGCGGTCTTTCGGTACGTCGATGTCGTCTGTCAGGGCGCTGTGGCCGAACCCGGCCCGCGCGGACAGATCCAGCTGCACGATCCGGTGCTCAACGACCCCTATTTCGAGCGCAACCCGGGCGGCTGACTGGAGTTCGAACTTGTGTCGCTGCCCGTAGTCGAAGCTGATCGCGTGGCAGCAGAATCCCCGGTCCCGCGCGATCGCCAGTGTCGTGGCGGAGTCCAGCCCGCCGCTGAGCAGCACCACCGCGGTCTTCTGATTGTCGTCCATGTTCTTACCCGTCGGAAGGAATCCGGCCCTGCCGCGACAGCCAGCCCAACCGGGCCGGCGGTCACTTTGCCTCGGTGGTTATCGTACCGCCCTTGGCGAACGGGTGCAAACGGTGTATTCTGTGTACTGCTGCTCCGGTGAGGGGCAGCCCCGTGTTCGCGGGCGAGATCGTATAATCCAGTAAACACCGCCGACAGCCACGCAGCAGACAACCATGACCACCATTCCCGATCAACCGGACAAGAGCATTCTGGACGTATTCGACAATCCGCATCCCGACAGCGATTACGTCATCAAACATGTCGCCCCGGAATACACCAGCGTCTGCCCGAAAACCGGCCAGCCCGATTACGGCACCATCGAGATCGAATACGTAGCCGGGAAGGTGTGCGTGGAGCTGAAAAGCCTCAAGTTCTATCTCCAGAGCTACCGCAACCACGGGGCGTTCTACGAGGACGTGATCAACCTGATCCTCAACGACCTCGTGGAGGTGCTCGAGCCGAAGTGGATGGTCGTGACCGGATCATTCACCCCGCGAGGCGGGCTGCACTCCGTCGTCACCGCCCGTCACGGAAGTTGACCGAACCTGCAGGAAAGGGACGCCCCATGTCCGGAAGACGTGCGAAACTACCGCGGGGGGTGGGACTTACGCTGGCATCGCTGGCTGCACTGGGGGCGATCGTCACGCTGTTCGTTCTGGGCGTGCTGCGCAGCAGAGAGCCTGAAGCGGTGCAGACACCCGTCGTGGAGGTCATGGGTACCCATGCCCGGATGACGGCGGTGCTCCCAGCCGACCGGGTGCGCCGTTTCCGCCGGCTGATGTCCGACCGGGAGAATGCGGATCTCAGCGAGACGGTGTTCGGGCCGGCAGTGGACCAGCTGCGAATGGTCGATGCGAAAATGAGTACGTACATGGAGGGCACGGAGATACGTCGGCTCAACGACGCTCCGGCGGGCGTTTTCGTGGAGCTCAGTCCGGAGACGATGACGGTGCTGCGGGCTTCGCGGAAGCTATGGCACGAGAGCGGCGGGGCGTTTGACGTCACAGTCCGGCCGGTGCTGCAGACCTGGAAATCCGCCGCGGAGGACGACCGCCCGCCGACCAGTCAGGAGTTGCAGCTGGCCCTCGCCCAGACCGGGTGGGAGAACATCGAACTGGCCGAGGACGGGGCGATCAAGCACATCGACGAAGCGACCGTCGATCTTGGCGGGATTGCCAAGGGCTACGCGATCGATCAGGCCGCCGCGGCCCTGCAGGCCCATGGCTGTCGCGGAGGGCTGGTGGATGTCGGCGGGGACGTGCTGTGTTTCGGTGAGAATCCTGCTCCGGGCAGGACCTACTGGACCGTCGCCATCCGCAACCCGTTCCTCCCGGAGGCCAAGACGCACTTCGCCCTGTTGCGGATCGAGAAAGGGGCCGTCTGCACCAGCGGGAACTATCTCCGGTTCGAGGAGGTGGAGGGCAAACGTCGCAGCCATATCAAGGATCCCCGCACCGGCTTGCCCGCAGACGTGGTGCCGAGCGTGACCGTGGTGGCCCCCACGGCGATGATCGCCGACGGCTGGGCGACGGCATTGAGCGTGCTCGGCCCGGAAGGGCTGCCGATGCTCGCCGAGGACAGCGGCGTCGAGGCCATGATCGTCACCGGAGGCCCGAAAGACTACCAGGTCCACACGACGCCGGGTTTCGATCGGCTCTACCTCCGCCCGCCGGCAGAGCCCGCGGAGTGAAGCTGCTCCCCGGCTGGGAAGGGCTCTTATGCCCCTCGGGCTGCTTTGCCGATAGATAGCCTGTGCTGAAACTCATACTCAATTCGGATCATCTCGACAGCGCCCTGGCCGATGCGCTGGACTCCTGCCGGTACCGTCTGTTCATCATGACTGCCGACGTGAAGGACGTGCACATCCCCACCGGTCGGCGGCGGAGCAAGAGCATCCTGCGTGTTTTCCGCGATCTGGGCAAGCGGGGCGTGGAGGTCCGCCTGCTGCACAGCGGTGTGCCTTCGGGTCCGTTCCTGGAAGAACTGAAACAACGCGGCCTGCCGGAGACGCTCACCATGCGGCGATGCCCGCGGGTGCATACCAAGGTGCTCATCGCCGATGGCGTGCGGATGTATCTCGGCAGCGCCAACCTGACCGGGGCAGGGCTCGGTGCGAAGAGCCCGCGACGTCGCAACTTCGAAGCCGGCATCTGGACCGACGACGTGAACCTGATCGACCCCATGGTCGATGAGTTCATGGAAACCTGGAGCGGTTCGCACTGCATCGATTGCGGCAGACGCAAGTACTGTCCCGCACCGCTGGAAGAACCGCCCGGATAGTCCACCGGTGGCGGACGGCGATGCGGGATGGGCGAACGGCCGGAAGACTTGTCGTTATGACTATATAGAACCTGTATCAACTTCATTTTCACGGTACGATTTATCCCTTCTTCAATGAAGGGAGCCACGCCGTGTATTCAGGCCAGATCGTTTTCTCGCAGATCATGCAGCATCTTCCGATGCGACGTTTTGCCACCTGCGTCAACCGCTACGACGGGAACCGGAGGGTTCGCTCATTCTTCTGTCGGGATCAGTTCTACACGATGGCTTTTGCGCAATTGACCTTCCGCGAATCCCTGCGCGATATCGTTACATGCCTGACGGCCATGGACTCAAAGCTTTATCATATGGGATCCGTAGCAAGCCGGCCCGAAGCACACTCGCTGACGCCAACAACTCCCGCGACTGGCGAATCTATGAAGAGTTCGCATTGCTGCTCATCCAGCAAGCACGTCGGCTCTACGTGGATTGCAACTTGCCCGGCGACTTGGACAGTGCGGCCTACGCGCTGGATTCAACCACGATCGACCTGTCGCTGACCCTGTTCCCGTGGGCCCAATTCCGCCGCCACAAGAGCGCTGTGAAGCTACATACATTGCTGGATCTCCAAGGAAACATCCCGCGTTACCTCCATGTTTCCGGGGGGAAAACGACTGACAACCTGGCGGTGGACCACATGCCCGTCGAGCCGGGATCCTTCTACATCATGGACAGGGGGTATTTCGACCTGGTCCGCCTGTTCGCCATGCACCAGGCGAGAGCGTTGTTCATTCTCCGCGCCATCAACAAGATGCAATTCCGCCGCGTCGG
>JBKHHU010000232.1:0-4822 GCA_046539045.1 Phycisphaerae bacterium
GGCGCGGTCGAGGCCGTCGCGCCCCTGAATGGAAACACAAGAAGAAGCCGTTCTTAGTGTTCTTCGTGGCCTTGGCGATCTTCGTGATTTAAGAAAACACCATGCAAAACCCTCTGTGCTCTCCGTGACCTCAGTGGTTGGTTAACCACGGAGGGCACCGAGGGCACAGAGTTTGTTTAAGTCACGAAGGACTCGAAGGCCACGAAGACCACGAAGGTTTTCTGGTTGTCTTTCGCTGGGAGTACCAGGCGCGGTCGAGGCCGTCGCGCCCCTGAATGGAAACACAAGAAGAAGCCGTTCTTAGTGTTCTTCGTGGCCTTGGCGATCTTCGTGATTTAAGAAAACACCATGCAAAACCCTCTGTGCTCTCCGTGACCTCAGTGGTTCAACGCCGACTACAGCGAAGCGTCGATCATCTGGATGACCCGCTTTGCCTGTGCGTCGTCGGAGTCGATCTCCAGGGCTTTCTGGGCGGACTTACGGGCGTTGACCAGCATGTCCGCGTCCTTGTTGGCCCGCCCGGCACGGAACTGCACAACCGCCAGCGACACCCAGGACTTCGATGACTCCGGCTCGAGCGTGCACAGCGCCTTGGCGTAATCGACCGCCTTTGCATACTGCTGAGCCTGCAGCAGGAGCGAGGCGATCGACCGGTAGATGTTCGTCTCGTAGGGGTTGATCTGCAGCACTTGCTTGAAGAAGTGCAGGGCCTTGTCATCCTCGCCGAGACCGCGGTAGATCTCGGCTGCCTGCCGGGCGTATTTGGCATCCTTCATCGTGTGGGTGTGCAGGTGTTCCAGGTTCGGCAGGGCCTTGGCGGGCTGGCCGAGTTCGATGTAGATCCGCGCGAGGTGCTCGTAGGGGAACTGTTCCAGCGGCTGGCGCTGCTTGAGCAGTTCCAAGGCATGGATGGCGTTGGCGGTGTCGCGTTTGGCCATGTAGGCAACGGCGAGGATCTTCGGGGCCTGGTAGGTGCTGGGGTCGACGGCTTCGAGCTTTTTGGCCTGCTCGATGGCCTGGTCCCACTGTTTCTTCCCTGCCAACGCGTTGGCGACGACCATCAGCGCGTCGGGCTGGTCCGGGTCGATTTTCAGTGCTTCCCTGGCCAGTTTCTCGGCTTGGGCAGCATACTTGCCTCCATGCTGCCGGTAGGCGACGGCCAGCTTTGCCTTGGCGTCGGCAGATTTGGGGTTTTCCTTCACGGCCTTCTTGGCCTTGCCGATATCGAGCTTCGGATCGGGATTGAAGCCCCAGTCCCGCATTTCGGCCCGGGCCCACGTGCGGAAATCCTTGTCGAACTGCTTCTCGTCGGTTTTCAGAACGGTGCGGAAGACCTCTTCCTGCGTCTTGCCGTCGCGGAAGGCCTTGAGCATGTCGATGACGGTCATGAAGCCCCTGGTGTCGATGATGTACTCCATCGTCAACTCGCTCTGTGCGTAGGCCAGCGGGCGATCCGTGGGGCGTTTCGGCCGGATGAAGCCCCAGTCCAGCTCATCGATCGGGAACAGACGCTCGTTCTTGGCCGCGGAGACCAACAGCGTCACGTAGCGGTAGCTCCGCTTGTCCGGCTGCTGCCAGACGGCAAAGGCTTCGGTCAGCCAGTGGGGGATGTTGTTGTTGGTCGCCGCCAGCGTGACGGTATGGGTGTATTCGTGCTTGAGTACGACCGCCCAGTTGTGCGTGCCCAGCGGGTTCTGACTCCGCGGGGCCGTCAGAGCGATTACGCGACCCGTGGACGCCCCGACCGTCGGCACCCAGCCGCGTCCGCTGATCCGCAGCGAGAACTGCGTCTGGGTCGGGAAGATCTCAACGATCGTCTTTTTCCTGGGGAAGTAATCGTGCGTCAGGCAGATTTCCTCATGGATGCTTTCCATGTACTCGCTGACCAGGTTCAGGAGGACCTCATCGTATTTGCGGTCGACCTTGACGATGAAGTTCTCCGTCTCCTTGACCTTGAACCGCTTGGCCATCCGGTCCAGAAGGTTGAGGTAGTTGACCACGTCGGACCGGAAATCGTCGATCTCGTGGGCCTTGGTCAGGACCTTCATCGCCTCGGCTTCATCTCCGGTCTGCATGTACATCAGCCCGAGCCCGGCGTGGGCGTCGGCCAGTTCGGGTGCCCACCGGATGGCCTGCTTATAGAAGCCTTCGGCCTGGTCGAACTGCCTCCCGGCCACCAGCCATTGGGCGATGGTCAGCGGGAGCACCGCCGGTTTCGGGTTGATCTTTTTCAGCCGCTCGGCGTATTGCTCGGCTTCGGAATCCTTGTTCTGGCGGATTTTCAGGGCGGCCATCAGGCTCAGCGCCTCGGGGTGATTGGGATTGACCTTCAGGGCTTCGTCGATGTGCGGGCGAACCGCGTCGAACTTCCGCCACTTCATCAGGCACATGGCCTTGAGCAGGTGCCCGTCGACGCTGTTGGGATTGATCTCCAAGGCCTTTTCGGCGTGTTTAAGGGACTTCTCGAATTGCCATTTGGCCAGTTCGGCGTAGGCGGCGCCGATGAAGATGTCCGGGATGCGTTTGTTCAGCTTGTACGCCGAGCCAAACTCTTTCCTGGCCGAATCGATGCGGTGTTTGGACAGGAGGAACATGCCGCTGGCGACGTGGGCCGGCCAGTAGCCTTTGTCGGCCTTGAGGTACGCTTCCTGCAGGTAGTTGTGCAGGATATTCTGGGATTGTCGGCTGGCTCGCTGGCCGGTGAGGATGGCGTAGCGGTCGAGGATCTTGCCCAGGGCGACCAGGCTCGGGGCGTCCTTGCGGTATTCCTCGTTTTCGAGCGTCCTGTCGATGGTTTTGTAGACGGCCGCGGCGTCGGTTTTCCGGCCCATCGTCTCCAGCAGCCTGCCTCGGACGAGGATCGCCGGCGCCCAGTCGCTGCGCATGGTGTTGGCTTGGACGGCATGGGCGAGGGCCTGTTCATACCGGCCCACATGCTCGCTGGCCCGGGCCATCGCCAGTTGCCAGTCGGCGCGGTTCTCTCCCTGCCCGGACACTTCTTCCAGGGCCTGAATGGCTTTGGGATACTCGCCCTGGATGGCGTAGGCGTCGGCCAGGCCGATGGCGGCGGAGACCTGCAGGTCCTTTTGTGAGGCCAGCTTCCGGTAGCCCTTGACCGCGACGTCATATTTGCCGGCCATGTACAGCTTCCGGGCATCCTTCAGGGACTTGACCTTCGCCAGGGCCTGTTCCACCTGTTGCGTGGTTGGTTTGGCCGGCTTGGTGGTGGTCTTGGCGGATTTGACGATGTCCTGCAGGTCGACCGTTCCCTCCCTGCCCGGCTTGACGACGACGCGTCTTTTCTCTTCCGGTTCATCGGCGAGTGCTACGGCAGGGGTGAATCCGAGGGCAGCAAGCAGCAGCCCAGCCAGGACAAGAAAGCGTATGGTGCGCATGTCATTCCCTTCGAGGAGGGTGTTGGTTTTCCGCGGTATCTGATTCATTGTAGGAGGATGCGCCTCCAATTGGTCTAACTGTTTTTCCGCAGCAACTATTGCACAAAACGGCCGGGAGAGGTCAGGAGTTCCGCGCCACCGGAGGGATTCGTCGGCGCATGGAAAAAGCGGGTGAGAGTCGGCGTCTGTCGCTCTCACCCGCTTCATTGGATCGGCTGGGGTTATGCTTCGACGATCGCGTCGGTGGGGCAGGCGCCGGTGCAGGCACCGCAGTCGATGCAGGTGTCGGCATCGATGGTGTAGTTGGGGTCGCCTTCGCTGATCGCGTCCACGGGGCAGGTGTCCTTGCAGGCGCCACAGGCGACGCAGTCGTCGGTAATCTTGTAAGCCATGTTCAACTCCTGTTTCACTAAAAAGGTCTGGCAACCCGCGTGGGGCGGGTCGAACTCGGATCCGGAACAGGCATAATATGAATTTTCGCACGGGCAGTTCAAGCGTTTGCGGGGTGATTCGGCCGGGAGGGTAATCTTTGGATGGAATCCAAACAGCGTGCCGGTCTGTGGTTGGTCCGGTTCGGCAAGCTCCGGAGCGGTCGCTCAGCCCGAATCGCGACAAGCAGTAACCCTCACCGAGCTGGGAGTTCCACCCTGCCCAGAATGGGGTCATTTCCGATGGGGCTCCCCTCGGCGACCCGGTAATATTCCACAGAATGAGCGGTTACCGGTTAGCCGGCCGCCTGTTCTTTCTTTCATAGCTCTCCGGGCTCTTTGTTCTGCCGACCGGCGGCCCCGGGGAGTCTGAGTTCGCCAATAGTCCGGAACACCAGTTGTTCAGACAAAGAGGAGCATTTTCATGTCACTGATGGCTTATCTGAAAACCAAGGACCTCGACAACATGCAGGAGCTGCTGGTCGAGGAGCTCAAGGACCTGTACGACGTCGAAAATCGGATCATCGATTCGCTGCCCAAGATGGAAGAGGCCGCGACCAATCCGAACCTGAAAGAGGCGTTCCGCAAGCACAAACAGCAGTCGCAGTGGCAGAAGGAACGCTTGGAACGGTGCTTCCAGAGCCTCGGGATCGATCCGGATCGCTCGACGTGTGACGGCATCAAGGGCATCCTTGAAGAAGGCGAAACCGTGCTCAAGGCCAAGGGCGATCCGCGAGTCAAGGACGCGGCACTGATCGCATCCGCCCAGCGCGTGGAGCATTACGAGATGGCTGCCTACGGGGCCGCTCGCACGTTCGCCCGCAACACGAACCACGACGACGTCGCCGAGCTGCTCCAGCAGACGTTGGACGAGGAAGGCAACACCGATCACGAACTGACCGAACTCGGTGTGAGCCAGGTAAACCCGCCTTCGGGCCAGTAACCGCTTGAAGCTCGCCCGCCTTCGTCTTTCGCGGAGGCGGGCGATTTTCCGGTGCG
>JBKHHU010000233.1:0-4789 GCA_046539045.1 Phycisphaerae bacterium
GGTCGGGCGCTACTTGGGCGCGCGGGTTTTCCACCAGCCCACGCAGATCAGCGCCAGCCCGAACACGAGAATGCCCGTGGCGCCGCTGTAGGTGAACCACGAGGCCAGGATGTTCGTTGAGAGTTCCATGGCGGTGACCGCTCCGTGGAATGATAGCCGACCTCGACCCGCCCAGCCGCGGCCGGGGCGTGTGGTTCGGCAGAAAAGGACGAAGCGCATAAGGAAAGGCCCGAACGCAACAAGTGCACGGGCCTTTTCTTATGTGTCGGGAGCGATCAGCGGCTGGAGCTTGCTGCCGCCTTGGACAGGTCGTAGCATTCCAGCGTTCTACCGCTGTTGACTACCAGCAGGCTGCCGGACATAGCCGGGCTGGAACAGCCGGCGGGGTCGATTTTCATATCCGCGAGGATCTTGCCCGTTTTGGCGTCGATCAGGCGGGTCGACCGCTTGGCCGGGCTGATGAGCTTATCGCCGGCGAGGATCGGCGAGCAGTGGGTCTCACCCTTCTTGGCTTCCCAGACGATCTTTCCGGCATCGATGTCGAAGCAGAAGGTCTTCTTCTTGTCCACGGCGTAGACCCGCTTGCCGTCGAAGGCGGGCGTCATCGCCTGGTGGGCTCCGCCGGTCTGCGGGACAAAACCCTCGGCCTGGGCGATTCGTTTGGGCCCGTTGAGGCCCAGTTCGTACACGTTCAGGCCGCTGCCTTCCCAGAGCGTCACCATCCGGTCGCCGTGGACTACCGGCGAGGCAGGGTCCTTCTTGAGCTTGGTTCCGGCCAGGGTCCAGAGCACAGAACCGTCCTTGACGGCCGCACAGGTGAGTTCCTCATTGCCCGCGATGACGTAGCTTTCACCCTTGTGCGTCCAGACCGCGGGCGAATTGTTCCACGCCTTGATCTCCTTTTTCCATCGGACCTTGCGCGTCGCGGGGTCCACGGCGATCAGGTCCCTGCCCATGACGACGGCGATGACATCCCCTGCCGATACGGGGGAGCTGTTGGTTCCGCGTTTGTTGAGCTTCAGCTTCCAGAGTTCATCGCCCTTGGCGGCATCACGACAGACCAGCTCGCCGCCACTGTTGATGTGGTAGAGCTTCCCGTCGGTGTAACACGGGGTCTCGTGGGTCTCCCCGTGGCTCTCGCTACGCCAGAGTTGCTTGCCGTCCTTCAGCGAAACGCACAGGAGAATGTTGCGGCTGATCTTCTTTGTCTTGCCGTCCTTCTTGACCCGCTGTTCGGAGGTCGTGTGCAGGTAGGCTTTCCCGTCGGCAATGATGGGACTGGCGTGGGTCTCGCCCTTGTGCTCGTCGGCCTGTGCGGACCAGACGGGCTCGAGTTTTTCCGGCAGGGAGTCGGCCAGCTTCGCCTCGCCCGGAAGAACCCCGTCGCCACCAGGGCCTCGCCATTGAGGCCAGTCGTCAGCCATGGCGGTCAACGACAGAAGCGACAGCGTCAACAGGATGAAATGCAGTCGGTTCACGGGACGTCCTCCCCAAATGAGCGCAAAGTAGATGAACAGTACATAATTAACACCAGTGTACTGCGTGCGGGTCGCGGTTTCTGCGCGAGTCATGCCGATTTGTGGTACGATCTGAGCAGGCGCCGGCAGGATTCTCCGCCGCCGGCTGGGAGCCTATCGCCCGGGCACTTCCCAGTTGAGCAGGTCCTTTGAGCGTGCCAGTGCCAGTCGGTTCCAGCCGCGAGGCCAGCCCTTACCGGTCACGGTCGCGTCGCCGGTGCCGCGGAACTCGTTGGCCCGCTCGTGGTTCTTTCCCGCGTAGAGCAGATAGAAATGCCCGTCCTGCTCGCGCCAATCGCACAGAAACGGTGCGTTGGACAGCCCGTCCACCATCGCCAGCCTGCCGGGCAGGCCCGGGACGGGATACAGCGCCCGGTCAATTTTCCCTGCCTGGATGTCCGGGTGGTCGGCGGGGAGGGAATTGAACTCCTCCGCCTTCATCTCCAGCCAGAACCCGTCGGTCCACTCCGCCCACGCGCCGGGCTTGTCCGGATCACCGTCAAGGCGATACAGCCACGCGTCGTGCGGATCGTAGTCGGTGCTCAGCAGGTGCCAGACGCCATCGATCATCAGAAACTGGCAGTTCTCGTGCGTCTTGCCCAGCTCGGCCACGTCAAACCCCTCCCGACGCAGCATCTTTACCGGCCCGTTGCAGACGAACTCCCAAGGCCCGTCCAGATCGTCTGCCCACGCGATGCGCGCCATACCGCGTTCTTTCCAGATCGCAAACCACTTGTCGCCGTGCTCAGCGAGGGCGACATCGATGCAGCGCGACCCTTCAGTGAGTTCATGAGCGATCGGCTTCATCGCGGACCAGTTCTTCATATCACGCGTTTCCACATAATACGGCTGATTGGGCGTCTTCCGCGGCTGGCCCCAGGTATTGAACGCCAGCAGGACCCTTCCGTCGGCCGCCTCCCACACAGCCGGGCTGCACAGGCCCACCGCTCCGACCGGTTCGCCGGAGAAAATCGTGTGGATCTCGGACCAGTGGATCCAGTCCGGGCTGGACACGTGCGCGACGCGGCTGATCTGCTGATCGAAAATGGAGGTGAATAGGTGGAACTCCCCGTCGCGGAAGATGACGCACGCATCTTTGGCGGAGTAGTCCTCGAAGCTCAGAACCGGGTTGCTCAACTGGTCGAACGGGATGAAGCTCATGTATATTGTCTCCTTCAGAAGCAGCGGACGGGACAAGTGTACGTCGACAGCGGCCTGCCGGAAAGCGTGTAACGCGGAGAAGTCCGGCCGTTTTGCGCAGCAGCGGTGCTGAGGGGGCGGAAAAAGCCGTTTTGGCGGGTGTCGCGGCGCTTGACAATTCCGCACCGGGCGATACACTATACCGCTCGATCGTCGAGAGCGACAAACTGCGCGCGTAGCTCAATGGATAGAGCATCGGTCTACGGAACCGAAGGTTGCAGGTTCGAATCCTGCCGCGCGTGTTCCAATCAGCCCGCCCCAGTGCGGGCTTTTCTTCTGCGCCGAACCGGACCTCCGGTAGTTGACTTCGCGCCCGCCTTCGCCGAAACTCCTGTCGATGCGGCGGGACAGGCCCGTCGCCCGATGATACTCAGCCGAAGGCAACAGCCATGTCCGACCCGTCGCTTCGCTTCCGCCAGGTCCACCTCGATTTCCATACCTCCGAAGACATTCCCGGGATCGGCTCAGCCTTCGATCCGGACGAGTTTGCCGAAACGGTCGCCGGAGCGTCGGTTGACTCGATCACCGTCTTTGCCCGCTGCCACCATGGATGGCTGTATTACCCGTCCAAGCGGTTCCCGGAGCGGGTACACCCGCAGCTGGAACGCAAGAACCTGCTCGGCGAGCAGATCGAGGCGCTGCATTTACGCAACGTCCGGGCGCCGATCTATGTGACGGTCCAGTGGGACAACTACGCTTCGATCCGCCGGCCGGAATGGCTGGCGCTGAATGCCGACGGCGATCCCGCGCGGTACCTGCCTTACGAGCCCGGCTTCTACGCGGACCTCTGCGTCAACACGCCATACGGCGAGTTCCTGAAGGAGAACGTCCGCGAGATCATCGAGATGTACCCGACCGACGGGATCTTCTTCGATATCGTCAACTACCTCGACTGCTCCTGCCGGTACTGCATCGAAGGCATGGACCGCGACGGGATCGACCGCAGCGATCCGCAGGCCCGCATCGGCTGGTACAAACAGATGCTCGACGCGTGGAAGCGCGACATGACCGAGTTCGTCCGCTCGCCGGCACCCGAAGCGACCGTGTTCTACAACTCCGGGCACGTTGGCCCGCACATCCGTGAATCGGCCCCCGACTACAGCCACTACGAGCTGGAAAGCCTCCCCAGCGGCGCCTGGGGGTACATGCACTTTCCTACGTCCGTGCGGTTCGCCCGCAACCTGGACAAGCCGTGCCTGGGCATGACCGGCAAGTTCCACACCTCCTGGGGCGACTTCCATTCGTTCAAGAACCCCGCGGCCCTCGAATTCGAATGCTTCCGCATGATCGCAATGGGTGCCCGCTGCTCGATCGGCGATCAGCTGCATCCGAGCGGGAAAATCTGCCCGACCACGTATAAGCTCATCGGGTCGGTCTATTCGCAGGTAGAGCAGAAGGAGCCGTGGTGCACCAACGCCAGGCCGGTTCGCGAGGTGGCGGTGCTGACACCGGAGGAGAACCTGCCTCCGTCACGAAACATCCGCCCGCCGGCATCGATCAACGGCCTCTGCCGGGTTCTGGACGAACTGCGAATCCAGCACGAGATTGTCGATTCCCGCAGCGATCTGGGCGGGTACAAGCTGCTGATTCTCCCGGACGATCTTGTCGTGGACGACGAGCAGGCGGAAAAGATCAACGCGTTCGTTGCCGACGGGGGAAAACTGTTGGCAAGCCATCGCGGCGGGCTCTCTGTTGACGGGGACGCCTTTGCCGTCGACGCGCTGGGCCTGGAGTACGTTGGCCCTGCGCCGTTCAGCCCGGACTTCCTCGTCCCCGAAGGCGAGATCGGGCTCGGCCTGGATGAGACCGAGCACGTGATGTACATGCGCGGCTCGGAAGTGAAGCTCTCGGGGGCCGAGCAGCTTGCGGGAGTGAACCGGCCGTATTTCAACCGCACGTGGCAGCATTTCTGCTCGCACAGGCACACGCCCAGCAGCGGCGAACAGGCGTATCCGGGCATCACCCGGAGCGATGCGGGCATCTACTTCGCCCATCCGGTGTTCACGCAGTACGATGCCAACGCCCCGCGGTGGTGCAAGACGCTCGTAGCCAATGCGATCCGCATGCTCATC
>JBKHHU010000234.1:0-4781 GCA_046539045.1 Phycisphaerae bacterium
TTAGAGCGAGTGACAAAACTCTTTTCCGGTTCAGCTGGCTGCAATCGTCCCTGCCGGCGTCCGGCTGCTTCGGCAATGCTACGGCATTGCCTGCATCGCCGTCCTTGTCAGGAACGCTTTCGCCGACGCTGAACCACGAAATTACTTCTGTCACTCACTCTAGAACCTATCGCCGTCATACATTATAGGCGCGTTCGGCGGTGCAGGTCGAAGAACTGGCGGCAGCGGTCCAGGACGGCAGCCATCTGGTCGAGGGGAATCATATTCGGACCGTCGGATTTGGCGTGATCGGGATCCGGATGGGTTTCGATGAACAGCGCGTCGGCGCCCACAGCCATGGCCGCGGAGGCCAGCGACGGGGCAAATTCACGTTTGCCCCCGGAAGCGGTGCCCAGCCCGCCGGGCTCCTGTACCGAATGGGTCGCGTCAAAGACCACGGGGGCATATTCCCGCATCTGCACGATCCCCCGGTAGTCGGTGATCAGGCGGTTGTAACCGAAGCTGGTGCCACGCTCGGTGAGCAGGATGTTGTTATTGCCCGTCGAGCGGACCTTGTCGACGACGTTTTTCATGTCGGCCGGGGCCATGAACTGCCCCTTCTTGACATTGACGGTCCGCCCGCTTTGGCCGGCTGCTACCAGAAGGTCGGTCTGGCGACAGAGAAAGGCGGGAATCTGCAGGCAATCCAGCACCTGCGAGGCAGGGGCGACCTGTTGCGTCTCGTGAATGTCCGAGAGCACCGGGACGTTGAAGCGGTTTTTGACTTCCTCGATCCATCGCAGGCCCTTCTCCAGACCGGGGCCGCGATAGCTGCTGACGCTGGAGCGGTTGGCTTTGTCGAAGCTGGCCTTGAATACGTAACCGATCCGGAGTTGATCGCAGACGGCGATCATCTTTTCGGCAATCCGGAGGCACAGGTCCAGGCTCTCTGCCACGCACGGGCCGGCGATAAGACTGAGCGAGTCGCCTCCGACAGTGACGCAACCGATGCAGCAGGGGGAAATCTCGTTCGACACAGCTTACTCTCCTTTGAACGGCCAGAACTGCCAGACGCTCTCGCGCCGGGGAACCAGCAGCTTGATTCGGTGCGGACTGACGCTGATATCCAGCGGGGTGGACGGGCCGAGGTCGCCGTCGACCTGCGATGGGGTCGGCCGGTCGGTCTCCAGACGCACGTGCCGGAACTGGCGGTACAGTACGTCGCCCTTCAGCGGATGGCGACGCAGCAGCGTCCAGGCCGCGTGCAGCATCAGGCGCGTCTGCTTCCGGCAGCGGAAGACGACCAGGTCCAGCATCCCGTCATCGAAGGTGGCGTCCCGACAGATTCTCAAACCCACGGCGTAGCGGGAGATGTTGCCCACGAACGCCAGTCCGTTATCGTCGAAAATCTCCTCACCGTCGGCGGTGATCCTCATCCGCGGGAAATCGTGCTCCCAGAAGGTTCGCCAGATCGGCCAGAAGTAACTCAAATGGCTGATGTGCCCGGTCCGCTGGTTGGACAAACGCCGGACGACTTCCCCGTCAAACCCGATACCGAGGATCAGCAGGAAATTGGTGCCGTTGATCACGCCGATATCACAGTGGACCTCCTGACCGTTCTTGAGCACCTCCACGAGTTGCTCTGCCCGGAGGGTCATGTGCATCTCGCTGGCCAGCAGGTTTTCGGTGCCCGCCGGTGCGGGGAGAATGGGCACCTGCGTGCCGGCAAGTCCGTTGGCAACTTCATTGACGGTTCCGTCGCCACCCCATACGATAACGGCCGCTGCGTTCGACGCCACCTCGCGTACATAATGGGTGGCATCTCCGGGGGCGGTAGTGGTATGCTCTACCAGATGAAATCCCGCTTCCCGGACCTGATAGCGCAGGTCCCCGAGCAGGAGTCGGCTGCCGCCGTACCCGCTCCGCGGATTGATGACCAGGTGAATCGGATGATTTGCGTCCGTTTTTACCATCGACCCTTTTTCGCTACCGTGCGATGGGGATTGCAGTACAACATGAGTTCGCTATAATACTCGATTCGTTCACCATAGCCAACCGGCTGGGGCGAAGTAAGATAAAACATTGCCCTCGGGAGACTTTTTCCATGGAGCAGGCGACAACCGACGCTATCGAGACGATCGCAAACAAAGAAACCTGGACGGCGGAGGACTATCAGGAGCTGCTGGAGCAGTTCTATGACGTGTCCGAAGCCGGTGACAAGGCGAGGAAACTTGTCCGCCAGATCGAGAATGCAAACCCCGATGCCAAGGGCACCGTGGCCGTCAAGGTCGGGATCGCCCAGTTCATGGTCAATCGGTTCAGGGACGCACTGGAAACGCTGTCCGACGCCACCGACAACAAGGACCGGCGTTTCTTCCAGGCCCAGTGCTATAAGAACCTCGGGCAGTACGAGAAGGCGGCCGAGGATTTCGAGCGAGCCAAGTCCAAAGGGTGGGATCCGGTCGAAGCCGACGTGGAAATCGTCGAATGCCACGCCCTGGCCGGCAACCTCGATGACGCCCAGAAGGGGCTGGACGACGTGGCGGACGCTGCCGGCGACTCAGCCAACTACTGCTACGTAAAAGGCTTGATCAAGGAGCTGCAGGGCGCTCGCGAAGAGGCCGGCGCCTCCTACGCCCAGGCCCTGAAGAAGAACGACGACCATTCCGGCGCCGCCTTCCGACTGGCCTACCTCAAGGACCTTTACGGCGAAGAGGAAGAAGCACTCAACCTCTACCGCAAATGCACCGCCAAGCCGCCGGTCCGGGCAAACGCCCTGATGAACATGGCCGTGGTGTACGAAGACATGGGCAAGTACGATCACGCGATCAACTGCCTGCACCGCGTCCTGTCGGTCAATCCCAACCACCAGCGGGCGCGGCTGTACCTCAAAGACTGCGAAGCTTCCAAGGTCATGTACTTCGATGAGGACCAGGCCCGCCGGATCGCCAAGCGCAACGCGGTGCTGGATATCCCCGTGACGGATTTCGAGTTGTCGGTGCGTGCACGCAACTGCCTGAAGAAGATGAACATCCGCACGCTGGGCGACCTGGTCAAGACCACCGAAGCCGAACTGCTGGGCTACAAGAACTTCGGCGAGACCTCGCTGAAAGAGATCAAGGACATGCTCTCGGCCAAGGGGTTGCGGCTGGGCATGGCGATGGAAGAAGGCAGCGAGTTCTACGAGCCGGATCAGTCCGGGGCCACGAGCGGGCAGAACGAGGGCGTGATGGCCACGCCGCTGGACCACATCGAATTTTCGGTGCGGGCCCGTCGCGCACTGGACAACCTGAAGATCCGCACGCTGGGCGAGTTGGCCCAGAAGAGCGAGCCGGAACTGCTGGCCTGCAAGAACTTCGGGCAGACGAGCCTCAACGAGATCAAGCAGCGCCTGGCGGAGTATAATCTGTCGCTCCGCGAGACGAGCTGACAGGGTACATGAACCCGGATCATGGATGGTCCGGAGGCAGCAGGACATGACACAACAAAGCCGGCGGCGCCGGCGGGAGGTGGACCCGAGCCATGCGGATCAGGATGAATCGAAGGTACGCAAGGAGGCGTCTACTCCCGCTGGCGCCGTTTTTCGCGCTGACTCTCTGTGCGGTGATCCTGTCCGGTACGATGGGCAGTTGCGGAGAGCCGACCGACGTCGAGACGGTTCAGGAACCTCTGACCACCCGCGGCGTGCCGGTCATACGCGTGCGTCTCAACCGCCAATCCATGCCCAAGGCCTCGGTCTCGACTACCGGCGGGTATCTGCTGCTCATCGACGACCGGCTTGCCCGGCAGTCGGCCGACCCGATGCCCAAAACCACCGTCAACGTGACTGAAAGCGGTTGGGTCGTGGGCGATACCGTCCTTCCCGGGCGGTACCTGGACCTCAAACCTGCTCCGGGCAGCTTTATCCGGATGAACGGCAAGACCTACCGCGGGTTCCTGCGTCTCAAGAAGGCCCCGGACGGCGGGCTGTACGCCACCAACCATCTGGACATCGAGAGCTACCTCACCGGCGTGCTGGCCAAGGAGCTCTACGCCGGATGGCACCCGGAGACTTTCCGCGCCCAGGCCATCGCCGCCCGGTCTTTCGCGATGTATCAGATGCGCACGTTCGGCCGGCGGAACGACTTCGACCTCGGTGCGGATACCAGTTCGCAGGTGTACGGGGGCGTCTCTGCCGAGAAGAAGAAATGCTGGGACGCGGTCCGCAGCACGCACGGGCAGGTGCTGGCGTACGGTCCGGAGGGTCGCGAGCGGTTGTTCCTGGTGCAGTACTCTGCCTGCAACGGCGGGTATGTCAACGGAGCCCACGTGCTGCGGAACGCGGCGCGGATTCCTCCGCTGATGGGCGGCCAGCGGGACCCGGACAACAAGGCCTGCCCGAAATTCACCTGGGCTCCGGTCCGCGCTGAAAAGGACGAACTGTTCGACGCGATCGTCAGCCGGTACCCGGAGGCAGCCGAGCTGGAGGGCCTGCAGACCCTCCGCACGGCCACGCAGACCAGGTACGGTCGGCCTGTGGAAGTGGAACTGGTCGGTACGAACGGCCAGACCTACCGCCTGCTGGCTGAGGGCGTGCGCCTGGCCTTGATCTACAGCGGCTCCCCGGCGGGCAAGAAGCTCTACTCGATGAACTGCACGATCACCGATTACGGCCCGTTCATCGAGTTCGCCAACGGCAAAGGCTTCGGGCACGGCGTCGGGCTGAGCCAGTGGGGCGCCCAGGAGAAGGCAACCCAGGGCAAATCGGCCGAGGAAATTCTGGAATTCTACTACCCGGGCGCCACGCTCAAGAAGATGTATTA
>JBKHHU010000235.1:0-4768 GCA_046539045.1 Phycisphaerae bacterium
CTTTACGCTGCTGAGAACACTGTTTCTGTGTATTGTAGGAGTATTCGGAGATTCAGATGCCTCGTCCGGGCAGGCCGGAAGGCCTCAGCGGAAATTGTCCGGGGATCCGAATCCCCGGGCTTGATCCAGGGCATGCTTTTGCCGATTGCCGACAGGTGCCGCGGGATGAGAGCCGCGGCAGTGTGACAGCGTTAGTTCCGATCCGGCTTGGGCTTATCGCGATCCAGCGGGACAACCTTGAATTCCCAGCCCGCTGGGGGCATGGGAAGGCGGAATGTGGTCCGCTCATTGTCCTTATTCAGCTGTAAGTCCTCGAATTCCACGGTGGTGCGGTTCTTGTCCTTGCCGTAGCTGACGGCCTTGACCGGCAGGTGGGTCTTCTTGTCGATCCACATCTCCAGGCGGGTAAAGTTCAGGTTCTTTTCCTGGGATTTACGCGGGAGCAACTTGAGGTAGACGGTGTTGTCCGGATCGCGCTTAAACGGTTTCCGCGTCGTGATTTGGAAGAAACGGACCATGTCGTCGACCTTCTGCCCGAACGGCAGGGGGAACGGCGACCGCCCTAGCTTGAGCGGCTGGACCTTCTGGCCGCGGACGGCGACCTGGTAGCGTATCATCTGTTTGATCTTGGGCTTACGCGTGGTCAGGAAGTACCCGTCGAAGGCGTAATCGACTTCCTCCTTCTGCGGGGCGCCTTCCTGGATGAGTTTGTCGAAGGAGACGCGGAACATCGGCGGTTTCTTCTCATCGGCCTTCTGGTAGGCGATCCATCCGGTGCGGACTTCCTTCTCGCCCAGAACGCGGTTGACGAGTTCGTAAGTCACGTCAGAGTTGATGGTTGCGTATTTGTCGCCGGCGGCTTCGAGGGCTTTTAGCACCTTCATCACTTCCTCGCTCGGTGGCTTGACGGCCGGTGCGGAAGTGGTGGTGGGCTGCTTTGTGGACTTGGTAGTCGCTCCGTCCCGAACTTCCGGCTTGAGCGGCTGGATGGCCGGTCCCTCGGATTGGGCGAGGGCGGGAGAAGTCCCAAGCCATCCCGCGGCGACCAGACAGGCCGCACTAGATGCAAGTGTAGTAATAATAGCGGCTTGTCGCATATTAAAAAACGTCATTGGGCGTTCCCTTCAGGTTCGGGATGGTAGCTTCTTGTCTGTGGGGTCGGACACCTCAGTGGCCGACTCGTTGGCCCCCCGGCTGCGGATTTTCCGGACTCCGGTGAGGAAGGCTTTGGCCAGCACGAGCACTATTGCCAGAACGAGCAAGGCCAGCACGGCGATCCATCCTGCCTGCTCATTCCAGCGTGACATCCAGAATGTTATACCGGCGATGACCCCATATCGAAGAAATCTTCCGATCCAGTTTGCGGCGGCGAACGGCACTCGAGGGTAACGGTAACTCGTTGCTATTACGCGGACTGCGTCGATCGGGATGGGGATGATATTGAAAGCGACCAGCAGCAGAAACGGCGAGCGGCTGAACCACTGGATCGATTTGCGGTAGAGCTTCGTGTTGCGGACTTTGGCCACCCGCCGGCTTCGCAGCATCCACGTAAGCAGGTGGTAGTCATTGAGGTTACCCATCATCGAGCCGGTGGCGCCGACGGTGGCGACCAGCAGCGTCGTGCTCCACAATTCGGGTGTGACCGAGGCCTGGTGGGTGGCGATGGCCGCGACGAGCCAGCCGGTCGGCAGGGGGAGAAACGTGCAGCAGAGCGAAAGGTAAATCAAGTAAGTAGCCAGCTTTATGCCGGGTGACGTCCGCCGGAACGTGCCGATGAAATCCTCCCGCCATGCCGCCCACGACCACTCCGAGGCCAGAACCAGCCACGCCAGTGTCGCGGCGCTGAGCAGCAGGAACAATCCGTACGCCAGAAACCACCGGCGAAGCGAGATCGTGTCTGCCGGCAGATCCGTCGAGCCGGATTCGGTTGTGGCGGCTGTGTCTGTCATAAGTGTGAGCGTAATAACGGGTTGTATCAGTGTTGGATCCGGCCGTCTTTCATGTGTACCACGCGATCGGCGTATCCTGCCGCCTCGGCGGAGTGGGTGATCATCACGATGGTCTGGGGCCGGTCGCGGTGGAGGTTCCGGAACATTTCCAGCAGGGCGGCGGAATTCTCGGAGTCGAGATTCCCCGTAGGTTCATCGGCCAGAAGGAGTTCCGGTCCGTGCGCCAAGGCCCGGGCGACGGCTACCCGCTGCTGCTCGCCGATGGACATCTGCGACGGTTTCCGGTCGCGGACGTGGGAAATGCCCAGCCGCTCGAATAGGTCATCGATCGGCGACTCAGATTGCAACTGTCTTACTTTCAAGGAGATACGAACGTTGTCTTCCGCGGAAACCGTCGGCAGGAGGTTGAATCGCTGGAAGACGAACCCGATCATCTTCCGGCGCAACTCCGTGTGCTGCCTGCGTTTGTCTCCCACGTCCAGGCCTCCGAGCTGAATCGCCCCGCTCTCCGCCGGCGTCATCAGGCCTAACACGTGCAGCAGCGTAGACTTACCGCATCCGCTCGGGCCCATCACCGCCAGAAATTCGCCCTGACGCACCGCCAGGTCCAGCCCGCGCAATACCTGCACCCGGGCGGGGCCTTTCCCGAACGATTTCGTCAGCCCGGTCGCTCGCAGAATGTGTCCGTCGCGGTCACTCATGTAGTTGGAAATTGCTGGAAACCTATCGGAATATTGCTGTTTCGCCTGTCCCAACCTGTGTCAGGCTGCCGACAGCTACGTAAAACTACGAAAAAAACCTGCGCGCCCGTTCGGTCGGTCATCATCATCCGGTCGCCGGCGGGGCCGTCTCGGCGCAGAGTCAGCCGGCGGGTCCAAACCTACTCATAGCTCAGCGCCGCGACCATATCCACCCGGATCGCGCGGTACGCCGGATAGACGGCGCTGAGCAATGCGCCGAGAACCGACGCAACCAGCGCAATTCCCAGCCATTCCATCGTAATCGTCACCGTCAGAAGCGGCTGGAACGCCGCGATTGCCCACGCTGCCAGGAAGCTCAAGCCGATCCCCACGATCAGCCCGATCATCGTCAACAGTACGCTCTCAGCCATCACCTGTTTCAGGATGAACCACCACGACGCGCCGCACGATTTAAGAATCGCGATCTCGCGAGTCCGCTGGAGCACCATCGTGTGCAGCGTAACCATAATGAACAGGAACGCGATCGACAGCGCGACAATGTTCACCATGTTCACGTACTGGAACATCATCTCGAACTTCGCCACCAGCATCCCGCGGTACTCGGTCAGCGGTACGGCATCCTGGCCGGTTTCGCTGCGTATCCGCCGGGCGACCTTGTGCAGATCGCGACCGTCCCTCAGCCGGATGAACATCAGCGTGCTCTGCTTCGACCCGGAGCCGAAGAGCACCTGGGCCGTCCGCCGCGGCATGAATACGCGAGCCATCACCCCGGCAGGGACGATCCCGACGATCTTCCAGTCGTGGTTGGCCGCCCGCACGGTCTGGCCGACCTCAAACCCCCCGGCTCTGGCCAGGCGGGTGTCGATCACCAGCTCCAGCATGTTGGCTGCCTGCAGCATCTGCTGGTCGACTTCGGCAATCCCTTCCGGACTGGCGGCGGCTTTGTCTTTCATCAGGCGGGTGAACTTTTCCGGGTCCGGCTGGAAGAGGCGACCGGCGATGACCTTCTTCCCGCCGGTGAAGGTCTGCCAGTCCTCGGCCTTGATCGCGGCGACGTTCTGGTCCTGGCCGGCCAACTCCATCGGCCAGGTAAACACTGGGGCCACCTCTTCCACGTCGTCGGCGAACGTTTCCATGACGTACTGCTCGTAGCTGTCCCACAGGCCGGCACCGCTCTTGATCGACGCCTGCCCGCCCCAGCCGCGAGGGAACATGATCAGCTCCGCGTCGACCGATTCCCACCGGTCGGCGATCTCGTAGAGGCTCCCGCGGGCCAGCCCGCTGAGCGTGATGAGCATCGCGATGCCGATCCCGATGCCCAGCGCACTGAGCACGCTTCGCAGCTTGTGGTGCAGGATGTTCGCCAGCGGAAGGTAGGCCATCAGAGTTCGAGAATCCCCCGCAGTTGGTCGAGTCGGCGGATGACGTAATCGGCACGGTACGCAAAGCCCGGCCGGGGGCTGCCCTCGTGGACGATCAGCGCGGACATCGCGCCGGCCCGGCGGGCGGCGATCAGTTCATATTCGAAGTCGCCCACGCAGAGCGTACGGTCCGGGCGGATCCGCAGCTCGCGGCAGGCAGCCAGCACGCCGTCCGGTTCGGGTTTGATCGGCCCGTCCTCGCGGGCCATGCACAGGTCGAACTCCAGCCCGTGCGTTTCCAGCACGTGCTCCATGGCGTCGCGGGTGTTGCGGGTCAGCAGGGCGGTTCGCATGCCCGCTGCCCGAGCCTCGCGGGTGATCTCCGCCGCTCCGGGAAGCAGCCGTGCACGGTGGGCGGCGTCCATTTCGTAATCGAGCAGCCGCGCCTGCAGACGCGTCCGCTCCCGGGCAGGGCGGGTCTGGAGGTCTTCCAGAATCCCCACGCCGACCGGAACGCCGAGGTCCCGGCGGATCTCCTCGAAATCCAGCAACGGCTCGACCAACGTGCCGTCCATGTCGAAAATGACACCGTCGAAATTCATAACTGCTTTCGGCTCCGTCTTGAACGGGACGCAATACCGTCCGGCCCCGGGGTCCTGCAATGGTTCAGACGCTCCGCGGCACGCGACCGCGAGACGCCAGTGTAATCGAGACAGCGGGCGATCCGCCAATATAGAATCGGATATTGCGGGGGCAG
>JBKHHU010000236.1:0-4768 GCA_046539045.1 Phycisphaerae bacterium
GTGTCCGCAATGGCCGTCGCGCAACGTGGTGGGTCGGGAGACCCACCACGCGAAAGATGCATGGCCTTGTTCCCCGGTTGGCGGGTCTCGCGCCTGCTCCAGGCTTTTGGCCTGTACAACGCAAGGTTGCTCTGAAGGCTACGCCTTGACCACTTTCCGCTTGCCGCGTTTGATGTCGTTGCAGGCGTTCCGGGTGTCGATGACCAGTTGGGCGTTGTCGACGACCCACTGATAGTCGTAGTCCTTGTGGTTGGTGCTGATGAGCACCGCGTCGTACTTGGGCAGGCTCTTTTCGGTCAGCGGAACGGACTTCATGCCCGCCAGGTGCGGGTGTTCGCGGGTCGGCTTGATGACCGGGCAATAGGGGTCGTTGTAGCTGACCTTCGCGCCGCGTTCCTTGAGCAGTTCGATCAGTTCATACGACGGGCTCTCGCGGTCGTCGTCGATGTTCGGCTTGTACGCCAGGCCCAGCACGAGAATCTTGCTGCCCTTCAGCGCCTTTTCCTTGTCATTCAGCGCTTCCATGACCTTGTGGACGACCCAGTCCGGCATGCCGACGTTGACCTCACCGGCCAGCTCGATGAATCGCGTGGGCTGGCCGTACTCCTTGGCCTTCCAGGACAGGTAGAACGGGTCGATCGGGATGCAGTGCCCGCCGAGGCCCGGGCCCGGGTAAAACGCGGTGAACCCGAACGGTTTGGTGCTCGCCGCGCGAATGACCTCCCACACGTCAATGCCCATCTTGTCGAACAGCACCTTCAGTTCGTTCACCAGCGCGATGTTCACGCATCGGTAGGTATTCTCGAGGATCTTCGCAGCCTCGGCCGCCTCGCAACTGGTGACCGGGACCACCGTGTCGATGGCGATCTCGTAGCAGGCCGTGGCCGCCTTCAGCGACTCGCGGTCGTACCCGCCGACGACCTTGGGGATCGTCTTGGTGGTGTAGTCTTCCCTGCCCGGGTCTTCGCGTTCGGGAGAATAGCCGAGGTAGAAGTCCTTCCCGACCTGCAGCCCGGAAGCCTCTTGGAGAATCGGGAGCATAACTTCCCTGCTGGTACCCGGATAGGTGGTGGATTCCAGCACGACCAGCTGTTCCTTGCGGAGACGCTTGCCGACGCTCTCTGCCGTGGCCACCACGTAGGTCATGTCCGGCTCGTGCATCTTGGTCAGCGGGGTCGGCACGCAGATCAGGATGCAGTCCGGTTCGGACAGGCGATCGAAGTCGGTGGTCGCCTCGAAGTTCCCGCCGTCGACCATCTCCTGGACGGTTTCGGTGGCGATGTGCTTGATGTAGCTCTTGCCGGCCATCAGCAACTCGATCTTCTCCGGGTCGACGTCGAACCCGATGACTTTGGCCCCGCCGCGGGTGAACTCGCGGACCAGGGGAAGTCCGACGTAGCCCAGGCCCACGACACCCACAATGGCGTCCCCGCTGTTAATCTTGTCCAGAAGCTTGCTGGCCATTAAATGCTCCTCAATTGGTTTCGAATCAGGTCCTCAGGCGACCGGCTGGTCCGGTTGTCCGCAGACGGTACAAAACGAGTATCGGCAAAGTGAAGCGGGTAACTGCACTTAGTGCCGGTCAAAACATGGGACAATCTACGACACCCAGCCGGGCGGAGTTCGGTAGTATTGGCAATCGGCCCCGTTTCCTGTGAGAACACTCCATCCGCCGCTCGGCGGGCGGTACACCGGAAATTGGGCACAAAACCCTTGGCGGACGGTTTTCCAGCGGATATCGTGACGCCCATGGACATACCCAAAGAAAAGGTGGAGAGCGAGCTTGAGTCGATTCTCTCTACCGTCGCCAGCGTGTGGGTGGCGGTGGTGGTGGCGTTCGTGCTTCGGGCGTTCATGTTCGAGGCCTTCGTCATCCCGACCGGCTCGATGGCCCCGCGCCTGATGGGCGAACACTGGACGCTGCAGTGCCCGTCCTGCGCCCGGGAATACGAATTCGGATTAGACCGCAGCAACATGCGTTCGGTCGGGTACGGCCAGCCGGTGGTCCCGCCGGCAGCGCGTTGTCCCAACTGCAATTACCGATACCAGAGCGCCAAGCGGATCGACGGCGGGGACCGCGTTCTGGTTCTGAAGTACCTGTACAACTTCACCGAGCCCGAGCCTTGGGAAGTGGTGGTCTTCAAGAACCCGCAGAACAACACGCAGAACTACATCAAGCGCCTCATCGGCCTGCCCGGGGAAAGCATCCAGCTGATGCACGGGGACGTGTTCGTCAGTCACGACGGCCCGGACGGGCCGTGGAAAATCCGCCGCAAGCCGTACCGCGTCCAGGAAACGATGTGGCAGGTGGTGTACAACAACGACTACCCGCCTTCGATGGAGTGGATGAGCAATCCCGCCAGCCAAGCGCCCGAATGGGTCCCCAGGCAGGAGGGGCAGTGGGATACGCAACTGGAGCACCGGCGGGTGTTCGGTTATCGCGGCGGAGAGCCTGCCTCGCTGGATTTCCGCTCCTCCCGCGAGTGGTTCCTCCCCCGATACGGGTACAACCCGACCAGCGAGCCGCAGTACGATGCCGAGACCGACATCGTCAACGACCTGAAGCTCTCTGCCTTCTTCATGCCGGAAGATGATACCGCCACCCTCACGCTTTCCCTGGCCGCCCCGGCAGGGCTGTTCGAGGCGGAGATCTCCGCCGACGGTACGGTAGGGCTGTACTGCACGTCCGAGCACCTGACCGACGGGCAGCGGACCCGCTGGGCCGAGCGGAAACTCGCGGACTTCGACGCCGGCCGGGGCCACCAGGTGGCGCTGACCAACGTGGACTACCGCGCCGGCCTGTGGGTGGACGGCAAGCTGGTGCTGGAATCCACCGACCAACAGTACCCTTCCGACTTCCAATGGGCCCGGCAGTTGGCCAGCCGGTACGGTCTCGGCGGGGGCGGACCCATGCCGGCCCCGCGACTGCGGATTACCGGCTCCGGTGGCGCGTTCCGCCTGCGTCACATCCGCGTGATGCGGGATGTATATTACACCAACGCCACGCTCAATTTCCCCGCCGGCAATCGGCTGCCCACCGAGTTCGACTACACGCTGCGTCTGGTCCGGATGGGCCTGCTGGATCCGGAGAACAACGCCGGATGGGGCACTGCCGGAAGACCCATCGAGCTTCGCGATCGGGAGAATGACGATCTGGACGAGTTTTTCGTGCTGGGCGACAACTCCCCTCACAGCCTGGACGGCAGGGGATGGCTGCGGGCGGCCCCGACGTTGTACCTGTGGGAAAAAGACGGGCAACTGCAGAAACTCTGGAACCCCGGGGCCGAGCCGGTATACCGGTTGGGCACGGTTCCGCGGTACAGCATGATCGGGCGGGCGCTGTTTGTATACTGGCCGAGCGGGTATCGCATTCCGGGCCTGCCGCGCTTGCCGATCCTGCCCAATGTCGGTAAGATGCGGTTCATCCGTTGATCCACCGACCGGGCAAAGCCGCCAGAGCGGCCGCAAGTGGGCCCCAAACGCGAGTTATGCACAATTTTCGCGGGGCTCGGTTACCGGAGGGTTAATGTTTTGTTTGGGGTGATTGCAGGCAGCGGATCGCCTCGGAGAAAGATGACAAGATTCTCCGCTTTGCTTCATTCATGCGTAACCGTCTGTCAGACGGGATGTTATGACGGCGTGCTCTCTGTAGAACGCGCCTTTTGTTCAATACTGGGATTGCTTGGGTAACTTTTGCCGCTCAAGACCGGTCCTGTCCGGATGCGATTCGGGCGGCCGGGGGTGAGTTATCCACAGGCAATTCACATTCCGGGTATGTGGAATGATATTGCTGGAAACGAAGGACCTGGTCAAGCGCTACGGCGGGCGGACCGTGGTCGATCATGTGAGTTTCACCGTAGGTCAGGGCGAGATCGTCGGCCTGCTTGGCAGGAACGGTGCGGGCAAGACCACCACCTTCCGCATGACCATCGGCATGGTGACGCCCGCTGAGGGAACCGTCATTTTCGATGGGCTCGCGGTCACGAAGATGCCCATGTTCAAGCGGGCTCGTCGCGGGATGGGGTATCTGTCGCAGGAACCCAGTATTTTCCAGAGACTTACGGTTCGTCAGAACCTCCTGGCGATCATGGAAACCATGCATCTGCCCCGCAAGACCCGCCGGCAGCGGTGCGATGCCCTGCTGGAGCAATTCAGCCTGACCGTTCAGCAGGGGCAGCTGGCGCGGACGCTGTCCGGTGGCGAACGCCGCAAGCTGGAGATCGCCCGGGCACTGGTGACCAACCCGACGATGATCCTCTTGGACGAGCCGTTCAGCGGGGTCGACCCGATCGCCGTGGAGGAACTGCAGGGCGAGATCCGGGCACTGAGGGATCGCGGTATCAGCGTGCTGCTGACCGACCACAACGTGCGGGAGACCCTCACGGTTACAGACCGATCCTACATCATGGACGCAGGAAAGGTGCTTCGCGAAGGCCACCCGCGCGACCTGATCACCGATGAACTGGTCCGCAAGACCTACCTTGGAAGGACATTCCGCGGCGACGAGTTCGATTGACAACCGGCCGGAAGAAGAAGAGGAGTTTCCCGCCAATTTTGCGATGAAGCCTGCGGTTTCGAGCGTCTGAAAGGCGGGACGATGGCAGGTTCGCGATTCGGATTTCGAATTTGCGGATAGTAGCCACGAACAGCGCGAACGACGCGAACTGGGTCTCCGAAGCGGCGTTTTGCGCCTTTAAAGTTGGCAATTTGGATTTGTTTCGGATTTCGAGATTCGGATTTCGAATTTGCGGATAGTAGCCACGAACAG
>JBKHHU010000237.1:0-4738 GCA_046539045.1 Phycisphaerae bacterium
TTCAGCTCCGGCGAGCTGACCCACGAGCACGAGACCGAGTTCTCCCACGCGGTGCAGATCGGAAACGCGATTACCGAAAAGAAGATGCTGGACACGATCCTGCAGGCCCGCGAAAAGGAGTTGTACTCCTGCATCACCGACTGCGGTGCCGGCGGGCTGTCCAGCGCGGTCGGCGAGATGGGGGAGGAGATCGGCGCGGAAGTGCATCTGGACCGCGTCCCGCTGAAGTACGACGGCCTGAGCTACGACGAGATCTGGATCTCCGAGGCACAGGAGCGGATGGTGCTGGCCGTGCCGCAGGAAAACGTGGACGAAATCCTCCGGCTGTTCGCCTCGGAAGATGTCGAAGCCACGGTGATCGGCACCTACGGCACGGAAGACAAGACCCTCCGCCTGTACTACGACGGCGTGGAGGTCGGCGAGTTGGATATGGATTTCCTCCACGACGGCTGTCCGCGTCCGACCAAGGAAGCGGTCTATGAAAAGGTGCCCACCCCGAGCCCGGAACCTCTCAGCCGGGACGACTACTCCGAGACGCTGCTGAAGATCCTCGCCCTGCCGAACGTAGCCAGCAAGGAATGGGTCATCCGTCAGTACGATCACGAGGTGCAGGGCGGAAGCGTGATCAAGCCGCTGGTCGGCGTCACCGAAGACGGGCCCGGCGACGCTGCGGTCTGCCGCCCCATCTACGACAGCAGGAAAGCCGTGGCGGTCTCCTGCGGGATGAACCCGAAGCTCGGCGATCTCGACCCGTACCAGAGCGCCCTGCACGCGATCGACGAATCGCTGCGGAACCTTGTTGCCGTCGGCGGGAACCTCAAGCGGACGGCCATCCTGGACAACTTCTGCTGGGGCAACTGCAACAAGCCCGACCGCATGGGCACGTTCGTCCAGGCCGCCAAGGCCTGCTATGATGCCGCCAAGGCCTACGACGTGCCGTTCGTCTCCGGTAAAGACTCGCTCAACAACGAGTTCCAGACCGACGACGGCAGGGTCATCGCCATCCCCGCGACGCTGCTTATCTCGGCAATGAGCGTGCTGGACGATGCGACGCGATGCGTCACCAGCGACCTGAAACAGGCGGGCAACGTGCTCGTACTTCTCGGCCAGACGCGCCCGGAACTGGGCGGCAGCCACTACCTGCTGGCAGAGGGTCTCCAGAGCGGCAACGACGTCCCCCCCGTCGATCCGGCCATGAACCTCAAGCTCATGCAGGCGCTGCAGCAGGCCATCGAAAGCGGCCTGGTCCGCAGCGCACACGACCTGTCCGAAGGCGGCCTGGCCGTGGCCGCGGCTGAGATGGCCTTCTCCGGTGGACTCGGAGCGGAGCTGGACCTCTCTGCCGTGCCGACCAGCGAGGGCTTCCCCCGGGGCGACGCCCCTGCCGCCTGCGTAGCCAAACTGTTCGGCGAATCGGCCGGCCGGTTCCTGATCGAAGTGGAACCGGACAACCTGGACGCCGTGCTGAGCACCTTCGGTACCCTCCCTGCCGCGAAAATCGGCGAAGTAACCGACAGCAAAACCCTGACCGTCTCCGCCGCCGGAAAAACGCTCATCAACGCAGACAACGCAGCCACCAAACCCGCCTGGCAAGGCACACTGAAACTATGAGCGTCCGGAGCGCCTTGCTCCGCTTCTTCTGAGTCACGAAGAGCACTAAGGCCACGAAGACCACAAAGGTTCTTCATTTACTACCGAGGGGGCATCAGTGAGCAGACGAGCAAGGACAGAGAGACAAGAGGTTCCCGAGGAAATCGAAGCGACGGCCACCGATGTGGTGCACTCGGCCTTCGAAGTCCATCGCCAACTAGGTCCGGGACTGGTGGAGAGAGTCTATCAGCGGGCCCTGATCCATGAGCTGAACCTCCGCGGCAGAAGGGTTCAACTGGAGGTCCCGATCACGGTGTGCTACAAGGGCCTCCAGATCGAAGGACAACGGCTGGATCTGCTGGTGGAGCCTGGAGTGGTAGTGGAGCTGAAATCCGTTGAGCAGTTGCTTGCAGTGCATAAACGACAACTGGTGAGCTATCTGCGAAGCTCAGGTCACCGGCTCGGGTTTCTGATCAACTTCAACACGATGCTGATCAGGGATGGCATCAAGCGAGTAGTAAACTAAAAACCCTTAGAGGCCTTAGTGGGCTTTGAGTTCTTTGTGATTAAAGAGAGAACCGGATAACCCGCGAGCCTTGCGGTAAGCTGAAACGAGAGAGATTATGGCGACGAAAGCTTTGGTATTACGGGCGGCTGGGACGAATTGCGATCGGGAGACCGAGTATGCTCTCGAGCAGGCTGGGTTTGATGCCGAGCGGGTGCATGTCAACCGGCTGATGGAAAACCCCGGGCGGCTGGGCGAGTATGAATTTCTGGTCGTTACCGGCGGGTTCAGTTACGGCGACGACATCGCCTCGGGGAAGATCCTCGCCAACCAGATGCTCCACCGCCTCGCTGAGCCGCTGAACCGGTTCGTCGAGGCCGGCAAGCTGGTGCTGGGCATCTGCAACGGCTTCCAGGTGCTGGTCAAGAGCGGGCTGCTGCCGTGGGGCAGCATCGACGCCGACCACGCCCATCGCGACGTAACCCTCACCTGGAACGACAGCGGGATGTTCATCGACCGCTGGGTCCACCTCCGGTGCGAGAGCGACCATTGCGTGTACCTGCCCAAAGGCGAGATCCTCAAGCTGCCGATCGCCCACGCCGAAGGCAAGTTCGTCACGCGGGACCCGTCCGTGCTGAACAAACTGCGCGATGCGGATCAGGTGGCGGTGCGGTACGTCGATGCCGACGGCAGCGACGGCCCCGAGCCGATCAACCCCAACGGATCCGTGGACGCCATCGCCGGCATCTGCGATCCGACCGGAAGGGTCATGGGGCTGATGCCCCACCCCGAGCGGTTCATCGACATCACGCACCATCCGCAATGGACCCGCGGCGGTGTTCAGCGGGCCGATGGGAAGATCTTCTTCCAGCGCGCCTGGGACTATCTGAACTGACCCCTGCCGCCGGCGCGCATGGGCCCGCAGCGAAAAGCCCGCCGGCGGCAACACCTGCTCTTTATCTCGCAAGCCGGTGCCTGTACCATATGCAGGGATATCCGACGCTTTGTCTTCCTTGCACGGGAACCGCAACTTGATACGACTGACCAAACTAGGCCGTCGGGAGATGTACTTCGGGACGGCGATGTTCATACTGCTGCTGGCCGGGCTGCTGTGGCTTGCCTCCATAACGGCCGCCTGGGTGGGAGCGTTCCTGCTCATTCCGCTGGCGGTCTACGTCTGGCTGCTGAGCTTCTTCCGCGACCCGCAGCGAACGATCCCTGCCGAAAAGGGCCTGTTCGTCAGCCCCGCCGACGGAACGGTGGCAGACATCACCCGCCTGGGCGAGGAAAGTGCCCTCGGGCGCAAGGCAGTGTCGGTCGGGGTCTTCATGAGCGTGTTCAACGTTCACGTCAACCGCAGCCCCTTCGCGGGCACCATTACCGAGATCAAACACGCCGACGGGGCATTCCTGGACGTTCGCAAACCGGAAGCGTGGATGGCCAATGAGTCGACACTGGTGGCGATGGAGATCGAATACAACGGGCAGAGCTACCCCATCGCCTACAGGCAGATCGCCGGATTCGTCGCCCGCCGGATCGTCACGACCGTCGAGGTGGGCGACCGGGTCGACCGAGGCCAGCGCGTCGGGATGATCAAATTCGGCTCGCGCCTGGAACTGATTGTCCCCGAAGAACTCGTCGGCGAGGTGCGCGTAGCGATCGGCGAAAGGGTGGCCGGGGGAAGCACCGTGCTCATCTCAGCGAAGGAAGGCAACCATGACTCTGAATGACGTCCAGAACTCCTCGCGGGAAGAGCAACACAAGCCCATCCATCGCAGAGGCAAACGGCTGATCCTGCGATCGACCAGCATGCTGCCGGCGCTGCTGACCATCGGCAACGGCATCTGCGGGTTCACGTCCATCCATTTCGCGACCAAGTATGCCGAAAGCAATGCATGGCTCGGCAACGTGGCGGTGGCGGCATGGCTGCTGTTTGCGGCAATGGTCTTCGACATGCTCGACGGGCGCGTCGCCCGCATGACGCGGAAAGCCAGCGATTTCGGCGCCCAGCTGGACAGCCTCTGCGACACGATCAGCTTCGGCGTGGCCCCGGCGATGCTCATGCTCCGCGTGGTGGTCCGGGCACTTCGCGGGGAAGCACAGGCCATCGCGGGCTTGCCCAGCAACATCTTCCTGGAGCGCTTGATCTGGTGCGTGGCGGGCATCTATGTCGCCTGCACGGTGCTGCGCCTGGCACGGTTCAACGTGGAAACCGAGACCGAAGAGTCGGCCCACATGGTGTTCAAGGGCCTGCCCAGCCCCGCCGCGGCCGCCGCGGTCGGTTCCCTGGTGCTGCTGTTCGTCCACCTGAGCGAACCCGGCGGAAGCTGGTTGACCAGCGGATGGGCACAGGGACTCCTGTCGCCCGAGTGGCTGATGACCATCACCGGTATCGTCCTGCCCGTGTTGACGCTGGCGATATCCCTTCTGATGGTGTCCAACTTCAGCTACCCGCACGTGATCAACCAGTGGATCCGGGGGAAGAAACCGTTCAGCTATATCGTCAAGGCCGCCATCGTGCTGATCGCCGCGGTGCTGGAATTCCACCTGACCCTAGCGCTGGTGACCTCCGGATTCGCCGTCTCGGGAATGCTCGGAGCGGGACTGCGGAAACTCGACGATTACCGCAAGAATCGCGGCTGA
>JBKHHU010000238.1:0-4733 GCA_046539045.1 Phycisphaerae bacterium
CGAACAACGCGAACGACGCGAACAGAAAAACGCTCAGCCTCAATCCATGTTCGTGAAGTTCGCGAAGTTCGTGGCCAATAAACCGAATCAGCCGAAACCAGCGGCAAGTAGCCGCGAACCACGCGAACGACGCGAACAGAAAAACGTTCAGCTTCCATTCTTGTTTGTGAAGTTCGCGCAGTTCGTGGCCAATAAACCGAATCAGCCGAAACCAGCGGCAAGCAGCCACGAACCACGCGAACGACGCGAACAGAAAAACGCTCAGCTTCCATTCCTGTTCGTGAGGTTCGCGAAGTTCGTGGCCAGTAAACCGAATCAGGCGAAACGTTCGCCCCGAATCCACGAATCAACGAGTCAACGAATTCACGCTCCGTACCCGTCAGGGTTCTCCGAGTGCCAGTCCCAAGCGGTCTGAACGATCGTCTTCAGTTGCGGGTAGCGTGGTTCCCAGCCGAGTTGCGTCATGGCCTTTTCGCTGCCGGCTACCAGTCGGTCCGGGTCGCCGGGGCGGCGGGCGGCGACCTCCGCGGGGATCGGCTGGCCGGTCACTTGCCGACAGGTCTCGATGACCTCTTTGACGCTGAAGCCCTCCCCGTTGCCGAGATTGTAGACGTTGACCTGGCCCGGCGTGCAGTCGTCGATCGCCAGCACGTGCGCGTCGGCAAGGTCGCAGACGTGGATGTAATCGCGGATGCACGTGCCGTCGGGCGTGTCGTAGTCCTCGCCGAAGATCTTGATATCCTTCCGCTTGCCCAGCGGGACCTGCAGAATCAGCGGGATCAGGTGCGTCTCGGGCGAGTGGTCCTCGCCGATCCCCCCAGCCGGGTGCGCACCGGCGACGTTGAAGTACCGCAGCGCGACAAAGCCCATGTCGTAGGCTTTCGCGTAGCCTTGCAGCATGTACTCCACGCAGAGCTTGCTCGATCCGTACGGGCTGATCGGCGCCAGGCGGTCGGTCTCGACGATCGGGCAGCTTTCCGGCGTGCCGTAGACCGCAGCGGTGGAACTGAACACCAACTTGTCCACGCCCGCATCCCGCATCGCGTCCAGCAGCGTCAGGCCGATCATGGTGTTGTTGTGGAAGTACTTGTCCGGTTTGGCGACGGACTCGCCGGCTTCGATGAACGCAGCCAGATGGATCACCGCGTCGATATCGTGCTCTTTCAGCGCGTTCCGCAGGGCGGCCCCGTCGGCGACGTCCGCGACGACCAGCTCCGCCTCCACCGCCTCGGCATGGCCCTTGACCAGGTTGTCATACACCACGCACTCATGCCCGGCAGCCTGCAACGCCCGAACCACGTGCGAACCGATATACCCCGCCCCGCCTGTCAGCAACACGTTCATGATTGGCTCCTCATGCTCTCCAAGGCCGCGAATTGTACAGGCCCCACCGCACCGACGCAATTCCCGAAAAACCCATGCACCAACACCCGCAGCCGGGTATGCTTGGAAACATCGCCGACAGCCCAAGCCGAGCAGGTTCTACGCCGGCCGCCTCGGAGCGGTTCCACACAAATCGGGGAAGTTTCTGGTATGGTGGTGTCGCCCGCACACCGGGTCGCGAGCACGGTTCAGACTCTTACGGAGTACGTTATGTCGCAGAATCCGAATGGAAATTACTGGGGAAGTCGGCCGCAGCCGAATCCGACGAATCAGCCGGTTCAGGTGAAGATGCGCCCCGACGATGACGGGAAGAAATCGCGCAGCAAGGTGCTCCCGCGAGTGATCATCTACGGGGTGGTGCTGGTCGCTGCCGTGATCGGTTTGGGGTACTACTGGTCGCAGAACCGCCGGAAGCTCATGGACCGCATGGGCATGAACAAGGTGGAGCTGGAGGTCGGTCCGGAGACCACCGTCATCGCCGGCCCGAAGCACCCGGACGGCACGATCGATTACGTCTCGTCCCTGAACGACCAGTACGGGGCCCTGCTGTCGGCCTCGGACAATGCCGCCGTCGAGATGGTCCGGGCCATCGGGCCGACCGCCATTCCGCTGGAAGCTCGCGCGGCCACCCTCAAGCGGCTGGAACTGGGCGGCATGTCGCAGGTCAGCGGCGAGTATTTCGTCACGTTCTACGAGTACTGCCGCGAGGAGGGCCTGACGCGTCCGGAGCAGAACCGCCTGCGGAAACAGTACGATGCCGCACAGAATTCGCCGTGGACCGCAGACCAGCAGCCCGACGCAGCGAAGTTCATTCGCAGCAACGAGCCGGCCATGCAGAGGCTCATCGACGCCTCCCATCGCCGGCGGTACCACCTTCCGCTGGTTTCGCCGTCGGACCCGGACCGGTTGATGGACGTCCACCGACCGCTGACCGGCACCACCCGCGATCTGGTTTCGGCGATGATTGCCCGGGCGATGCTCCGGGCGGGCAGCGGCGACGGCGATCAGGCGGTCAACGACCTGCTGGCCATCCAGCGTCTGGCACGCCTGTACGCCGCTGCGGTCAGCGACGATGAATGGCGGACCGGGTACGCCTTGGAAACGCTGAGTCTGCGGGCGGCAGCGAGCATGGCAGCAGCCGACGTGCTCTCCCGGACGCAACTGGAGCGGCTCCGCGACGGGATCGACAAGATGCCCGAGCTTCGTGAGCCCATGCACGTGGTGGACCGGTACTGCCGCTACCGCACGCTGGACACGCTGCAGACCTGTGCGGCCGAGGGGTTGCTCGACACGCTGCACACCTACTATCCGGACTCGATCGAGACCATCGGCCTGCCCGGGGCCGAGCCCGATTACGCGGAGGTGATGCGCCGGGCGAACGATCACTACGACCGCCAGCTACAGGCGCTGCAGGTCGCCGATGGCGACCTCTTCCGCCGGCAGGCAGGGGCGTTGGGCCGGCAACTGCGGGATCTGAAGATCGCCAACGACCGCATCCGCTTCGAGGGAGGCGCCGGGGAATTCAACGCCGAAGACCTGCTGTTTGCCGAACTGACCGGCAACTACATGCACCTGCGACGCCAGGAGCGGATGGTCGATCGCGAAAACGCCATGGCTCGCACCGCCCTGGCCGTGGGGCTGTATCGGGAGAAGGAAGGCCAATTGCCGCAGAAGCTGGCGGACCTCCAGCCGGTTTACCTGAAGCAGATCCCGCAAGATCCGCACGGGCAAGGCCCCCTGCGGTGGACCCGCACCGGCGACGGTGGAGCGAAGATCTACAGCGTCGGCTTGAACGGCACGGACGACGGCGGGGAGACGAACATCCGAACCGGCGCCGACGACCCGTCGGTGAAGTTCCGGCCGTAGGGAGGGACATTTGCAAATGGTCCAAGACAAGGTTGGCGGGTCTCCAGACCCGCCAACCGGTCAGAACTCCCGCAGCGCGGCAGCGCGCGGAATCGAGCTTCCGCACTCAACCATCTACCTGCAAATGTTACCCTACATGAACGTCCAATAAGGTGGTGGGTCGGGAGACCCACCACCCCGATCAATGGTCTTGGAAACGAGGTTGCGGACCTCCCGACCCGCCGACCGATCAAGGGTTCCGACGCCCTCCAAGGAAAACGCGCATCCCTCATCGCACATCCCTCATCGCGCATCCCGCATCCCTCGGCGCGAAGCGGCGCCTCACCTGTCGATCACCAGGCTCGCGGAGACCACGCGGTATCCGTTGCCCTTGCCGGTGAAAGTCAGTTCGTTCTCGGTTTCGACGAGAGCTGGGGCGATGGGCACCTGGATCGTGAAATTCGTGTCCGGCACGTCGATGGTTTTGTTGTTGAGCTTCACCGACAGCTCGCCGGCATCCACGTTCTGCAGGCAGAGTTTGAGCTTCGCTCCGTTCCCGGCAGCGAGGAACTTCGGCTCGACCATGATCGTCATCCGCAGCATCTTGCCCGCCTGCACATCGCGCAGCGGCCCGCCCTTGCTGAAGAACTGCTTCCGCACGATCTTTCGGACCGGTTGGTAGGCATCCTTCATGGGTTGCAGCTTCACGACGATCTTCGAGGCCGACAGCGGCGGCAGCTTGAAGGTGCTCTTTTTGGAGACATCGACATCCCCGCTCTTGTCGCCGGAGGAATACGTGCGAGTGGCTTTGTCGAGCCTGTAGTTCGCCGGCCTGTCCAGATCGAGCTTGATCTGCTGGGCGGTCTTCTCGTTGTTGAAGATCACGCAGACGAGCTTGTTGTCGTGGATCGACGCTACCGGCCAGACGTTCGGGTTGGAGGTGTCGCAGGCGATGAGCTTGCCTCGCAGGTCCTTGAGGAACTGCAGCGTCCCGAGCACGCCCTTGTCGGGGTGATGGGCGGTCCGGGACCCGCTCTTGGCCGGGGCGTGGTAGAGCAGTTCCATGATGTCCCGCAGCGCGTAGGTTCCGCTGGGCGTGCCGAGCACGTTCTTGGCCTCCCCGTGGACGGCAGGGTCCAGCTTGCCTCCGCACTCGGTGTTGTAGCCCTTGAGCCACTTGCCGTACTTGCCCATGCTGTAGTCGCAGGCGACCTCGTACCACAGCGGCACCCAGCGGGTGTTCACACCGTAATGGTGGTCGGTGATTCCGTCCATATACTCGTGGCCGGCGTCGATGACCGGCTTGTACAGTTCCTCCCAGACCGCCCAGTCGCCGTGCGAGAGGCCGAAATCCCACCCGCCGATGACCGGCACGTCGCGGTTGGCCTTCTTGATCGCACGAGCATACGGGAGGAACATCCAGATGTAGAAATCGCGGTTCTGCCGACCGGACCAGAAGCTCACCTGCGTCGGATCCCAGATGCCCCACTGCTCGACGACCGTGA
>JBKHHU010000055.1:0-17192 GCA_046539045.1 Phycisphaerae bacterium
ACTTCGTTACGCGATACGGGCGTGAGGAGGTCGCCACCTGGTGGTGGGAGAGCCCCAATGAAGGGCAGTTGAAGTGGAACGCCGCCGGAGTGGGGTACTGGGACGCCGTCACGGCCGGACTTGCCGACGTGGACAAGCGATTCGCACAGCGTTTCGGAGGACCGGCTGCGATCTACCGGAAGAATCCCTACGATTTCGTCAAGCTCCTGGAGAGCACCCCCAACATCTTCACAGGCAAGAAGGAACACATCGTCGGTTTCGTCTCTGGGCACATCAAGAAGCCCGCTACGGAAATGGTCGACAGCGAGATCGCCGTTATCAAGAAAATCAACGCTGCGTACCCGGGGTATAAGGATGTCCCCTTCGTAAATACCGAGCACGACCCCTGGAATGGTTGGGGCAAGAGGCACGACTGGGCGGGCGGCCCGCGGTTCGCCTCCTGGATGGCCAACGCCGTCTATCAGGAACAGCTTCGCATCATTGAACAACTCGGCCAACCTTACTTCTGCAGCAACGACAACGGCTTTCTTGGTGAGACCTGGAAGCAGCGGACGCAGATGGTCCTGTTCAAGAAGGGCCACCGATTTGCGCTCATCAAGAAACCCGCGCACACCGTCTTCACCATGCTGGCGAAGATGGGCAGCGTACGACTGCCGACCGAGGGTCTTCCGGACGTTCGCAGCGGGGTGGGCGCATTGGCCACGCGAAACACCGAGGCGAACGGGCAGATCGCCGTAATGGCCTGCAACGACGGGCGACCCAATACACGGCTGACGGTGAAGCTGAAAGACCTGCCCAAGCGGCAATGGGTACTCAGTCGCCTCCGGATCGACGCCAACACCAGCAATCCGATCCGCGTCTGGGGCAAAGACGACGTCCCGCCCAAAGAGGTGCTGCCCCGGCTGCGGGAAGAAATGGAGCTGGCATACGCAGAACCGTGCAAAAAGGTCAGTTCCGAAAGCGGCACTCTGGAACTGGAACTGGAGTTGCCGAGGCATTCGGTGAGCCTTCTGCTCCTGACGCCCAAACCGGACAAGCCTCCCAAAGCGGCCGGGCCAATCCGTGTGGACGTGTTTCCCGGTCTGTACGAATCGGAACACCTGTTAACCTGGAAAGGCTCCAACAGTTACGCTCTGCACACCTATGAGGTGCTGCACGCGGACACCATAGACGGCGAATACCAGCGGCTGAACAAGGCCGATCTTCTGTGCACAGCCTGGACAGGCTCTGCCCGCAAGGCAGGCTACTACCGTATCCGAGCTGTCGATGCCTGGGGGCAAAAAAGTGAAAGCGAACCGATCCGAGTCGATCGAGCCACTTCATCGGCCCCGGGAGACCGCCCCGCCGCCAGGCCGTGAAGAAGGCGGAGCCAGATCCTTCAACCATGTTTCGCACCCGCCGGCGTCGCGATGACCTTTCCATTCCGCTCAGGATTTCGCCTGGCGGATGGGACCCGGCAGCAAGTTCCTGTTGCCCGCCGGAGAGGTCAGGTCGGCTGGGACGGCCGCCTGATTCTCTCCTGCGCCCCTTTTGACGGCAGCAGGCTCTCCACGTCGGTGGCCGGATCATCCGTCGCGACGTGCAGACGTTCATCCTGCTTCGCCCTTCCGCCTACGCAGGACGCGTCGTCTTCTCCTAAGACAAAGGAAAAACAGGCATAGGAACAGGCACCTGAGATTGCTCTAAGTGCCTATTTCAAAAAGAACAGCGGGCGAAGGGACTCGAACCCTCAACATTCAGCTTGGAAGGCTGATGCTCTAGCCATTGAGCTACGCCCGCGATAGTGCGAATTATAACCGATCGGCCCGCCGGAACAAGGTTCATTCCCGCCTTGCCCGGAACATCGGCCGAGCCCTCGGCGCAAAGCAAAGCGGCCCGTTGCGGGGCCGCTATGGGAGCGGGTGGATTCGAACCACCGAAGGCTGAGCCGTCAGATTTACAGTCTGATCCCTTTGTCCACTCGGGCACACTCCCAACCCAAGGCGGAATAACTTACTCAAAACGCCCCCGTTCGTCAAGTCCGTTTCGGCGAAAAGATCGTGGAAACCGGTATTTGCCGCTCACACAGAATGCAGAGGGGCAAACCGAGGCACCAGACCGGCCTCTTCTCGCTGTCGAAAATGCCGGCCAGTAATCGCGCCTCCAACCCTCGGACAAGTGGAAGCCTCTGGCGGACCTGTCATGTCTGCGATATGATCTTGATCCGCAGCAAACGGTGGGCTTCTGCACGATTTACGACAGGTGGAGAAAACTACGAATGAGTAACCCCGGACAGCACGGGCCGGTCCCGGCGCACCTTGAAAAGTTGGCATCCGAATACGCGGAGAATCCGCATACCGCAGCCATGAAATGGTTCCGGAATGCGGGTCTGGGTCTGTTCCTCCACTATGGGCTCTACGCATTGCACGGCAAGGGCGAGTGGGGAATGTACAACCAGGCGATGGACCTCGGCGAGTACGAGAAACTTGCCGAGCGGTTCACCGCAGAAAAGTTCGATGCGGATTTCATCACGGACCTGGCCTGCCAGGCCGAAGCGAAATACGTCAACTTCACCACCAAGCATCACGACGGGTTCTGCCTGTGGGACAGCGACAACTGCGCTTTCAACTCTGCCAACAGTGCTGCCGGGCGCGATCTGGTCGGTGAGATGGCCGGGCAGTGCCGCGCCAAAGGTCTCGGGTTCTTCCTCTATTATTCATACGCGCTGGACTGGCACCACCCGTGGTTCTTTTCGCTGGACTACTTCGACCGGGCCAGGCCGCCGTACGACCATCCTGAGCCCCACTACCTGTTCCGAAAGGCGGAGGATTTCCGACGGTATATCGACGACGTCCACGCCCAATTGACCGAACTGTTGACCAACTACGGCCCGGTCGCGGGCGTCTGGTTCGATCCGGAGATGGCGTACCACGCGCAGAAAGACCTGTTCCCATTGTCCGAGACCTACGCGTTGATCCGGAAACTCCAGCCTCACGCGCTGGTCGCGTTCAAGCACGGGGCGACAGGCGAGGAGGATTTCGCCGCACCGGAAGGTCGAGGCCTGCCCCTGCTGGAGAAGATCCGCGATCGCATCGGTGAAAAGGAAGCCGAAGAAGCACAACGGGCCTGGGACGCCCACAAGGACAAGCGCGGTGAGATCTGCGATACGCTCTCGTTCTCCTGGGGCTATCACGAGAAGAACGACGAGAATCACATCGGACCGGATGAGGTGATGTCCAAACTGGCTGAGGCGTGGCGACGCGACTGCAATCTGCTGATCAACACGGGACCGCTTCCCAGCGGGGCTATTCCCGAACCGGACGTGAAGACGCTGCGAGAGGTCGGCCGGCGAATCCGCTCCGGCGAGATCCCCGGTGCCGCCGACGGGGACGCGTTCGGCTCCACCCTGCCACCCAGCGCGCCGATCACCTGAAATGCAGGAAGGGCCGCCCGCAGCATTGAATTGCGGGCGGCCCTTTCTGCAGGTGCCAAGGCGAGAGGCGTCATCGCGACGGAGTGAGGGCTACTGTTCCCGCTGTACCTGCCGGTACTGCTCGCGTTTGGCGTTCCAGAGTTGCTGGTTTTCCGGCTGATAGCTCGTCATTTCGGTCGATGCCCGCATGACGTCGCGGATCTGCTGCGGGGTCTCCAGAACGCCCAGCGCCAGAGCCTGTCCCAGCGCGTTGCCGAGTGCGGTGCATTGGTCTGCTCCGGCGTGGACCGGCATCCCGCACGCGTTGGCGGTGAATTGACAGAGCAGCTTGTTCTTGATCCCCCCACCGACGATGTACAACGCGTCCGGCCGCTTGCCGCTGAGTTCCTCAATGGTGTCGATACCGAGGGCGTACTGCAGCGCGAGCGATTCCAGCACGGTGCGGACGAGTTGGCCTCGCCCTTCCGGCCGGGGCTGGGACGCCTTCCGCATCGCGTTGATCAGCGCTTCTTCCATGTCGGTCGGTGCCAGCAGCGTCGGGTCGTTGACGTTCACCAGCGGCCCGGACTCCGCTTTGGCTGCCTCGGCAGTGATGCGGTCGTAATCCCACGGATCGTCCGAGGCGTCCCACTTGCGACGCAACTCCTGCACGAGCCAGAGCCCGAGGATGTTATGACAGAGATACCACCCGCCGTAGGTAACTTCGTTGCTGAAGCCCCTTTCGTGGGCCTCGGGTGCGGCGATCGGCTCATCGACCGGTTTGCCCATGATGCTCCATGTGCCGCAACTGAGGTACGCCCAGTTGTCGCCCTCAGCCGGGACTGCAGCGACGGCAGCACCGGTATCATGGCTGGCGACGGCGACGACCGGCACCGGCCCGATGCCGGTCTGCGCCTGCACGCTTTCTCTGACGGGACCGATCACATTGCCCGGTTCGATCAGTTCGCCGAATATCTCGTCCGGGAGACCGAACCGAGAAATGATCTCGTCGCACCATTGCCGGTCCGGGCCGACGAGTTGCCCGGTCTGAGCCTCGCTCAGTTCGCATCTTTCCTGGCCGGTCAGGAAGTAGTTGAACAGGTCGGGCATCCAGAGGATGCTGTCGGCAGCATACAGCAGCGGCGAGTCCTGCAACTGCATCGCATGCAGTTGGAAGAGCGTGTTGATGGGCATGGTCTGCAGGGCGGTCCTGTCCCAGATTTCACGGATCGGCATGACCCTCTCGGCAGTGTCGTGAATGTTCTCGGTGCGCGGGTCGCGGTAGTGCACGGGGTTCGCGAGCAGACGCCCGTCTTTCCCGAGCAGGCCGAAATCCACGCCCCAGGTGTCGACACCAATCGCGTCGATCTTTTCACCGGTCTCCGCGGCGATCTTAAGCGTCTCAAGCACCTCCGCCCACAAGCCGGGGAAGTCCCAGTATCGGGTGTCCCCCATGACAACGTTCCTGCTGGGGAAGCGATGGATCTCCTCCATCGACACCTTGCCCTCATTCAGACGAACCAGAATGCCCCTGCCTGATTCGGCACCGAAATCAATCGCTAGAAACGTATTGCTCATTTGCTCCCTTTTCTTGCTTTGTTGCGTCTCGGCGGACGGCCTTCGGATTCGGCTTCCTCCAGCAGCTTGCGAATTTCGTTGCGTTTCAGCGGCCGAACGCTGCCGATCTTCAGTCCGCGGTCGGTGACCGGCCCGATCGCCACCCGCTTCAGCCGCATGACCTTGTGGCCGACCCTCGCCAGCAGGCGCCGAATCTCGCGGTTTCTGCCCTCGCGCAGGCGGATCTCCAGGACGGTCTCGGAACGGCCTTTCCGCAGCACCTTGAGCCACAGACGCTGGGTGCGTTTGCCGTCAATGTACCCGCCCTTCTTCAACTGCTCGATCTGCTCGCCTTCCATCCGGCCACGGACCTCGACAACGTAGGTCTTCTCGACACCGTACCGGGGATGCGTGATGCGGTTGCAGAATTCGCCGTCATTGGTCAGCAGGACCAGGCCGGTACTGTCCTTGTCCAGCCTGCCGACGCAGTAGACCCGTTGCTCGATCTGTGGGACCATGTCGATGACTCGCGGGCGACCTTGAGGGTCGGACTGGGTGCAGACCACGCCGCGAGGCTTGTTCACGATGAAATACTTCTTGGACTCGGGCTCCGGGTTCTTGAGTCGTTCTCCGTCGATCCGGATGTCATCCTGCTCGGGATCGACAAAGCACGGAAGGTCCACGACGATATCGCCGTTGACCGCGATCCGGCCGTCGAGAATCATCTCCTCCGACGCGCGTCGCGAAGCGATTCCCGCCTTGGCCAGCACTTTCTGAATACGCTGTTTGGTCATGACTTCTCCGGAAGCGTGACAAAGAGGAATCTCGCGTCGGACTCGGCCGAGAGCGTCGGCTCCAGGGCGGCTGGGAGGAGCACCGTATCTCCGCTGCCCGCCTCGACGGGGTCGATCCCTTCGGCCTGGATCTGCACCGTACCGGAGAGCATCATCATCGCGGCGCACGTGCTTTCCCTGACGGTCGATTCGGACCCGGCGGCGATAGTGCGATCAAAGACGGTGAAATAATCGGTCACCAGCAAGCAATCGCCCTCCGCTCCGGGCACCTCATCACCGGTCAGATCGAAGCGGATGCATTCCATCGACCGATCCACGTGGATCTCTCTGCCCCGGCCCCAATCGGTGACGCGATAGGTCGTGTCCGACGGGGTCTGCACCTCGGCGACCACGAGCCCGGGACCGATGGCGTGGACGGTTCCGGCGGGCAGGTAGTGGAAGTCGCCGGTCTCGCAGTCGATGCGGCGGACGACGTCCTCGCAGCTGTCCGTTTCGATCGCGTGGCGGAATTCCGCAGGCGTGACGCCCTTGCGGACACCCTTGTAAATATACCCGCCGCGGGATTCGACCATGAACCAGCACTCGGTCTTCAGTTCCGCACCGGGGATCTCCTGCGCGGCCTTCTCGTCCGGGTGAACCTGCAGTGACAGGCGGTCGTTGGCGTCGAGCAGCTTGAGCAGCAGCGGGAACCGTCCGTCCGGGAGTGTGGCTGCCTTGCCCATGAGCTGCACGCCAAGGCTGTTGGTCACCTCGTTGAGAGTTTTGCCCTCATGAACGCCGTTGCTGACGACGCTTTGCCCATTGGGCAGATCGGCCAGCTCCCAGCTTTCGCCGATCTTTTTATCTTCGGGCAGGTCCCGGCCGAAAAGACGGTGCAGATTCCTGCCGCCCCAGATTTTCTCTTTATATACGGGCTTGAACTTCAGCGGATAGATTTCCATGGTACATCCTTTCTTCTTGGCGCGTATTCTACTGGGCGGAAAGGCGTTTGACCAGTGCTGCACCTTGCGGGAGCGGCTGAAGGCGAATAAACTTGCATCGCGAACCCACCGCCCGGCGGTGAATCTCAAAACAGGAAGGACGAAACGATGTCGGATGAGACGAAGGAAATGATCACGTACGATGACTTCTGCAAGCTGGATCTGCGTGTCGGGAAGGTTCTCGAGGTGTCGGACCACCCCAACGCCGACCGCCTGCTGGTGATCAAGGTGGATCTGGGGACCGAGCAGCGGCAGATCATTGCCGGACTCAAGGAATACGTGGCCCCCGAGTCGCTGATCGGCGGGAACATCATCGTCGTCACGAACCTTCAGCCGCGGAAGATGCGCGGGCTCGAAAGCCAGGGCATGCTGCTGGCAGCTTCGTACATGGACGGTGACGATCGCAAGGTCGTGACGCTGACGACCAATGGTGACGCGCCGGCAGGGTCGGAGATTTCCTGACCGCCTTCCGGCGAGTAGCGAGTATGTGTAAACGGCGGGCCCGGCGCCCGCCGTTTTCATGCGCCGGCTAAAGCCTACCGCTGCCCTGCCGTCAGATTTCGTCAGGGTGTCCGGCCTCTATTGGCGTATCGTTTGCTCGCGATCTTCTCGATCAGCGCCGCAGCATTGTCCGAGGCGCTGCCCGGAGCGGGCACGCGGAGCGGGGCGACGATTTCGCCCAGTTCCTCCCGCGTTTCCACCAGGTAGCCAAGTTCGTTGATGACTTCCATCGACGCGTCGACGATCGTGCGGACGTTCCCGTTCCACGGGATCAACTCCCGAACCACCCGTCTGCCGGCAAGGATATTCACCAGCGAGAAGAACTCGGTCTTTACCGCCCAGGGCATGACCCGCTGCAGCGAACGAACCATGCGGCTGACCCGGTAGAACACCACCATGGGCACGCCGAAATGGGCCACTTCCAGGGTCACCGTGCCGCTGACAGCGAGGGCGAAATGTGCCTCCCGCAGCACTTCCCGGGTCCGTCCGACCGCGATCTGCACGCCTTCAGGGATGTCCGGGCCGATGCCCTCCTGGATCTTCTCGGCGCATTTCTCTGTCCGCGCGGTGAAGGTGCATTTCGACTTCGGGTACTTCTTCAGGATCTCGCGGGCCGTCTCCAGCAGAGCCGGCGTATGGTTTCGGATCTCTCCGCCGCGGGAACCGGGCATCATCGCTACGTTCCAAGCCCCCTCGGCCCATGCTTCGGTCAGGTCCGGCTTCACGGCCGGGGGTTCCGGGAGTTCGTCGAACAGCGGATGGCCGACGTAGTTGGCGTTGACCCCCCTGTCCCGCAGATACCGCTCCTCGAACGGCAGGATGCAGGCAACGTGATCGGTCAGGCGGGCCATCTTCTTGATGCGCCACGGACCCCACGCCCACACCTGCGGCGCAATGTAATAAAACACCTCCGCGCCCGCCTGCTGCGACGCTTTGGCAAGATGCCAGTTCAACGCGGGAGAATCGATCGGGACGTGAACGTCCGGCTGGATCTCCCCGATCGCATTCTTGATCCGCTTGATCATCCTCAGCCAGTAGCGGATTTTCAGCAGCGGCCCGCCGAGCATCTCCGCCTGGTGGGTTACATCCTCGATGACTTCGCAGCCTTCGGCAGCCATCTTCTCACCGGCCACCCCGACAAAACGGGCGTCGGGAAGGCGTTTCTTCAGCGCCCGCAGCAGGTTGGCCCCGTGCAGATCGCCGCTGGCCTCGGCTGCGGAGAAGAAGATGGTCAAAGGTCTGTCGTTGCTCATGGAAGATGCTCGGGGTGTGATGGGCCTAATCTCGGGTACTGCCTGCCGAGGACTTGACACCGATGGCGCTGGCGACGGCGTGGCATTCGCTGTGACTGATGGAGATGAGAATACGCTCGATGTCTCGCTCTGCAGCAATCTCCGCCACGCGTCCGCTCAGGTGGGCTCGCGGCTCGCCGGAGGGATGGTTGCGCACCTCGATGTCCGTCCAGGAGATCCCGTTTCGCCAGCCGGTTCCGAGCACCTTGAGCACCGCTTCCTTGGAGGCGAACCGCCCTGCCAGGTGCTCGATCTCGCGCTTGCGCCCGCGACAGTAGTCAAGCTCCGTCGGGGTGAAAACGCGCGTCAGAAAGCGTTCGCCGTGCCGTTCGATGATCTCGGCAAGGCGATCGCAGTCCACAATATCAATTCCGTGGGAAACAATCTGCATGGGGCAAAATCTTACAGCCGCCCGCACCGCGGCGAAAGCGGAAAGTCACAGGCCTTGCTCCTGGCCGGATGAAAGTGCTCTGCTCCCTTGTTGAGGCAGGACCGGCTGATGCGCCAGGAAACAACCTGTTCCGGCAGTTCTTGAAGAGAACCGACTCCCATCTCGAGCGTGGCTCGGAACTCGCAGGCGTGAGTCGGCAATTCGTGGCCATTCGTGCAATCCGTGGACTACTCGCGGTTGCCTTTCAGTCTATTGACGATGAACTGTCGCACCTGCTCGATGTCGTTGGGCAGCTTCTCGCAGCGGGTCGGCAGGTCCATGAGCTTCTCGATCTCCGGGTGCGTCGCCAGGCCATCCTTGCCGGTGGCGTCCTTGATGGCGTCCGGGAACTTGGCGGGATGGGCGGTAGCAAGGCAGACGACGGTATCGCCATCGAGCCCCATCTGCTCGGCCACCGTTACACCGCAGGCGCTGTGGGGGTCGAGAACGTAGTCATGTTCTTCGTAATACTTCCTGATGATCGTCAGCACATCCTCGGTGGTGCTCCTGCCCGCGGAGATACGGCGGTCGACCATCCCGTCTTCGTTCAGCGGCACGGTCAACCGAGCCGTCTGCTTGAACAGCTCCATCGCCTCCCGCAGCTTCTGATGGTCGCTCCCGAGCCGGTAGAACAGGTACCGCTCGAAGTTGCTGGCCACCTGGATGTCCATCGATGGCGAAAGCGTTTTGACTACCTCCGCGACGCTGTACTCGCCGGTGTTGAAGAACCGAGAGAGGATGTCGTTCTCGTTGGTAGCGAGGATGAGCCCGCTGATCGGGGCGCCCATCTGCATCGCGTACCATCCCGCGAGGATATCGCCGAAATTGCCCGTCGGCACGCTGAAGCGTACCGGTTTGGGATCCAGTTTGTCTGCCTGCTCACCGGCACGGAAAGATGCCCAGAAGTAGTAGACGATCTGGGCCAGAACGCGAGCCCAGTTGACGCTGTTGACGGCACCGAGTTGGTAGGTCCGCTTGAACTCCAGATCACCGGCCAGCGTCTTCATCAGGGCCTGACAGTCATCGAAGCTGCCGTCCACTGCGATATTGTGCACGTTGTCATCCAGCACGGTCGTCATCTGTCGGGCCTGGATCGGGCTGGTCCGCCCGTCCGGGTGCATGATAAAGATATTGATCCGGGCCTTGCCCCGCACGCCGTAAATGGCGGCAGAGCCGGTATCGCCGCTGGTGGCGCCGAGGATGTTCAACTCCCCGCCGCGCTCGGAAAGGATGTACTCGAAGAGGTTGCCCAGCAACTGCAGGGCAACATCCTTGAACGCAAGCGTCGGTCCGTGCCACAGCTCGCAGATATACAGGTCGCCCACTTCCACGGTCGGAGCCACGCCGCCTTCGAAGTTCATGTCCGCGTAGGCCTTGTTGACAATCGCGCGGAAGTCGGCCGGCGGGATGTCGTCGATGAATTCCTTCATCACGTGGAACGCCAGATCGCGGTAGTCCATTTCCCGCCACGTTTCGATATGCTCCGAAACATCCGGGATACTGGCGGGAATCAACAGCCCGCCGTCATCGGCAAGGCCCATCAGCACCGCATCCTGGAAATCGATGGGATCCACCTGTCCACGCGTCGAGATGTATTTCATGTCGGTTCCTGCTTAGCTCCGGCAAATTGGACGGCTGGGTCGGGGGAAACAAAACCAGATGGACGATGTTGTACACGAAGATCGTCGGGAAGAAAACCCGCCACAGGAGCAGTTGGGCTGCTGGTTCAGCTTGGAAGCGGCCTACCTGTAGATTTCCTTCTCTTCCTCGCGTTGATGGCGTGTGGCTTCCTGGAGCGTCTTTTTCTCGCCGCGGGAAAGGGAGTTGATGCCTTGCTGCTTGATCTTGTCGAGGATGCGGTCGACTTCCGCTTCTTCTTCCTCCCGTCGGCGCATTCTCCGCTCCCAGGAGCCCTGGTCCACCTTCTGCTTCATCTTGCGGGTGGTCCCGGAGAACCGAGGGAGCCCCCAGATGTAGAAGGCTGCCACCGAGGCCCCGCCGAGGTGTGCCACGTCGCTCATCGCATCGCGGACGTTGCCCCCCGCCAGCGACGACAAAACCACGAAAATCATCATCCCGAAGATGATCAACGCTGCCAGACGAATCGGTACCGGGAAGAACAGGAAGATCAGCCGGAAGTGCGGGAAATACACCGCACAAGCCAGCACAATGGCGTAAACACCACCGGACGCCCCGATAATCGGGATCGTCGGGTCCAGATTGAACAGCGCGCCAATAATTACATACGCCAGCCCGCCGACCGCCCCGGCAAGCAGATAGATGATCACAAACCGTTTGGTACCCAGGGCACGTTGCTCCAGCGGCGTTCCAAGGAGGTAAAGCCCGAGCATGTTCAGCAGGATGTGGAGAAACCCGCCATGGAGGAATTGGCAGGTGAGATAGCGCCAGACCTGCCACCATTCGCCGACCGTGACGCCCAACCAGCGGCTCATCAACCCCGGATCGCCGGGGCCGCGACTTTGGTCAAAGAACATCTGAAGCAGGAAGACGGCAAAGTTGATGATCAGCAGGGTCTTGACTGCCTTGGCGGGCTTGGGCAGACCCACGGTCAGACCGCGGGCGATGCCCGAGCCTCCCATGTCGCCCGGGCCTCCTTGCGACTCTTTCCAATATGGACGGTCATGCAGTCCCATAGGGGTCAAACTTCCTTCCCTTATCAGTATAACGCTCTTTCGATGCGGTACGAGCCGCCCGCACACACTTCCTCTCAAACGATCGTCGGCGAAAGCTTTATGGAGCCGTTTGCGGGATCGGACCGATGTATCCTGTGCTCGACCAACCGGTCGGCAAACGATTATAGACCCCATACCCCCTGCCAGCAATGACGGTTCGCCGGGAAGTGCTTTGCATTCGGAGTCCGTCAACGTCCCAGCCCGAAAGCCGGGCGGGAGTTTCCTCTTGTTCCCGCCCGCCGGGGAAGTAAGATTGGGTCGACCGGATTGGGGCAGGAACCAACACGAGCACAGGAATACCCGCTGTTTTGAAGAAGAAACGCATCGCCATTCTCGGTTCGACCGGAAGCATCGGCCGTCAGGGGCTCGAAGTCATCGCCCGACATGAGCATCTGTCGGTCTGCGGTCTGGCGGCAGGATCGAGTTGGGAGGATCTGCTCGAGCAGGCTCGCAGTTTCGAGGTGCAACACGTCGCTTTGGCTGACGGGGCCTGTGCGGATCAACTCCAGCGAGAGCTCGACGATTCCGCCGTCTGCTACACCGGCAGCGACGCGATGAGCGAGATGATCCGCGCCTGCAGGCCTGACATCGTACTTTCCGGGATCGTCGGAGCTGCCGGACTGGCTCCGACCCTGACCGCCATCGAGTGCGGAGCCGACCTGGCCATCGCCAACAAGGAAACACTGGTCATGGCGGGGGAAATCGTACTTCCCGCCGCCCAGAAAGCCGACGTTGCCCTCCTGCCGGTCGACAGCGAACACTCGGCCATCTTCCAGTGCCTGGCCTCCGGCAGGGATCGCGAAGTCGACCGCGTGATCATCACCTCCTCCGGAGGTGCCCTGCGTGACTGGTCCGACGAAGATGCCGCCCGGGCAACGGTGGACGACGCCCTGAATCATCCGACCTGGTCGATGGGCCCGAAAATCACCATCGATTCAGCGACCTTGATGAACAAGACACTCGAGATGATCGAGGCTCACTGGTTGTTCGGTCTGCCCTCGGAGAAGATCGAGGTGGTGATCCATCCGGAATCGATCGTCCACTCGCTGGTGGAATTCCGCGACGGGTCGGTTCTGGCCCAACTGGGTCATCCGGACATGATGCTCCCGATCGCCTATGCCCTGAGCTACCCGGAACGTCCCGCCAGGGACTTCCGGCGGCTGGATTTGGCGGAACTCGGAAAGCTGCATTTCCGTTCGGTTGAGGGACGGTTCCGCAGCGCGATCCGACTCGGCTACGAGGTCATCGATCGCGGTGGGCTTTCCGGGGCGGTGGTCAACGGGGCCAATGAGGCGGCCGTGCAAGCGTTCCTTGAGCGAAAAATTCCGTTCGGAAAAATCGCAGGGCTGGTAGAAGAAACCCTGAACCATGCCGATACCGATAGAGAAGTAACGCTGCAGTCCCTGATCGACGCCGACGCTTGGGCGCGGGGATTTGTCCTGCGACAGGTGGGGTCGCAGCCGCAGCATAACTAGCTACAGCAGATACGTTTACCTGACATAGACGGCAATTGAAGAGGCTTTCATGAACGTAGTTTCAGCGATTCTCCTGGCCGAGGCCGGGATCTTCGGACATTGGATCTGGCCGATCATTCAGTTCGCAATCGGCTTGGGTGCGGTAATTTTCATCCACGAACTCGGGCATTTCCTGACCGCCAAATGGGTCGGGATCAAGGTCGAGCGGTTCGCCATCGGCTTCGGCCCGCGTCTGGTCGGCTTCAGAAAGGGCGAGACGGACTACTGCCTGAAACTGCTTCCGCTCGGCGGATACGTTAAAATGCTTGGGCAGGAAGATTTTGCGCCGCTTCAGGAAGGTGAGGAGCGGGATCCTCGTTCGTTTGCTGCCAAGAGCGTCGGCCAGCGGATGCTGGTGATCAGCGCCGGGGTGATCATGAACATCATCTTCGCGGCGATCTTATTCATGATCGTCGGGATGGTCGGGATCAAGTTCACCTCGACTCGGGTCGGACAGGTGCTGCCGAACCTGCCTGCCGCCCAGGCCAAGATCAGCTGGCTGGGCGAGAAGCCGCCCGTTCCCGACGATGCGGATCTCACGACGACGACAGCAACAGCACCAACCACCGCGACGACGACGCAGAGCACCCAGCCGTACATCTGGAGGGGCCTGGAACCCGGCGACCAGATCGTTGAAATCGACGGCAAGAACATCACGCGGTTCCGTCAGATCAAGCTGGCCGCTGCCCTCGCCGATCGGGGCGAGGTGTTCGAGGTCAAGTTCAATCGCACCATCGACGGCAAGGAATACACCGGCCTGATGCACCTGCCCGTGACGGCAGTGAAGATGGGCACCGGCGGATATCTGCTGCAGTTCGGGATCAAAGAGGCACAAGACACGGTGCTCGGCCCGCCCGCGCCGGGTACGGAAAGCCCGTTCCAGGCAGGCGACCGCGTCGTTGCCGTGGCCGGCAGGGAAGTGAAGTGGCAGTGGGATATTTCCCGAATCGCCCGCGAGCTGGATCCGACCGAACCGGTCAATGTTACTGTCAAGCGCGGTGGACAGCGCGTCACGGAACACGTCGAGCCGATGCTTCTCGGCGGGACGCTCGGCGACATGCTGTTCCGTCGCGGGGATATCAGCATGCTGTACGGCAAGGTGGAGCAGGCTGATACCGACACCGTGGTCTTCGTCGGAGAAGACGGTAAGGAACTCTCGCTGGCCGCGGGAGATGTCGTGCGTCAGAACGACGAGTTGCTGGATATTCTCGGGCTCAATCCGCGGATGCAGATTCACTCCGTGGTTCCCGGCTCCCCGGCCGACGACGCCGGCCTGGAGGCCGGTGATGTGATCGTACAATACGGAAAGGCCCGTCACCCGAGTTGGCGGGAGTTGCTGGAACAGACCGCTGCCATCGAAGACAACGAAACCAAGATCGTTGTCCTGCGAGATGGCAAGCAGATCTCCACGGACATTACGCCGTCCAAGCATGAGGGGCGGTACAAGATCGGGATCATGCCCCTGCCCGAGATGGATGAACTGCGGGTCGCGAGAGTGCGTTCGGAGACGGTGGCCGACAAGGCCGGGATCGTCGAGGGCGTGCGCATCACGGCTGTCAATGAAGAGGAAGTTACCACCTGGCCGGAATTGTATGTAGCACTGAAGGAACGTCAGGGCGAGCAGGTGACACTCAGCTACACCAAGGGCGGTTCGGACGAGGTCCGCAAGGCCGAGATCGGGATGCTCAGCGACGAGATGCTTCCGGAATCGCAATTTACGGTAAGCGTCTTCGGCAATATTCCGCAGGGCTTTGCCGTGCTTCCGACCGAGGAGATCAAACACGGCCCGCTGGGCGCACTTGCCTGGGGCGCGATGGAAACCTACGACCTGACGGCCATCACGTATGCGACCATCGCCAACTATATCCGGGGCAACGTGGACTGGCGTCAGTTCTCCGGCCCGGTCGGCATCGGATCGACGGCCATCCAGACCGGACGTCACAGCACGCTGCAGTTCGTGTACCTGATGGCGTTGATTTCAGTGTCGCTTGCGGTGGTGAACTTCCTTCCGATTCCCGTTGTCGACGGCGGGCACGCGGTGTTCCTCATCATCGAGAAGATCCGCGGCAAACCGGTTTCCGTAAAGGTGATGAACGTGGCCCAACTGGTGGGGCTGGCGGCGATCCTGTTCGCCTTCGTCATGCTTACCTGGAGCGACATCGCGAAGCTCGTCAGCACGAGCTGGTAGACCGCGCAAACCACCGTAGCCAATGGTCCCGTGCCGGCGAGTTCTCCATGAATTCGCCGGCCGCTTTTTTGCTGTCAGGGGTAGCGCTGGTGGTGGTCGCGAACCGGATCCGCACGCAGGGTATTGCCTCAGAGAGCTGGAAACGGTAGGATTTTGGACTCACATGGTTTTGGACGATCTCTCCAGACAAGAAGGAAAGGCCATCAGATGAAGTACGTATGCGATCTTTGCGGCTGGGTGTACGACCCGGCAGTCGGCGATCCGGACAACGGTGTTGAGCCCGGAACGAAGTTCGAAGATGTCCCGGATGACTGGGTTTGCCCCGAATGCGGTGCGACCAAGGACGACTTCTCCCCGGTCGACTGAGACCCCGCCATTCGCTCAAGGGCCGCGTTCTTCATGCGTGAAACCAGAGAACAACTGGAACACGAACTGGACCTGGCGTTGGCGGCGGAATTGCAGTCCGCCCTTCTGCCGGATCGGCGCTGCCTCGGATCCACCCGCCCCTTCGCTGCCGCACGGAACCGGATGTGCGGCAGCGTAGGTGGGGATTTCTATGATTTCATCCGCCTGAACGACGACCAGTACGTGATCGTCATCGGCGATGTCGTCGGGCATGGAATTCGCGCTGCCCTCCTCATGGCCCAGATCATGGGCTATCTGCACAGCGACTTCCCGCACCGGACTCAACCGATCCGCGTGGTCAGGGAATTGAACCGCTGGCTGATCAATCTCGGGGAACGGATCGGTACGGTCGTCCCGTGCTCGCTCTTCTATTCCGTTCTCGACGTGCCGTCGCGGATGCTTCTCAGCTGCAACGCCGGGCATCCAAGGGCCTTCGTCTGCGACCGCGATACCTGCAGCGTTCTCCAGTGGGGAACCGAGAGTTTCCTCCTCGGTATCGAGGAATTCGAACCGGAAGAAAGCTGCATGACCTTTGAGTCCAGCAGCCGCATGGTGCTCTACACCGATGGCGTGACCGACGCCACCGGTCTGGACCGGGAGAGATTCGGCGAATCCCGCCTGCACGAAGTGCTTAATGCCCATGCCGACGACTCGCCCGATGCCTGTGCCGAGGCGGTATTCGCAGCCGTGTCCGAACACCGCAACGGAGCCGACCAGGACGACGACGAGACGATCCTGATCATCGACAGCATGGACAGCTGATCCCCCAACACTACTGCTCGATGAAGATCCCCGTTATTTCCAGCGCGTCCTGATACCATCGGGCGCTGGGCAGCTCGGTCTGATACTCACAGAAGGACCGCTCGCCTTCCAGCGATGTGTGTGCGGCCGATTCGGCCAACCCCGTTTGCCAGTTCTCTTGAACCGCGTGCATGATGTTTTGCCCCTGTTCCATAGTTCGCTACCAATACCCCTTGGGTGTCAAACAGGTCCAACGCCATTCTTCGCCGGGTATTGCCTACTACTGTCCGGGCGGTTTAGGCGGGCCTGCCGGGTTTTTGCCGACGTCTCACACAATAGACGCTCAAAGCGCTCAGATGATTCGTCAATTCGCGCAAAGAACCTATAAAACCGGATGCTGTCCTCGGTACAGATTTGTCCGATCGAACATCGCCCGCTACATTTTTGCCGCAATTCGGCGTCGCCGGGAGGCTCAAGCGGCCATTCAAAGCTGAATCCTCTGCCATCTCCCACTCTGGCACGCGACATGCATTCCTGTTTGGTGAAAGGAAATCGACATGCGGATTCTCCTCAACATTCTGGACTGGCTCGGCGAGGGGCTGGTTGTGCTGGCTGGGCTATGGGCACTGTGGTACGCGGCCATGTTGACGCTCTAGAGTGAGTGACAGAAGTAATTTCGTGGTTCAGCGTCGGCCAAAGCGTTCCT
>JBKHHU010000239.1:0-4712 GCA_046539045.1 Phycisphaerae bacterium
GCCAGGCTCTGGCGACCGTGGCTGCTTGCTCGAACCCCTACGGGGCCGGCGGCAGGAACGACGCTCCATGCAAGTCCCGTAGGGACGACTGCCAGTAGCCACGCGGCGCAAGCCCGTGGGAAGAAGCGGCCGACAACCATACTCCGTCCCCGATAAAAAGTCCCGGAGGGACGACTGCGGGCCTGCTGCGGTGCGGACGTTGTCGGTTCCCTCAGCTGGATTCGAAGCGGAGGTCGCGTTCTTGCGTAGTGTTGCTAACACGTACGGGTCCGGAGACCCACCACGCGGGCATTAAGGCATGCCCCTGGTTGGCGGGTCTCCTGACCCGCCAACGGGACAGAATCGGCCCTGCTTTTTGGGGCGGCCGACGCGCCGGCGAACCGGGCAATTGTTGCGGCCCGGCTGAAAATGTGTAGGCTGTCTTGCCGCTATTGCCTGTTTCCCAAAAGAGAACCCCCAACAATGAGAAAAGCTGCCTTCCTGTGCAACAACAAGCGGAACTTCGAGCGAGTCTATGCCATGGGCCGGCGGGAGAAAGTCGCCTCTCTGGTTGACCTTTATCCTGAGCGAGTCACCGTAAAGAACTTCGAGCAGCACGCCGAGAACCTCTCCGAAGTCGAAGTGATCTTCTCCACCTGGGGTATGCCAAGCCTCAAACCGGAGCAACTGGAAAAACTCCCCAACCTCCAGGCCGTCTTCTACGCTGCCGGGACCGTCAAGGGCTTCGCCCAGCCGCTGCTGGAACACGACATCACCGTCGTCAGCGCGTGGGCAGCCAATGCGGTGCCCGTGGCGGAGTGGACCCTCTCACAGATCCTCCTGAGCACCAAAGGGTTCTTCCGCAACGCCCGCACGCTCAATCGCGAAGACCATCCGCGATGGGGCCAGTGTCCTTCCGGGCCCGGCAACTTCGCCGAAACCGTGGCCATCATCGCAGCCGGGCAGATTGGCAGGAAAGTTATCGACCTGCTCCAGCCGTTCGACGTCGACGTGCTGGTGGTCGATCCGTACCTGCCCGATGCGCAGGCCGACGCGATGGGAGTCAGGAAGGTCACGCTGGAAGAAGCGTTCCAGGAGGCGCTGGTCGTCAGCAATCACCTGCCGAATCTGCCGAGCACACAGGACATGATCGAGCGGCGGCATTTCGCTTCGATGCGGGAGGGAGCGACGTTCATCAACACCGGCCGGGGGGCGCAGGTCGTCGAGGACGACCTGATAAGCGTGCTGCAGCAACGCCGCGACCTGACCGCCCTGCTGGACGTGACCAATCCGGAACCGCCGGTCGAGGGATCACCGCTGTACACGATGGAAAATATCATCCTCAGCAGCCATATCGCCGGGTCCATCGGCAATGAGGTGGTCCGGATGGCGGACTACATGATCGAGGAGTTCCAGCGATGGGACGCGGGGCAAGACCTGCGGTATGCCGTCAGCCTGGAAATGCTGGCGACGATGGCTTGAGAAGCGGTGTTTAGGCAGTAGTGCTTAGTGCTAGTGCTTAGACAATAGGCGGCTGGGCCCGCCAGGAATATCCCGACCAGTGGAGAGTCTTGTGGGGTCGGGGCGAAAAGAACAACAGGCCGCAAAGGCTGAGACACTCAATGCACGTCAAGCTTCTCTCGCCCCGTGTTGGTTCAAGCAAAAACCTGGACGGCAAGTCCCGACCCGCCCCCGCGCCTACTGCCTAAGCACCATTGCCTACGCACTTCCCACGCACGTACTCGCGGATCCGATGCACGATCTGCGGATAGCCCTTCAGGCTGCAAAAGAACAAAACAACAACACAATAAGGACCGTCCTCACACCAGGGCGACGCGGCTTTGCCTGCGGCGATCCCGCTCTGCCCTTCGCTTCAGTTATGCCAGGCCGTTGGCCTGTTTACAGCATAAAGGCTCGCGAATAGAACCATGTTCATCTTTGCATCTCATGCATCCCTGCTATAAAGATACGCCCGCCGGCAGGCAAGTCGCCGTCCTTGTCAGCAACAATGTGCCCGACGCTCAACCTCGAAAGTACCTCAGTCACTCACTCTAGACACCCACCGCGGCTGTTTCGCTGCGGCACTCGGGCGGGGCCATCAACTGGCGGATGGCCTTCTGTTTGTCGCCGTACTCTACCTGCATCGCCGTCCGGGCTTGGTCCACGCCATCGAAATCCCGAACGAGTTCCCGCACGACGTCGCCGTCCAGCGCTCCATTGTCGGCCATGTTCTGCAGTACCGACTTTGCCCGTTGCGACTGCATGCCCCGACGGTACGGGCGGTCCTCGGTGACGGCCGTGAACACGTCCGCCACGGCCATGATTCGCGACCCGAGCGTAAGCTCTTCAGCAGTGTGTCGGAACGGATAGCCCTGCCCGTCGAGCCGCTCATGGTGGAACGCGGCCCACTCGGCGATCTGCGGCATGCCGCCGATGGTCCGCAGGATACGGAAGGTGTGGTACGGGTGGGTCTTGACGATGTGCATCTCGCTGGGGCTGAGCCTGCCCGGTTTGTCCAGGATGTAGGCGGGCACCGCCAGCTTGCCGATGTCGTGCAGGAAACCCGCTGCCTTCATCACCTTCTGCTCCCGCCGGCTGAACCGCAGGCGCTTGGCCAACTCGACCGCGGTGGCCGTCACGCCGGCGCTGTGGACCGCCGTCCAGGGGCTTGTCGCGTCGACCAGTCGGGCGAACATCTCGGCGATCGGCTCGAGCATCTGCTCGTCGATCACGATCGTCGGCCAGTCCACCTGCTCCAGCAGGAGGCTGTAGATCCGCGGGGACGTCGCGTCCAGCCAGAATCCTTCCGCGGCGCTGATCTCCAGCAACGCCTCGACGCAATCGCCGCGAAACTGCGGGCCGTTGTCGTTCCGGACCTGCTCGAGGATGTCCTCTGTCTGTTCGAGCACCGGTCGGTCGTGGTCGATCATGCGTTCGAGGCGATCGGCGAGATTGACGATGTGGCTGGCAAGGTGCACCTCGTGGCCGTTGTGCTCTCTCCCGCGTCCTTCTGCCCACGGCACGTGATGGAAACGCAGGATTTCGGCAGCTCTGGTGAACAGTGGATTGTCCCGCATCAGCAGATAGCCGATCTCCTCGTGATCGCCCACCTCCACCAGCTTCCCTTCGGCGATGGCAAGTCGCCGGGCCTCGTGCCCGACCAGGCCGATATCGTGGACGACAGCAGCGTGGAACACGTCCACGAGATCCTTGCCTACGATACCCATCTCGCGCGCGATACGAGTGGCGATATAGGCCACCCGCTGCTGGTGATCCACCACGTGCGGATGGATGCGATCCAGCGCTTCCGAGAGCGACAGCAACAACCGGTGTAGCGGCACCTGCGAATTCAGGATCATCGGACAGCTCCCATTTTCCAAACTTCCATGACAACCGGGCAACAACTCACTACCCGCGGCTCATTTCGATTCGGACAAGTCGCAGCCGTTCTGAACAGAAAACTTCCGAAGAACTCACTCGGCTGCCGCCGTCTGGGCCGACATGGCCTCCGGTTGATCCGCCGACCTGAACCAGCCGCGGGTCTTCAGGCAGATCCGTACCAGCATGAGCATGACCGGCACCTCAATCAGCACGCCGACCACCGTCGCCAGGGCCGCCCCACTGCCGAGTCCGAACAGCATCACCGCAGTGGCGATGGCGACTTCAAAGTGGTTTGATGCACCGATCATCGCTGTCGGGGCCGCGTTCTCGTAGTCGAGCTTCAGCAGCTTGGAGAGCCCATAGCCGAGCCCGAAGATCAGCATGGTCTGAATGAACAGCGGCACGGCGATCCACACGATCGTCAGCGGCTCGCGGAGGATCGTGTCGCCCTTGAAGCTGAACAGCAGCACCAGCGTCGCCAGCAGCGCGATGATGGTGATCGGCGTCAGCACGTGCAGGAACTTCTGCTCGAACCAGTCCTTGCCCTTGACCGCGAAGATCACCCTCCGCGAGATGAACCCCGCTACCAGGGGCAGCGCCACGTACACGCCGATCGACAGCAGCAGCGCCTCCCACGGCACCGGCAGGGATCCGACGCCCAGAAGGAACCCGCCCAGCGGCCCGTAGAGGAACAGCATCGTCAGCGAGTTGATCGCCACCATCACCAGCGTGTGGCCGTCGTTCCCGCGAGCAAGATACCCCCAGACCAGCACCATCGCTGTGCACGGGGCAATGCCCAACAGAATACATCCAGCCAGGTAGCTGCGCCACAGCGGAATCTGCAGGCGTTTGACCACATCCCCGCCGGCAGCGGAGGCTTCCTCGACCACCGCGCCGGTTTCCTGATCGATCAGCACGACCGTACCCGCACCGTGCGTGGTGCCGGCCGGTGCGTCGTGCATGCCGAGGGGCATCTTCACGTGGTCTACCGCGTTCGGACCGATGAACCCGTAGAAGATCGAGCCGAGGAACACCACCGCGATCGCGTACATCGTGAACGGTTTAATCAACCAGTTGATCACCAGCGTCAGCCCGACCGGTTTGATGCTCTTGCCTGCCTTGATGACCTCGGCGAAGTCGATCTTCACCATGATCGGGTACATCATGAAAAACAGCGCGATGGCGATGGGAATGGAGATGACCGGCGCGCCGTTGACCGTCACGGCCAGGTCGTCCAGTTGCCGCGCCAGGCCCGGTGCGAGCTTGCCCAGCACGATGCCTCCACCGATGCACAGCAGCACCCACAGCGTCAGGTACTTCTCGAAGATGCTCAGGCCTTTGGGTTTCTTGTC
>JBKHHU010000240.1:0-4692 GCA_046539045.1 Phycisphaerae bacterium
CGGCCGGGGCGGGTGAGAGAATCTGACGCCCCTGCCGGGGCTCCCTGGAAAATGAACTCTGTCTCTCTGTTTCTCTGTGTGTGAATCAACACCACTCGTCTCTGGCCCTCTGGACCTTTGTGTGTGAATCAGCACCGCGATCCGTCTCCGGGCCTCATGCAGCGGCGCGCGCTGACATGGTCCCCAGCTGCGGGCGGGAAATCGCGAAATTCCTGAATTTTCTTCTCTTTGGCGGCGTTGGGGTTGCGGGTTCGCCCGCCCGCCGGCGGCAAGAGTTGCGCGCTGAAACCCTGCCGCCGGCCGAGAGTGTGGAGGGCGCGAGGTGTGCGCCCAGAAGATGCCGGCCGGGATGTGAAGGAGGAACATCATGGAAAATCGCACCAGAAAAACACAAGTCCAGTTTAGAGACCACGTTACGGCGACTTGGCGCCTGTCAGGTGCCGCAGGTACGATTGTTTTTTTCGTAGCTTTCCGTAGTTTTCCGCAGTTTTCGGCAGCGCCGGCGGGTGCCCATGGTTCCCGGATGGGCACCAGTGCCACACTACGAATCGGAGCGGTGGGCAAGTCGGGGAGGTTTCCCGCGGATTTGTCGGAACACCGCGACCTTACCTGCCGGTTGTTTCGTACAAAATCGCGAGTGGTCCCGGCGGCGCTCGCGGAATCTCGCCACACCGCTCGGCTGGCTCGCGCTCGGCTCAGAAACCGGACAGCTGCAGCTGCGCGCTGATGTCGGCAGCCCTGCCGCCCCTGTTGACCGGGAGAGATCCCGCAGCCGCCTCGCCGGCATTTGTCTGCCCGAGAGTGAGATGACACTGGAGCGAAGAACAACATCTGCCCGTGGATCGTTATCCATCGCGGGCGACCGGAGGAACGCAATGGCACCCATCTGCGCTGCCGCACCGGAGGCGAGTGGTGAGGTGAATCCATGAGCAGCGGCCGGGTGCATGCTCGCAATCTCTCGCTGAACACATTCAGTTTCGCGCTGAACCTGCTGGTGGTTTTCCTGCTGTCGCCGTACATCGTCCGCACGTTGGGCACGGCCTCCTACGGTGTCTGGAGCCTCCTGAACGCGGTGGCCGGCTACATGGGCGTGCTGGATCTGGGAATTCGCTCCAGCGTGGGACGGCACATCAACTTCTATCGCGGGAAGAACGACGACCGCGGAGTGGACGAGACCATTCGCTCCGGATTGACCTACTTCGTCCTTGCCGGTGCGGGCATCATCCTGCTGGGGGTCATTCTGGGAAGAGGATTCCCGCAGGTGTTCGACTCCATCCCCGAAGCTCACCGCGACACGATACACTGGCTGCTTCCGCTGCTGGCGGCGAATCTGCTGATCACCGCCTGCGGTTCGATCTTCTCCAGCGTGCTTGCCTCCCATGACCGGTTCGACCTGACCCGGGCCGTGGACCTGGTGGTCCTGATCGCGCGCACCGCGGGCGTCATTCTGATGCTCAGCTACGGACTCGGGCTGGTGGGGCTGGCCGTTGCGACTGTCGGAGGCAATGCGATCGCCGCGGTGGGGAATTACATCCTGGCCAAACGGGTACACAAGGGCCTGCGTATCTGGCCGCTGCATTTCTCCCGCCAGCGGGCACGAGAGCTGTTCGGGTTCGGGCTGGCGGCGTTCGTGTCCGCCATCTCCGTTCGGATTATCGGGCAGACCGACCTGCTGGTGATGGAGTGGGCGGAGAACGTCGAAGCCGTCGCCATCTACTCGATCGGCGCGATGGGGATCTACTACTCCAACACGCTGCTGGGGCAGGTTACGCGAACGTTCGGGCCGCAGGTGCAGCGGTCGGTGGCAGCGGGGGACATGGAGACGGCCCGGTGGTATTTCTGGCGGCAGTCGCGTCTGGCGCTGATTCTGGGGATCCCGATGTATGTCGGCGCGTTGTTCTTTGCCGAACCGTTCATCCGCGTCTGGATGGGCGACGAGATCGGTCAGACGTCGGTGAACCGGGCGGCGATGGTCATGACGATCCTGGCCGGCTCGAAGATGCTGGTGATGCTGAACATCAGCGTCGCCCCGCTGCTCACGGCGATGGGCCACGTATGGGATACCACTCGGGTCACCGTGCTTGAGGCTATAACGAATCTGGGATTGAGCCTTCTTCTGGCGATCGTTTTCGGCTGGGGCATGGCCGGGGTGGCATGCGGCACGCTGTTTGCGCGTTTGCTGACCGCCTATCCGCTGTTTCGCCTGCTGGCCAGTTCCAGGGCCGGGCTGAAACTGTCGCGTCTGCTGGCGCGGACGGAAGGTTTGTTGCTGCTTGCGGGGGGAGCTTTCGCGGCAGTGTGCCTGGCGGTCCGCCAGATCGGACCTGTCGATTCGTGGGCCGACCTCGGATTGCAGGTACTCGCGGCCTTGGCGGGCTTTGTTCCCATTACCTGGTTCGGCCTGCTGGATCCGCCGGACCGCAGGAAACTGCTGTCCGTTTTGCATATCGGCCGGAAACGGGAGACCCAGTCATGATCGCGTGGGAATGCAGACGGTTTGTGAGTGTGTTGCGGAAGCATATGTGGCTTCGCATGAGACGGGCAATAGCCCCGGCCCGTGCTCCCGCCTCGGCGGACGGAAAGGTGCGGATCCACATCGGTTGCGGAGATACCGAGCTGCCGGGCTTCTGGAATATCGACGCCAGGCCACTGCGACACGTCCACTACGTTCAGTCCGCCTGTCCGCTGGACATGTTCGACGACGAATCGGCGGATCTGATTTACGCTTCGCATGTGCTGGAGCATTTTTCGCTGCAGGGCGCGGAGCAGGCGCTGGCTGAATGGCATCGCGTGTTGCGCCCCGAGGGCGTGCTGCGACTGGCTGTTCCCGATTACGGCGTGCTGGCGGAGATTTACGCGCAAACCGGAGACATCCGTCGGATCCGCGGAGCGTTGATGGGCGGACAGAATTACCCGGGCAACTTCCATCAGTCGGTTTACGACGAACGTCTCCTTGGCGATCTGCTCAGAAGCGTGGGATTCGAGGAAGTTCGTCGCTGGGATCCGTGGGACGTGCACGGGGGTTCCCCGCCGGACACCAGCGCCGAAACCCGACCCCTCGACGGAGAAGATATGCTCATTTCCCTGAACCTCGAAGCGATCAAAGGAACCGACAGCCACAAGGAGTCGGAAGGCTGTCCGCAGGCACAATCCCAAGATGACGGTCATGATGGGCACTCCAGCCGCGGCGGGCATTCGACAGACGCACGGACTCACTCTTGAACGCGAGCCGCGAGAAACCTACCATCTGTTCGAAAGCATTTCTCCAAAAACTTCACGAAGGGGCTGACCTATGATCCGCGACACACTGAAGACTTTGACGGCTCTGGTCTGCTGCGCCTGCTTGCTCGGGATGGTATCTCTTGCCGGCGGGCAGGAGGCAGAGAGCGAAGAGGTCGCAAAACTGCAGAGGCGGCTGAAGAGCTATCAATCGATGCTCGAGCGGTACGAGCAGTTGCGCGAGGACGCCGTCGAGGCAGAGCGTCCGACCGACTCGATCGACCGAAGCATCAAACGGTTCAAGGCCCGCGTCGAGGAGATCAAGGCAGAGATCGAAAAGGCCAAAGCCGAGGCCAAAGCGAAAGCGGAAGCCCCCGATAAGCCGGAAAACGCAGAAGAGCAACCAGACGCCAAAAAGCCCGCCGACAAAGCCGAGGACCCCAGCGGCAAGACCGATCCCGCCGAGAAGAAGTCCGCGTCCGACCAGAAGTCGAAACCCAAGGCCAAGGTCTCCGACAAGCCGTTCTTTGCCGACCATCCCTACCCGGACGTGGCCTACCAGAAGCACTTGCCCACGACGACCGAGACCGCTCCGTCGCTGAAGGAACGCCTCAAGGGCATCCCGAAGGATGAGGAACGCGGCTGGAAGCAGGTGAAGGATTGGACCTTCGCCCGCCAGAAAGTGCAGAAGTGGCTCGAGGACGAGCTGGTCGGCAAGACGGTCACTGCCGTCGGCATGCTGGAAGTGGTCACCAAACGCAACGGGTGCTACCTGCTTTGGGAAGGAGAGGTGGAACTGGATGGAACCACCATCCCGGTGGAGTACAGCATGTACTGGCCGGAGTCGAAAGCGAAATGGATGTACCCGTACAACCGCAGACAGAAGCACGTGCGCGTCAATATGGTCGCCAAGGTCGAGGAGGCCGAGTTCGCCTTTTCCAACGGCAAGTTCAAAATCGGCCTGGAGGACGGGGCTTTGGGCAAGCCGCTGGAGTACACGCTCGGCGACCGGTCTTTTAAGGCGGCCGGGGACGAGATTGTGCCCCTCTCGAAGATCCTCGGCGGCGTGCCGGAAAGCAAAATAGGCGACTGGTCGAAGGTTCCCGAATGGGACAAGAAGCAGATCGAGACGATGAGCGAGTGGCTGAAGGTCAACTCCTTCGCCTGCGCGATCGTGGAGGAGGGAACAGTTGCGATGGTCCGCGGGAAGCTTGTCCGCTCCCGGGCGATGGCCAACGTCAACGGCAAGAACGTCCCGGTACTCGTGTCGGCCTCGTTCGATCGCAAGGACGACATCGAAGGAATCAAGGAAGGCCAGTCCATCCGCGTCCAGGGACGCATCAGGCAAATGTACTCCGCGGACAAGGCCTGGGGCGAACCCCACGCCTACTGGCCCATCGCCTATCTGGACAACCCGAAAATCCTGAAACCGGGCGAGAAGCCCAGTTTGGAAGATTGAGGACCGCCTGCCGC
>JBKHHU010000241.1:0-4679 GCA_046539045.1 Phycisphaerae bacterium
CCACTTCATGCATCGTGCAGACGTGGTGGGTCAGGAGACCCACCACGCGGGTTGAGTAGTTCCCTTTGTTCGCGCAGTTCGTGGCCGGCAACCATTTCTGCTTACCGTTTGGTGGGTTTCCGCCCTCTGGAGGAGGTTTTTTCAGAAATTTCTCAAAAAGTCGCCATCGGGCTCATGTTGCTGAAACCGATGGCCGATATATCCACTGTGATGGGTTCCGCAGCCTGTGGAAAAGCTGACGGTTGTCTGTTGCGCACCCGGCTCGGACGCTGATGGTTTCAACGCGCTGAGCCGTTGACTCTTTTCGCGCCGATGGTCTGCCCGCAGTCAGCAAACCTCTGCCGACACCTCCCCCGACAGCTTATCCACCGGTTCTCGTGTGTCGATTTTCCACTCAAATTCCGCGTTCGAAAGTTGTTGCGCGATCGGCCAACACGTTTCTCACATGACTCACAGGCCCTATTAATACGACTACAAGATTGAAAATAAAGAAATAGAAAAGCGGCTCTCGCCGGCCTGTGTGAGTTGTTCACATCCTTCGCATTTCCCCGTTTTCCGCCCGCTGGTTCCGTGACAAATTCGCGGGCTTCTTCCAGGCTCGATCACCCCGATCGGCAGATTCGGACACATCCCGGGGCTTTCAGCTTCATGCCAATCGGTCTATAATCCCCACGTCATGGGAGCCCAGCCGCCACAGAAATCGGGAGACGTGTTGATGGCCACAGGCCGATCGCGGGCGATCCGTGTCATCGGGCCGCTGTTTCTCCTGTTTTTCTGGATTATCATCAGCAGTATCGGCTACTGGTCGATCGAGCCGCGCTACTCGTTCGCAGACGGCTTGTATATGACCATCATCACCGTAACGACCACCGGTTTCCACGAGGTGCACGCATTGGGGTTCTACGGCAGGGTCTGGACGATGATCGTCCTTGCCGGCGGGCTTGTGCTCGGTGGTGTGGTGCTGACGCTGATCGGCTCGGTCATCGTCGAGGGACGGATTCGCAGAATCTTCGGGAGAAGGCAATTGCAGCGAAAAATCGCGACACTCTCCGATCACGTCATCGTCTGCGGGTACGGAGACATGGGCGAAGCGGTGGCAGGCGAGTTGCACGAAGCGGGAAAGAGCGTCGTCATTGTCGACGCCAACGATGCCCGGACGACCCTGGCTGAGAAGAACGGGCTGCTGTACGTGCTTGGCGAGGCGACCGAGGACAGCAGCCTGGAAGCTGCCGGTATCGCGCGGGCCTCGGCCCTGATTTCCCTGCTGGACAGCGACGCCAGCAACGTCTTCGTCACGCTGTCTGCGCGGCAGTTGAACTCGAAGGTCAAGATCATCGCCCGGGCGAAATTCGCCGGTACGCAGGACAAACTCCGCAAAGCCGGCGCCAGCCGCGTGGTCTGCCCGCAGACGATCGGGGCGACGCGAATTGCCGATGTCGTGCTCAGGCCGGCACTGGTGGACTTCGTGGAGATGACCCACCAGGGCGTCGAACTGGAGATGGATCAGCTGGAGATCCCCGAGGGATCGTGGATGGAAGGCCGCTCGCTGGCCGAACTGGCGCTGCCCAAGCGGGTCCATGCAACGGTGGTGGCGATGCGGCGGGCGGACGGCCGGGCACTGTACTCGATTTCACCCGACATGAAGCTGCAGGCCGGCGACACGCTGATTCTCGTGGGCCAGCGAGGCGCCGCCGATGCGGCAATGAAGCTCGGGCTGGAAGTCAAAGAGGAAGAAATCGAGTCGCCCGCCGAGCAGGAGCAGAGCGGATCGCCTTCTGCCGAATGACTGGCGAAAGGATCCGGCGGCCGCCCCTCACACGTACTTGATGTGGGCGATGTTGAAGAAAGGTCGGCCCTGGGCGATGTATTTCCGCTCGAAGTTCGTGCCGACGATCTCGCCCTCGGTATCGTGCATCTCCGGGAACGGGATGCGGCAGAAGCCTTCGGCACGGGTGAAGACCCGCTGAATCTGCTGGAAATAGTCGAGGTGGTCGGTGACGATCAGCAACTGCCCGCCCGGCCGGAGTACGCGCCAGAGCTGCTTGACGAACGGGAGTTGGATCGACCGGCGACGACGGTGCCGCCGCTTCGGCCAGGGATCCGGGAAGTAAATGTGCACGCGCCAGAGTGACTCATCGGGAAGGCATCCGCCGACAACTTCCGTGGCGTCGGCGTGCATCATCCGCACGTTGGTCCGCTCGCGACGATGGAACCGATCGGCACAATAGGCCGCATAGGCCCCGGCCCATTCGATCCCGAGGAAGTTCAGTTCCGGGCGGGCGGCGGACCGCTCGACGAGAAAGGTGCCCTTCCCGACGCCGATTTCCAGCTCGACCGGATGGTCGTTCCCGTAGATTTCGCGGAAGTTCATCATCTCACCGGGCTTGGGAGCCGGGAGAAGAATGCCCTGGGTCTGAAACTTCTCGCGCTTCTGATGCGTAAGCTTTCTTGGAGATTCCTGCCTCATGATCGCAGAAGCATAGGCAATGCAGCCCTTTTCGACAAGTCAGGACCGGACGAAACCGCGATTCTGTGCAGGTCCGCGCCGGATTGTGCCGATGCGTCCCATGCAGGTGTAAGCAGTGCCCCGACGATAGGATGAGCCATGCCGAAAAAGACCAGACGTTCCGGTGGGAAAAGGAAGAAAGCCTCCCCCGACAAAACCAGCAAAACCGAATCGAAGCCCCAGGCGCCCGAACCGGAGAAGAAACCCGCCCCGACCAAGCCGCGGAGAACGAAGCCCCGACCGATGCTCTTCGAGATCGCGTGGGAAACCTGTCAGCAGGTCGGGGGCATCTACACCGTCATCCGCTCCAAGGCCCCTTCTGCCGTGGACATCTGGGGCAAGGACTACTTCCTCGTCGGGCCGTACAACCCGGATACCAGCCCGCTGGAATTCGAGGCGGCGGAGCCCGAAGGGCCCATCGCCAAAGCAATCGAAGACCTCCGCAACCGCGGAATCAGTGCGCACTTCGGTCACTGGCTCGTAACGGGCCGGCCGCAGGTGATCCTCCTGGACCCCACCAGCGCCATGCCCCGCCTGGCTGAGATCAAATACCTGCTTTGGGAACATCATCACATTTCGCTGGAGTCGGATCCGCTGGTCGACAGCGTGGTGGCTTTCGGGGATCTGGTCGGGCAGCTGTTCGACGCCCTGCTGAAGGTCCCGGAATTCGACCGGCGCGTCCTGGCCCACTTCCACGAATGGATGGCCGGGGCGGCGATTCCCGAGCTGCGCCGCTCGGATAAGAACGTCAGCATCCTCTTCACGACGCATGCCACGATCCTCGGACGGTTCCTCGCCACCGGGGATAAATGGTTCTACGACCACCTGCCGTTCGTGGACTGGGCTGCCGACGCCAAGCGGCTCAACATTCTCCCGCAGGTGCTGCTGGAACGGGCCGCGGCCCATGGGGCGCATGTGTTTACGACCGTCAGCCCGATCACGGCTCTGGAATGCGAACACCTTCTGGGGCGCAAGCCGGATACGATCCTCCCCAACGGCCTGAACATCGAGAAGTTCGTGGCGATCCACGAGTTCCAGAACCTTCACCGCGAATACAAGGCCCAGATCGCCCAGTTCGTGATGGCCCACTTTTTCCCAAGCTACACCTTCGACCTGGACGAGACCTTGTTTTTCTTCACGTCGGGCCGGTACGAGTACCGCAACAAGGGCCTGGACATGACCCTGGAAGCCCTGGCGCGGCTGAATGCGAAGATGAAGGCCGAGAACATCGACAAGACCGTCGTGTTCTTCATCGTCACCCGCCGGCCTTACAGTACGGTGCACCCACAGGTTCTCCACAGCCGGGCGGTGATGGAGGAGATGCGGAACACGTGCCTGGAGATCCAGCGGAACTTCGGCGGGAAGCTGTTCGAGGCCACCACCTACAACAATCCGGTGGACCTGGAGAAGATGCTGGACGAGCGCTCGTGGCTGAAGTTGCGGCGACTCCGTCACGCCTGGCGGGCCGACGGGTTGCCGCTGATGGTGACGCACAACCTCCAGGATGACGCCCACGACGACGTGCTGAACCAGCTGCGGTATCTGGATCTGATCAACCGGCAGGAGGATCCGGTGAAGGTGGTGTACATTCCGGAGTTCATCCGCTCAACGGACCCGCTGTTCGGCATGGATTACGATCAGTTCGTTCGCGGCTGTCATATGGGCGTGTTCCCGAGTTTCTATGAGCCATGGGGATACACGCCGCTGGAGTGCATCGCCCTCGGCGTCCCGGCGATCAGCAGCGACCTGGCCGGGTTCGGCGCGTACATCATGCAGAAGCTCCCGCATTACCAGTCCCGCGGGATCAGCGTGGTGCAGCGCCGGTACAGCCATTTCGACGTCGCCAGCGAGCAACTGGCTGAGCAGATGCTCAACTTCACGCGGCTGAACCGCCGCGAGCGCATTGCCCAGCGGAACCTGGTGGAAAGCTCCTCCGGCCACTTCGACTGGTCCAATTTAGGCAAAAACTACGCCGCCGCCCACCAACAGGCATTGGAAGTGAGTGGGTAAGAAATCGTTGACTGCAACATTGGCATACCCTAGCGTAATCAGACGCACGTTGTGCACATTCGCGCGATTTCAAGTGCCTCCGGCAGATGGGGCCAAGCGTTGCAGCTGACTATTTGCGTATAATATTGATGGAAATGCGAGAGCAGGGGAGGGCACTAATGTC
>JBKHHU010000056.1:0-16953 GCA_046539045.1 Phycisphaerae bacterium
AGACCATTTTGTCCTGCCAGACAATGTTGATGTACGTCAGCCCGAACCATTTGTGTCGCAGCGACCGGTCCGGTACGACAGTGACGGGCATGCTCAGCAGCGTTTCGAGGCGATCGGAGTCGGTCTCGAGCAGGGCGTTGTACATCGCGACCTTCTCGCGGGTGTTGTCATCGGCGTCGGAGCGGTTCTGCAGTTCATTCACTCTGGAGCGGATTGCCTGCCTTGCATCGCTGGGTTCGGTGGCGAGTTGCTGTACGGCGTCACTGCCGAGAATCCGATGCATATCGACCGCGGTGGTGTAGGCGTTGACGGTTCGGACCACCTGCTCCATGTCCTGATTGTCGCCGCTGGTCAACTGCACCCATATGCTCGCGGTCTGGTAGTCATTGGTGACGAAGTGGTCCAGATCCCAAGGCCGGTGAGACTGCTGGAACTGCATGATTGCCGTTCCCACGCCTTCCTTCGTGTCCGGGAGGCGGAATTGCGGATCCTTCTGCGGGACGATATCGTATCGCGGCTCCTCGGCAGTGAGGTCGCGATAGACGGTCTTGACGATGTCCGCCAGTGAGTTGCTCTTGCCGACCTGCTCCCTGCCTTCCAGAACCTTCTGCAGCCCGGTCAGATGCTGCAGGGCGCGGGGCTTCTTGAAGTACTGCAGCTCAAGCCGCTTGCGGTCGATCGCGTCGGCGATGGTGTTCCACAGTTCGGCAGGGGTTTCCTGCGCTTCCGGGGCGGTTGCCTCGCTCCCGATGCCTTCGGGCAGGGCGGGACCGCCGTCTGCACTGTCGTCCAAGCCACCGGGCAACGATGGTCCAGAACCGGAACCGCTGTCCAGCCCGCCCGGCAAGGCCGGTCCGCCGTTATCGGTATTGGGTGTGCTCGGCTGCTCGGAAGTGCCGCGACGCTTTCGGCCGACGTAGTCCGAGAGCTTTTGGTAGAACCCGGCGTAGCTTTCGCTTTCACCGGTGATGCGCTCCGCGGCGGCCAGGGCGTCGTCCAGAACGGCATGCTCTGCCGGCGCGGTGGTTGTCCCAGCCATCGCTTCCTCGACGGCAGCACGGAATTCGCTGATGGCCCGTTCGGTATCCCAACCGGGCTCATCGGCGTGAATCGAAAGGTACGCCATATACGTCCCGCCGAAGTGCTCGTTCAGCACGTTGTCGGCGATGCGGATCGGGTGCGACTCGCCGAACCACTTGACCGGGTTGTCGTTGACGTTGATTTGGCTGATGCCCCACCCGGCGATCACCAGCACGACCATCGCCGCGGCTAGGATCGGTTTGGTCCGGCGGTAGGTCATCCCGCCCATCCAGTGCAGCAGGTTGATCAGCCAACCGGCTTCCTCGCCTTCGTGGTGCCGGTGCTTGCTGCCGAAGTTCTCCAGACGCTTTTCCGGAATGAACATGATGAACGACGGGATGAACGTCACCGTCAGCAGCCAGGCGACCATGATCCCGACGGCGACGAACACGCCGAACACCTGCACCGGCGGGATCGGCGTCAGCGCGAGACTGGCGAACCCGGCAGAGCTGGTCAGCGAGGTGTAGAGCATCGGAACGAACAAATCGTCCATAACCGCCCGGATGGTCTTCGCCCGGTCGCGGGTTTCCTGGTACTTCTCGAAGAACTCGCTGATGATGTGGATGCTGTCCAGCACCGCGATCGGCATGATGAAAATCGGGATCATGCTCGACATGATGTGAATCGGGAAACCCGCGATGATCAGCGAGCCCATGGTAAAGATCACGCTCACCATCGCCACGATCATCGGCGAGATCACGATGATCAGCTTGCGGAAGAAGACCATCATCAGCACGAAGATCACCAGCATGGCCGTCGGTGCGCTGATGGCCATCTGCTTGAACATCTCCACGCCAAAGGTGTCCTCGGCCACCGGGAGCCCGGTAATATGGAACGCGTCGGCGGGCTCTCGCTGCTCGTCCAGGCGAGCCAGCGCCGGCCCGGTCACGGAAGAAATGTCACCGGTCGGCATGTCGGTGGAGAGGTTGCGGAGGAAGTCGATAGTACCGCTCAGCAGTTGGTCTTCGAAGCGTTCGGTCTGGTCGAGGCTGCGGACGTAATAGGCGGCCAGGTTTCCCGGCTGATCTGCCTTGATCCGGCCGATGATCCACTGTCGCGCTTCGGCGGCGTGGTCGGCGCGGGCGAGAGCCTGCTGGTTCTCGTCCATCTCCGACGCCTCGGCCTGCAGTGTCTTCTCGCGCTGCGCGGCACGTTTCTGCGCCTCGTCCCGGAGGCCCTGCAAAGGCTCGATCAGCGTCGACCATGCCTTCGGGTCGCCCGCACGCTTCAGCAGATCGCGGATCCGGGTATCGAAAGCTTCCTCGCTCCCTGCCTCGTAAGCGACCAGCCGTCCTGCCCGGATGAGTGCATCCTTCTGAGACTCGTCAAGCGATTCAGCGGTGTGAATTTCCTGGGCGACCTTCGCCCACTGCCAGATCAGCGGGATACGTTTCTGCAGATCGCTGTAGACGCGGTAGGAGAGCTTCTTCCGCGTGATCGGGACGTAGATCGCCACGGCCTGCCGGTCCTCGCTGATGAGCGTTCCGTCCAGGAAGGGGATCCGCTTGGCTTCGCGAACAATGTCTTCAGCCTGCTGTTTCGTCTTGGGCGGTTCCTGCATGAACCAGGAGAAGGATATCTCTCCGCCCTTGGGAATGGACTTGTCGACCACCGATGGGGCTATCATGTCTTTGCGGATCACGCCTTCCCACTGGCCCGGCTGATCCGGCTTGCGCCACTGCAGCGACGCGATGTACTGCGACAGTTCGTAGGTTCTTCGCAGGCTCAGCGGGTTGGCGATGCCCTGCTGTTCGTTGACGATGCCGACGACGATGATGTCATGCAGCGCCAGACGCTCTTTCATACGGTCATGGAAAACGCGGACCGGCTCCTCGTGGGACAGCATGTTCTCCGGGTCGGTATCGACCGTCACCCCGTTGAGCGGGGCGAACTGTCGCGGAAACAGCGACGGCAGCGCTGCCGTGGCGGCGATAGCCAGCGTGACAAGAACGGTCACCACCGCGACGGCCTTGTAATGATGTATCGAGGTCTCAACGAGCGTTTTGCCGAGTTTCATATTCGTATCCCTTCCCGATCGGCGTGTGCATGGTTTCCCGTCGTCTGCTTACTCTGTTCGTTCGACATGGTTTCCTCTTTCGCCCATCTGTTGGGTTTGGGAAACGCTTCGTCAGGCGACCTGCTCGATACTGCGAACCAGGGACTGCTTGTCCTGCAGGCCGACGACTCGGTCGACCTCCGTCCCATCCTTGAGAACGACCAGGAGGGGGATTGCCTGCACACGGAAGCGGGCGGCCAGGTGCGGGCAGTCGTCTACGTTGACTTTGGCGACAGTCGCCTGCCCGTCCAGTTCGGCGGCAAGTTCATCCAGCACCGGGCCCATCATCCGGCAGGGGGCGCACCAGGGGGCCCAGAAGTCGACCAGCGTGACTCCAGATGCAACCGCCTGCTCAAACGTCGATTCGTCAAGATGCTTCACTTTGCTCTCAGCCATGATTGGGCTCCTCTGTTATGAGTGTTCATTTCCTAAACCGTCGACGGTCTATTTGGCAACGGCTGTGCCACAAAGCCGGGAAACACTTGTTTGCGTCTGCAAGCCTTTCCCTCCAAAGCGGTAAGGGAAACGATGTCTGCGGCTGCAGGCGGCGGTCTACAGGAGCTGTGCGCCAACTGTCGGCGCAAACCGTGGTTGAGTGGGCGCCAAAGTTTGCGCCAACGGTTTTGCTCAGGTTCTGGTGACAAACGAGGCAGCATCGGCGGACCCGGTAGCAGCCATCGCCATTGATGAGAGATGCGTCGAAATGTGCTACTGCGCAGCAGTATCTGATCGATAGCGCAAAGAGAAGCCTGGCGTCGCAGTCGCCAGGCTCTCTTTTTCCCTTGCAGAAGGGAATGCGCTATTTTAGATAAGGCATGACGCAAGTCCTATGCGTGTGGCTGCCTTCGATTACCGTATGCAATCGTAGTGCGAAGCAGCGTTGGTGTCTATATTAGATATGGTATTACTGTTAACAGATGTGGTACAGTATAGGGGGAGACAGATATGGGTCCGAAATCGAACAGCTTACTGCTGACGGTAGCGGTAGTAATGCCTCAACAATCCGGGTTCCACTCACTGATTCTGGAGGGGATGCTGCGCTACATCCGTCCCGCCCACCGATGGCGGCTTGTGGGCCGGGGTGCCTTCCCAGGGATCGTCGAACGCCTTGCGGATGTGGAATTGGACGGGGTGCTGGGGCATTTGTCGCATATGGATGTGGCTGAGGAGCTTATGGGATTGGGCGTGCCGGTGGTCAACACCTCCGGCAGAACACCGGGCAGGGGGACGGTCCATCTCGGAATTGACGAGGCAGCCGTGGGTCGTATGGCGGCGGAACACTTGATGGGGCTGGGTCTTACGCAGTTCGCCGTGCTGGGAAGCGTCCGGATCCCATTCTCCGCCGAGCGCGGGGATGCCTTTGCGGAAAGCTGCGGAAAATGCGCACAAGCCGATGTCCACCGTTTCTATCTCGACGTGGCGGATCCGTTCGATCCGTGCTCGGAAGCCATCCGCGAGCAAAGCGACGATCGGGTTACCGAGTGGCTCGAGCGTCTCCCAAAACCGGTCGGACTGCTCGTGACTGACCCGGGCTACGCCGACCGTACCGCGGATCTCTGCAGGATCGCGAAGATTGCGGTACCGGAAGAAATCGCCATGATCGCCGGTCACCAGAATGACATCATCGCCAAACTGTCCTGGCCGCCGATATCATCCGTCCAGCTTCCGCTCCGCAAGTTGGGCTATCTCGCGGCCGCGGCGCTGGATGACCTGATGCACGGCAGATCTCCGGAAGCATCGCAAGTTCTAAAACCTGTTGGTGTGAGCGTCAGAAAGTCATCGGACGTGATCGCCATGGCCGACTCGAGGCTGGCCAAGGCAGTGGCAATGATCCGCGAGGAGGCCTGTCTCGGGCTGTCGGTGGAGGATGTGCTGGACCGCCTTGAGATCAGCCGCTCCCTGCTGGACCGTCTGTTCCGGGAAGTGTTGGGCAGAACCACGTTTGCGGAAATCCGGCGCGTGCAGATCGAGACCGCAAAGCAGCTTCTGGCAGAGACGGACAAGACCATGGACAAGATCGCCTTGCAGTGCGGGTTCTCCGGTCCGGTGCGCTTCAGTTCCGCCTTCAAGCACGAGTGCGGGCTGAGCCCCAGCGACTGGCGCAGGCAGTTCCGATATGATTGACGTCTCGTCGAGCAAGAGTTGGTCCTATATGAGCCAATGCAAGACAATGGCACGCCTGTCATTCGGCCGATGCGTCAATCCCAAGTCTTTTGAGCTTCTTGTACAGCCCCGCGCGGGTGATCCCCATCGCTCTGGCCGCAGCCGCCTTGTTGCCCTCGGTCGCCCGGAGGGCCTGCATAACTTTCTCCCGCTCATCGGCGGGCTTGTCGACAGGGGCGGGGGCCGGCGGACCGCGCCGCGGCCCCTCCCGACGTGATCCGCTTTCTTGCACTTCCGGTGGGAGCGCGTCGGCCTCCAATTGCCGTCGGGACGCAGGCGTGACCACAAATGCATGTTCGATCGCATGTTCCAGCTGCCGAACGTTACCTGGCCAGTCGCACGATTCCAGGCGGCGCATCATCTCGGCCGAGCATCCATCAATTGTCCGCTCATACTTGCGATTGAACTTGTCTACGAAATAGGCAACGAGTTCGGTTAAATCGCCGTGACGATCGCGAAGCGGCGGGACATGCATCCCCACCACGCGAAGGCGGTAGAACAGATCCTCCCGGAAGCGATCCTCAGCCACCATCGCCGACAGGTCGCGATTGGTCGCCGCGACTATCCGTACATCCACCGGCCGGGCAAGACTCTCCCCGACTCGCGTGATTTCCCGCTCCTGCAGAACACGGAGCAGTTTCACCTGGGCCGATAGAGGCAATTCGCCGACCTCATCGAGGAACAGCGTGCCGCCGGACGCCTGCTCGAACCGTCCGGCGCGATCAGCCGAAGCGCCTGTGAACGCACCCTTCACGTGTCCAAACAGCTCGGCTTCTATCAGCGTTTCCGGCAGGGCTCCGCAATTGACCGGGAGGAAGGGGTTTTCGGCTCGCGAGGACTTCTCGTGCAGCGTGCGGGCGATCAGTTCCTTGCCGGTCCCGGTTTCGCCTTCGATGACGACCGAAGCGTCCGTGTCGGCGACCATTTCAATCGCTTCGTAGAGTTTTTGCATCTCCCGGCTGGAACCGACGATTCGCCCGAACCGCCCGGACCGGGCGACCTGATCACGCAGCATACGGATCTCGCTGCGGGCCTTCTTGAGCACGCTGACGTCGACCATGGCGACCACGGCCCCGATGGGTTTGCCCTCGTCGTCTGTCACCGGCTGAGTTTTGCGAACAATAGGTATGGCCCGACCGGACTTGTGCCGGATCTCACATTCCTCGTCAAACTGCTGGTCGAGGTTCTGCATGGGACACAGCGCCGCCAGCATCTCCGGATCGGCATCGGGCCGGAGTCTTGTCTGGATCACCTCGCAGGACGAGCCGATGACCTCCTGAGAACCATAGCCCGTGAGCAACTCGGCAGAGCGGTTCCAGTAGATGATCCGTCGCTCCGGATCCAGCACCACAACGGCGCACGGAATCGTTTCCAGCAAGGCTTTGCGGAAACGCGGGTTGTTTTCGATCAACTGCTCCATACGCTCGATAATATCAGCTTGCAACGCTGTCTGCCAGACGGCGGGACGAACGATCTCTTCCCCCCCCCGACCGAAACATCGTGGAACATAGTAAGACAGCCCGCACCGAAGATGTCGATGCGGGCTGGGTGTCCCGTTTGGAACTCGGCTTTTGTGCCTTCCGGTGAGTCTACTTCTTTGCAGCCTTGCGTTTCTTTCCGCCGAGGCCGAAAGCGTCGTGCACCAGGCGGAGGGCTTCGGCGCCCTGATCGGCATCGATCAGCACGGAAATCTTGATCTCACTGGTGGTGATGTTCTGGATGTTGATCTTCGCTTCGGCCAAAGCCTGGAACATGCGGTCGGCCACGCCGGTGTGAATCCGCATACCCACGCCTACAACGGAAACCTTCGCCAGCTTCTCGTCGTACAGCGCTTCGCATTTCTGTGTCTTGCAGATGCTCTCGACAACCTTCTTGGCGTCCTTGATCTCGGCAAGGTCGACAGTGAAGGATATCGTTGCGTCGCCTTCAGGGTGAGTTGTCTGGATGATGTCGTCGATGACGATCTTGTTCTTGGCCAGCGTGTGGAAAATCTTCCCGGCGACGCCCGGTTTGTCCGGCACGCCGCGAAGGGTCACGCGAGCGACCTTGTCCTTCAGGGCCGCTCCGCTGACGACGATGCGTTCCATGGATTCAGTCTCAGCCACGATCATGGTTCCTTTTTTGTTGTTCAGACTGCTGCGTACGTGAATCGGCACGTTGTACTTCTTGGCAAATTCCACCGCCCGGTTGTGCAGGACGCCGGCGCCCAAGCTCGACAGTTCGAGCATCTCATCGTAGGAAATGCTCTTGAGCTTGCGGGCGTTCGGGACGATCCGCGGGTCGGCAGTGTAGATCCCGTCGACGTCGGTGTAGTTCTCACAGACATCGGCATCCAACGCTGCTGCCAGTGCGACCAGCGTGACATTGCTCCCGCCGCGGCCCAGGGTGGTGATCGCGCCTTCCTCGGTGACGCCCTGGAAGCCGGCCACGATGACGATCTTGCCGCTCTGCAGTTCCTTGTGGATCCTCTTGGCGTCAATGGTTTTGAGTTTCGCCTTGGTGTGAGCGTCGTCGGTGACCATACCGATCTGCCCCGCAACGAAGCTGATGGCGGGGATGCCCAGGTTCTCCAAGGCCATCGCCATGAGCGAAATGGTAACCTGCTCGCCGGTCGACAACAGCATATCCATCTCGCGTTTGGGCGGGTCGGGGTTGAGTTGGTCGGCCAGATCCACCAGAACGTCGGTGGTCTTGCCCATCGCCGAAACGACCATGACAACATGGTTCCCCGCCTTGTGCGCCCGTCGGGCGCGCTTGGCTGCGGCGAGGATCTTCTCGGCGTCGGCAACGCTCGTGCCGCCAAATTTCATTACTATGGTACTCATAGTCTCCTGTTGCTCCGGTTACCAGTTGCGATTACTGTGGGGGCATTCAACGGAGCGAGAGATAGTAGCGGATTTCGCCCCAAACGTCCAACGGTTTATGGTTTCCGCCCACAGATCAGGGATGCTTATGCCCGTTCGATCCGGCGTCTTGGTCATTGATCCCGATCTGCACAACGCGACCTGTAAGGAGAGACACTTTGATGGATATCCGGAACGAAGGGTACCTCAACGTATACGGACCGGGCCAGTTGCTGGCGTTCTCAGCACTGGACGGCGAGACCTCCTACGAAAACGGCATAGTCGCGCGCACCTCGACCGAGGGCGTCGGTATATGCGTGAAACTCCCGGCAGAGGCGACTGTCCGGTTCGGGAATACGCCGACGGCGACGTTCCTGGCCGGCGACTGCTTCGACATCACGACCGAGTGTGGCAATCGCAGGGGGGCGTTCCTGGACGCATTTCACCTGCTGATCGTCGGTCCGTGCGAAGTTTCGGATGTCGCGGATGGTCTTACAGTGATCCGGGAGGGGGACCGAACGCTGCTCGGGTCAACGGCTCGGTTCGATAAGAGCAAACTGCACGAGGATTCTGCCTCGGCCATCGCGGACCGTCGCAGGTGGCTGGACGCCCAGCCGGTTCCGCCGAAACTTCCCGACGGCAGGAAGCGGGCACTGGTCAAAGCCATGTCCGTTATGAAAACACAGGTCTGCAGTGGTGAGGAGCCGATAGACTGTCGGTGGACCACGCCCGACCGCTGGCCGCACCGCGGTTGCTGGTTGTGGGACAGTGCGTTTCATGCGATCGGTTGGCGGCACCTTGACCCGGCCGTGGCGCGGGACGCCATCAACGCCGTATTCGCCAACCAGCGAGTTGACGGGCAGATTCCCATTCGCACCATGCCCAACGACTCTCATGAGTTCACCCAGCCGCCGGTTCTGGCCTTGGCGGTGATGCAGGTCAACGACTCCGAGCCGGATGTCGAGTGGCTGCGGGAGGTCTATCCGAAGTTGACGGCCTATGTGCAGTGGGATCTGGACAACCGCGATACCGACGGATACGGGCTGGTTGAGTGGGCCATCGAAGACAATCCCGGATGCCGTAGCGGTGAATCCGGCTGGGATAACTCCCCTCGGTTCGACTCGGCCAGGCAATTGGACGCGGTCGATTTCAACGCCATGCTCGCATTGGAATGCGAGATCCTCTCCAGCCTCGCCTGGACTCTGGAAGACGCCGAGGGTGCGGAGAAGTGGCTGGAGACGTACCATGACCTGCTGGAGAAGATCAACGAGCGACTCTGGGACGAGGAGGCGGGTCTGTACATGGACGCCGACGCGGAAACCGGCGAGCGGACCGGTGTGATCTCCTCGGCAGGGCTCCTCCCGCTGATCTGCGGGGCGCCGTCGGAAGCCCAGGCGGCGCGCCTGGTCGATTGCTTGCGCGACCCGGAGATGTTCGCAACATGGTTGCCCGTCCCGACCATCGCCGTCAGCGACACCGAGAACTACTCCCGCGACATGTGGCGCGGTCCGGTCTGGCTGAACATCAACTGGCTGATCGCGTTCGGGTTGCGTCGCTACGAGCAGGACGACCTGGCCGACGAGATCATCGAGAAGACGCTCAACGAGGTGGAGCGGTGGTACGAGCAGTGCGGTTCGATCTTTGAGTTCTATGACGACCGCGGCGAGATGGCCCCGCCGAGTATGCCGCGCAAGGGCAGGAATGCCCCGGAAATCCATCCCTATCACCAGGTGATCCACGATTATGGATGGTCATCCACGTTGTATGTGGACATGGTGTTTGAGTCGCTCGGCTGAGCGTGAGAATTGCGGGAATTCCTGCGACAGGCGCTGCCGTTTATGGTAAACAAACCGCCTTGGATTCGTGAAAACGTTGTGAGGAAACGATGAGCAAGACCATTGCTGAACTGAATCGCGATATCCCAGTGTATGGCGAGGTGGACGTTTTGGTCTGCGGAGGCGGGCCGGCGGGCTTCTGTGCTGCGATCGCTGCCGCCCGGAACGGCGCGAAGACGCTGCTGATCGAGCAGATGAACTGCCTCGGCGGGATCGCCACTGCAGGGGGGCACAACCACCTGTGCCTGTATTCGGCTTGGGCCTCCCCCGAAATTGTCGTGGCCGGTCTGCCCTATAAAATGGTGCAGCGGGCGGTGGATATGGGCTACGGCGCTTGGAACCACACGCCCGGTCTGGAGCGGGGCGGCAGTGTGGACTTCGAACTCGACGGGCTCAAGCTGGCCTTGGAACAGATTGCTGCCGAGGCGAACGTCGACCTGCTGTACCACACGCAATTTGCTGATGCTTTTGTTCAGGACGACACAATCGCCGGGGCGTACATCCAGAACAAGTCAGGCCGACAGGTCGTGCTGGCCAAACAGGTGATTGACTGCACCGGTGATGCAGACGTGGCCGCCTCTGCCGGGGCCCCGTTCGAGAAGGGGCGCGAGAGCGACGGGGCGATGCAGCCGACGACACTCATGTTCACGATCGGCGGGGTCGACTGGGACAAAGTCAACCAGTGGCGCACCAATTACAAGATGCAGCACGTCTGGAAGGAAGCCCAGGACAACGGCGACATGGAGCCGTTCCAGTCGCAGATCATGGGTTTCTGGTGGTCGCCCACGCGGCCGGACCAGGTCGGCATCAACTTCACGCATATTTTCGGAATCGATTGCACCAACGCCGACGACATCACCCGCGCGACCATTGAAGGGCGGCGGCAGGCGTTCCACATGATCCCCGTCTTCCGCAAGTACGTGCCCGGGATGGAGAACTGCTACATGGTCTCTACGGCCAGCCTGCTGGGCACACGGGAGAGTCGACGGATCGTTGGCGAGTACGTGCTGCAGGATGAGGACATCCTGCAGGAGAAGGAGTGGGACGACTCCATCGGCTACGGATCGTTCTTCATAGACGTGCACAACTGCACCGGGCCGGGGATGGACGAGGAAACCTACCGGCCGCACGCGGGATTCAAGTACCAGATTCCCTACCGCTGCATTGTGCCCAAGGCGGTCGACAACCTGCTGGTGGCGGGTCGGTGCATCAGCGTCACCCACCGGGCGCTGGGCAGCACTCGCGTCATGCCGCAATGCGGCCTGCTTGGCGAGGCAGCAGGCACGGCCGCGGCGATGAGCATCAAGGCAAACGTCACCCCGCGAAAACTCGATACCGACGCGCTGCAGAAGCAGCTCAAGGCCCAGGGTGCCATCGTCGACGCCGAGGACATTATCCCCGCCCCGGCAGAGGCGAAGTAAGGACCAATCAGGGCTTTTGCTTTTACTGCCGGTCGCCGCCCGCCGGACGCGCAGCGCCTGCACGCTCATTTGACATATTGCTGGACGACGTGTCGGTACCGCTGGTCACTGCCGTAATGCAGGACGCACGTCCAGAAGCTGCCCTGCGGCCCGAAACCGTAGTACCCGCCGGTTTTGCGCGGCTTGAGCGTCTTGCAGGCCAACTCGAACATCTGCCCGCCGTCGTGTACGGCTGCTGCGAAATGCACCCGTTTCTTCGTCATCTGCGGATAGCGCGCGTGGACCACGGTCACGTCCGGGTTGTCCAATTCCAATTCGATCCGGTCCACTTTTCCGTCCGGCGAGAGTTTCCACATCCCGCAACTGCTGCCGACCAGCAGCACGTCCCGCCTGCCGGGAAGGTAGGTTGGCTGGTAGACTTTCACGTCCTCGGCACCCGTGGCCGAGGCGATGCGACGATTCAGATCGATCAGCTTCCCATCGGAATTCCGGACATACACCACACGGTCAAGGTGGAACTGCCACCATTGACCCTTGTCGGCCAATCGGCGACTGTCCAGCAGCACGCGACTGTACGGGTTGCCCGCCAGCAGGGGGACGATCCGGGCACCGTAAGACTCCAATTCCTGGGTGGCTGCCTCCCGAACACGGAACTGCGGACTGTCCATCTTCTCCAGCAGCGATGCGACATATGCCTCCGTCAGCTCCGGTTTCTTGTCGTTCTCGGCCTGCGCTTGCATCGGTATAGCGGCCACGGAAAGCAACGCAATGAGCCCCCACATCCGGCGCGGCGTAATGGGCCGGGAACATGGTTTCATCGGTTCCCCTCCTCATTCGGCCGACATGCTGAAAACTTAACATGTTTATTGTAGTTTTGCCGGGCGTCCTCACAAGAAATATTTTCACGACCATTCAGTTCGCCAGAACCCGCCGCCTTTGCCTTCCGGCCCGTGAGTTTCCTCCCACGGGATCATCGGCACCACAGCGTAAGGCCGGGCCGGCTGACCGTCGATCCCGACGGTTTCGACTTCACCGTATTGTGCCTGCTGCTGCGATTCGGTCATGGGTTCCCCCTGGATCAGAATGTGTATCTTTTGAACTCTCTGTTCATCCCGCCATTCATGCATTCGGGCTGGTGCGTCGCTTGCCTGCCGCAGGCAGGAGACACACCAGCCTCTATCCAGAAGACACCCCGGTCTCTACAGGAGACACAAAGCCCTCTCAGGTTGGCTATCGCACCGTCAGGAAGAACTCCATCAGCTCGCATCCGCGGGGGATGTGCAGGTCGGAGATTTCTCCGGTCGCTTCGCAGAAGGGCCCGTGGACGACGGCTTCGATGCGTTTTCCGGCCAGTGCGAAGGGCACTGCCCCCGCGGTGTGCGTGCGGAACTCGATGGGCGTGGGGTGGTCCGGCAGGACGAGGATGCGCCAGTCGTCGCCTTCCTTCTTGAGCCGGTCGACCACCGGGCCGACGACGTGCTTGTCAATCTCGGTGATGGCTTTGACCTTACCGCTGACGTCGCCGGCGTGGCCGCATTCGTCGGGGGCTTCGACGTGGACGCAGACGATATCGTGGTCGTCGAGTGCCTTGACGGCAGCGGCGCCTTTGCCTTCATAGTTGGTGTCGAGGTTGCCGGTGGCACCTTGGACTTCGATCACGTTCCAGTCGATGAGCTTGGATATCCCGCGGATCAGGTCGACGGCGGTGATGGCGGCACCCTTGATCCCGAAGAGCTTTTCGAATCGCGGGAGGTTGGGCATCTTCCCCTCGCCCCAGAGCCACATGCTCGTGGCCGGGTTCTCGCCGAGGTCGCGGCGAACGACGTTGATATCGTGGTTTTCGAGAATCTCCTGGCTGAGTTGGATGAGCGTGCGGAGCTTCTCGGCGCCCTGCCCGCCGGGCAGATACCCGCTGGCGTTCTTGCCGAGGATATCGTGCGGCGGGGTGGTGGTAATGTTCAACTCGCCTTCGTAGGTCATCAGGTGACGATAGCTGACGCCCGGATAGAACTTCAGGCCCGGTGCGGCGAGCTTTTCGTTGAACTCTTCGATGATCGCCGTCGCTTCTTTGGTGGTGATGTGCCCGGCGGAGTGATCCTCCATGAGGCCGTCCACGATCGTCACCAGGTTGCAGCGGAAAACCCACTCATCGGCGCCGACGTCGATGCCCTGAGCGGCTGCTTCAAGGGGAGCCCTGCCGGTGTAGTGCTCCTTCGGGTCGTACCCGAGCAGCGAGAGGATGGCTACGTCCGAGCCACAGGGCAGGCCTTGGGGGACGTTCTTGACGGTACCGACGCGCCCGTTCTGGGCGATCCAGTCCATGTTGGGCGTCTCTGCCACCTGCAGCGGGGTTTTGTCCCCGATGCTCGCGATCGGCTCGTCGGCGGCTCCGTCCGGGATGATGAGTGCGTATTTCATGCTGTTGCCTATTCACCCCATTCGGGATGTTCGGTGACGATTCCGATGCAGACCGGGTCATCCTTGATATCGTCCATGTCTCCGACCTCAGCCAGCGCGTTGCGCATGTTGCCTTCCTGCGCGGTGTAGGTGGTGATGACCACCGGCACGCCGTGCGGGGTGTCCTCGCCGTGAAGAGCCTCGTGCTGCAGCACGGAACTGATGGAAATCCCGTGCCGACCGAGAATGTCCGCCACTTGCGCCAGCACACCGGGATGGTCCTCGGCGATGACGCGGAGGTAGTAGCGGCTCTTACTTTTCTCTGGAGGCAACTGCTTGGAACGCTGGGCCTTGTCCGGCCAGATGCCGAGCTGGTTGAAGCTTGCCTGGGCGGTTCCGGTCGCCAGCCCGACGATGTCGGCCACGACTGCAGAGGCTGTGGGCGACCCGCCCGCACCACGGCCGTAGTACATGGTGTGCCCGACATTGCTTCCGTATACGCTGACGGCGTTGAACGGTCCCGAAACCCACGCCAGAGGGTGTTCCCGCCAGATGAATACCGGCTGGACTCGCAGGCTCACGCCGTCGGCCTCTCGCTGGGCGATGGCCAGCAGCTTCATGACGTACCCGAGTTCCTGGCCGAACTGGACGTCCATCAGTTCCAGCTTATCGATACCCGCGACGGGAATGGCGTCGAAATCGACGTCCTCGCCGAAGGCAAGCCCGGCCATGATCGCCAGCTTATGGGCCGAGTCCCCGCCACCGACGTCCAGCGTGGGGTCGGCCTCGGCAAGGCCTTTGCGCTGAGCATCGTGCAGGGAATCGAGGTAGCTTTGACCGTATTGCGTCATCTCTGTGAGGATGTAATTGCTCGTGCCGTTGACGATCCCGTAGATCGCCTCAATTCGATTGGCGATCAGGCCGTCGGTCAAGGCACGAATGATCGGAATTCCACCGGCGCAGCTGGCTTCGAACGCCATGCTCACGCTGTTTTCACGGGCCAGACGCCACAATTCAGTGCCGTGGTGGGCCAGCAAGGCCTTGTTGGCCGTGACCACATGCTTGCCCGCCTTGAACGCGCGCTCCGTAAAATCCTTGGCGATCGTCGTCCCGCCAACGAGTTCGACAACGACGTCGACCGATTTGTCTTCCAGGACCTTCCGGTAGTCCTCGGTCAACAGCGACTCATCCAGCCCAAGCTTGCGGGCGGTTTCGAAGTCGATGTCCACCACGTACTTCAGTTCGATCTCTCTGCCGGCCCGGCGCGACAGCAAGTCCTTGTCGCGAGTAAGGATCTGCGCGGTCGATCCGCCGACGGTCCCGCAGCCGAGAATGGCTACGCCAAGGGCTCTGTTTTCATCCGACATATTGGTTTTCTCCAAACATCCAGTGAAGCACCACAGCCTACGGTCGGAGGGGGAAATTATCAAGATCGAGCTTGGCTGCGCCTTGTTGCATAGCATCGGGCAGAGTCGCTGTCCTCCTTGCCCCGGCAGGTCGACGGCGCGTTGGCTATTGTTCCCTGCGCTTATTGCGGAAGAGCCCGAAGAAGTCCCGCATGGCCTGCCGTCCGCTGTTGGCGGCCCGTCGGACGCTGTCGGCGCCGGACGTGGCGGGGCGGGAGAAATTGGTTTCGATCGTCTCGCCGGCCTCCCGCAGGCCTTCTCGGACGCGCCCGGTGACGGTGTCCCAGGTTCCCCCGGGCACGATGGCTCCCATCCGGTCGCGCATCGCCGACCAGACGTCCTTCATGAACATGTCCCGTACATCGTGATAGAAGTTGCGCAGCTGCAGACGCAGGCATTCCCGGGCGGTCTGTTCGTCCCAGCCCCGGTAGGCCCGACAACGCTGCATCGCGGCGTGCCCGGCAGCGGAACTCATAAAGCCTGCCCCGATTCCCTGAGCAATGTCATCGGCAAAGCGTCCGCCGGGAAGGTTCGAGAACAGCTCGTCGAAGACGTTCTTTCCGAAGTTCAGGAAGTTCACCGTCGCCACCACGCGAAGCGTATCGCGGACGATCGCCAGTTGCTCCCGGACTCGCGGCCTGGAGTTGTACAAACCGACCAGCGAAGCGATCATCGCCAGATTCCGGTACCCCACTACGATCAAGTCCAGCGACTTGTACGGACTCATGGCCACCCAGAACATGATGCTTCGCACGGAGGCGCGGATGAGGCGCTCGGCTTCTTCATCCAGCGGCGTGAGAGCGGGTTTGACGATCTGCTCGGCCCGGTCCAGGGCAGCGCGGATCTCCTCGGGCGTTTCGGCGATTTTGACGCATCCATGCAGGTCCAGCGCGCCGGTGGCGACCGCGGCGCGGGTTTCGTCGTCCAGGCGGTGATTGCGCGCCAGTCGCAGCATGAACCGGCGGAGGTAGCGGCAATATTTGCGGAGTTCCTCTTCCTCCGCAGTGTCCGGTTTCACTGTTTTCGGAGGGTGGAGCACTTTGGGCCGGCGTGCGATCTTGACGATGTAATAGACCAGCCCCGCCGTCAGCCCGATCCCCAGCACGATCAGAAAAGCCGTGCCCGCATACGGATGCATGCGATCCAGTGCGTGGTACGCCTGGATCACCTCGATCACCGCAAAGAACGTCAATATGACCCCGGCGATCAGGACGATTGTCTTAAAGCTTTTCCATGCCTGGCGGAACATCGGCGTTTCCTCAATGGCGGCGAACGTTGACTCCGCAGCATTGTATAATACTTTGTTGTCACGGTCACCACGGCGGCTCATCAGTTCAGAGACCATGCGTTGTAAGTTTGCCGTGTGGGAACGCCGGCGCGGACACCTTCGTTGGGAAGTTGCCATCCTATGCTGCGCTGTTATTGCGTGTTGCGCAATTAGTCTAACGGAATGCGCAATATGAGAATTGCTTCGCCTTTTTCCACATGGTATCATGGGATTTCAAGCTCAGCCCGAGCCTGAGACAGACATCGGCTAGCGAGAACCATATTTCGGGAGACGCTCATGAACGGTCATCTCCGCTCAACTGAACTACATGACGGTTCGCTCAAGGCTTTTACGTTGATCGAACTGCTGGTTGTTATCGCCATCATCGGGTTACTCGTTTCCATTCTCGTTCCTTCGCTCGGGAAGGTGCAGGAATTGGCCCGCCAGCTCAAATGCACCACGAACCTCCGAACCATGGCCACGGC